>CAZUPH010000013.1:0-35496 GCA_964621995.1 uncultured Rubrivivax sp. | reverse complement strand
GGCGCGGGGCCGGCGGCCGCGGGCGCCGCCGCCGCCACCTCGGCCGCCGCGGCGGGGGGTGCCGGCGCCGCGGCGACGCCGGCGGGCTCGGCCCACAGGTGGGCGCGCAGCTCGTCCGCGGACAGCGGCGAGGCGCCGTCCGCGATCAGCAGCCGGCAGTCGCAGTCGGACGAGGACGAGGCGGCCGCCGCGGCCGGTGCGGCGGCGGCCAGTGCGCGTCGGCACTCGGCCAGGGCGGATTCGGCGCGCAGCGCGGTGGTCTGGCTGGAGGTCGGCGGCCCCGCCTCGGTGGTGGCCAGGCCCAGGGCCCGCGGGCAGGCCGCCGCGCGCGGCGACGCGGCCAGGGCATAGTTGCCGCTGCCCGGCACCAGCTGGCGCACGGGGCTGGACCAGCCGGGCAGGCGCTCGTCGGCCAGCGGCAGCGCCGTCAGGCAGCCGCGTGCGCCGTCGGCGAGCGTGAACTGGTAGCGCGGCACGCAGGACTGGGCCTGCGACAACGTCGCCGCCGCCAGCCAGCCCAGGGCGAGCAGGAAACGCAGCATGCGGCAGATGCTACGCCGCCGCGCCCGCGTTGTGCTGTGCGACCGCAGCTTGCGCCTGCCGCGCCAGCGCCGACACCTCCGCCGGCGGCAGCTGCTTGAGGCGGTGGTCCGACCACACCTGCCGCCAGTGCCGTGCGCCCGGCAGGCCGTTGCGCAACCCCATCATGTGGCGCGCCGCGGCGAACCAGCCCTGGCCCTGCGCGGCCAGCCGCGCCATGTAGGCCACCATCGCCTGCTCGACGCCGTCCAGCGTCGGCGCGGGGGCGTCGTCGCCCAGGAAGCGGCGGTCCCAGCCGGCCATCGCCCAGGGGTGGTGGTAGGCATGACGCCCGACCATCGCGCCGTCCACGCGCGCCAGCGCGCCGGCGATGGCCTCGTCGTCGGCCATCCCGCCGTTGGCCACGAAGACCAGCGCCGGAAAGTCCTGCTTGAGCTGCGCGACGAGCTCGTGGCGCAGCGGCGGCACCTCGCGGTTCTCCTTCGGCGACAGGCCCTGCAGCCAGGCGTTGCGCGCGTGCACGACGAAGACCGTGCAGCCGCCGCGCAGGGCGACGGTGCCGACGAAGTCGCGCACGAAGCCGTAATCCTCGTCGCGGCCCAGGCCGATGCGGTGCTTGACCGTCACGGGCAGCGTGCAGGCGTCGCGCATCGCCTTCACGCAGTCGGCCACCAGCGCGGGCTCGGCCATCAGGCAGGCGCCGAAGGACCCGCGCTGCACCCGTTCGCTGGGGCAGCCGCAGTTGAGGTTGATCTCGTCGTAGCCCCAGCGCTGGGCCAGCCGCGCGCAGGCCGCCAGCTCGTCGGGCTCGCTGCCGCCGAGCTGCAGCGCCAGCGGGTGCTCGGCGGCGTCGAAGTCGAGGTGGCGGGCCACGTCGCCGTGCAGCAGCGCGCCGGTGGTCACCATCTCGGTGTACAGCCGCGTGCGGCGCGTGATCAGGCGGTGGAAGTAGCGGCAGTGGCGGTCGGTCCAGTCCATCATCGGGGCGACGGACAGGCGCCACGGCGACACCCCGCCGCCAGCCCGATCTCGATCAACAGCAGCAGACACTGGCCTCAACCTCGCGTGTGCGGGACCGGGTGGACGCTGCGCGCACGCCGGCGTTTCCCGGTGCGGCGCAGGGCCAGCGCCCGGGCGTGCACCGCCGGCCTCCGCAAAGGCGACATTGTCGCCTTTGCCCGGGGCAGGTGGCCCGATCCGGCGCCCGGCGCCGCCCCTGCCCGGCGCGGTGCCGTCCGGACCGTCCGGTCGGGCGCGCGACGGCATCGGTCCGCGGCGACAGGCCGGCGCGCCGGCCCGGTCCACGGCGCGGCCGTCCGCGCGGGTCCTACGAAGGCCGCTGCGGGGCCTGCGCGGCGGCCCGGAACGGCGCGCAGAGCTGTTCCACGTACGCCTGGTGCGCCGGCAGGCCGGCGACCACGCGCTGCACCCGGATCTGGATGTCGTCCAGGAAACGCTGCAGCTCGCCCGGACCCATCAGGTCGGCGACAGGGTGGTAGCGCCGCGGGGTGATGCCCTGGCCCATCATGACCTGGATCCAGGAGTTCTCGGCGAAGAGCTCGTCGCTGGGGCGGAAGACGCGCGCCGTTTCGCGGAACAGCTCGATGCGGTGGCGCAGCGAGGGCAGGATGTCCATCTCGCGCACGTGCTGCCACAGCGCGGAGTCCTTGCGCTCGTTGACGTGGTAGTGCAGCACGATGAAGTCGCGGATGTGCTCGAGGTCGCGCCTGGACTGCAGGTTGAACTCGTCCACGTCGGCCTGCTGGATGCCGCCGGACGGGAACAGCTGCATCAGCCGGATGGCGTGGCGCTGGATCATGTGGATGCTGGTGGACTCCAGCGGCTCCACGAAGCCGGCGGCCAGGCCCACCGCGACGCAGTTGCGCTCCCAGACCCTGTCGCGCTGGCCGGGCTTGAAGCGCAGCACGCGGGGCTGTGTCAGCAGTTCGCCCTCGACGTTGCGCTTCAGCACCTCGGGAGCGTCGGCGTCGCTGAGCTCCTTGCTGCTGTAGACCAGGCCGTTGCCGACCCGGTGCTGCAGCGGGATGCGCCACTGCCAGCCGAACGGGTGGGCGATGGAGCGCGTGTAGGGCCAGGCTTCCCGCACCGAGGCGGTCTGCACCGCCACGGCGCGGTCGCAGGGCAGCCAGTACGACCAGTCCTCGTAGCCCACGCCCAGGGTCTCGCCCAGCAGGATCGAGCGGAAGCCGGTGCAGTCGATGAACAGGTCGCCTTCGATGCGGTGCCCGTCCTCCATCTTCAGGGCCGCGATGTCGCCCGCGCGGGCGGCGCCGGCGTCGACCTCGTGCTTCAGCACGCGGGCGATCTTGCCCTCGATGCGCTGCACGCCGGCGGCTTCGCTCATCGCGCGCAGGAACCTGGCGTAGCGGCCGGCGTCCAGGTGGTAGGCGTAGTTCAGCCCGTTGTTCTGCACATGGGCGAAGCGGTTGGCGAAGGCCGCCACCGTCTCGGGGTTGTAGTCCGTGTAGGCGCGCGCGCGTCCGGCCGCCCTGCCCTTCAGCCAGAAGTGCTGGAAGCCGCCGCTCCAGTGGTCGTTGCCCGTGCTGCCGAAGGAGTGGAAGTAGTGCTGGCCGATGTCCTTCCAGCCCTCGAAGTTGATGCCGAGCTTGAAGGTGGCGTTGGTGGCGGCCATGAACTCGGCCTCGTTGATGCCGAGCAGGTTGTGGTACGTGAGCAGCGCCGGGATCGTGGCCTCGCCGACGCCGACGGTGCCGATCTCCTCGGACTCGACGAGCCTGATGTCCAGCTGCTTGCCCAGCAGCTTGCTCATCAGCGCGGCCACCATCCAGCCGGCGGTGCCGCCGCCGGCGATGACGACGCGGTTGAAGGGCTTGATGTCGGCATTCATCGCTTCAGTTGGGTCAGCAGTTGCGCGCGGGCCTGGCGCGACAGGGTCTCGTCGATGGGGCCCAGCAGGCCGCGCGCGGCCTCGGGAATGTGGGCCCAGGTGCCGGCGTCGGCGCCCCAGACGAAGTGCTGGAAGTGGTGCTGCCAGACGCGCCGCTCCTTCTCGGGCAGGTCGCGCAGCGTCATCAGCGCCAGGCGCAGCGTGCTCAGCGGCGAATCCACGTAGGCGGGCGTCTGGCGCCACCATGCATTGATCAGCAGGTTGAGCGGCGACAGGCTCTCGACGTGGTGGAACCACATGCTGGGAATGAACAGCGCGTCGCCGGGCTCCATCTCCGCCTGCTCGCCGGCCTCCCAGGCCTGGGCAAAACGCGGGAAACGCCCGAGTTCGGGGCTGGCGAAGTCGACCAGGCTGACCGGCTGACCGGCCGGGGTCGGGTCGAGCGGCCCCATGTACAGGTTGGGCAGTTGTTCCGGCGGGAAGACGGTGAAGCGGCGCCTGCCGGCGGCCACGACCGCGAAGTTGTCCGGCAGGTCGTAGTGCGCGGCGATGCGCGTGCGGTTTCCCAGCCAGAGGCTGATCAGCGCGTCCCGGTCGCCCAGGCCCATGGCGTTGGCCTCGACGAAGCCCGGCAGCACCGCCTCCACCGTGGTGGAACCCACGTACAGCGCCGGCGGTTCCGGGTGGCCGGCCACGCCCAGCAGGCCCGCCAGCACCTGGTCCAGCGTGGCGCTGTAGCGGTTGAAGTTGAAGCCGCGCAAGGTCTCGTCGGCGTAGAACACCCGGCCGCGGGCCTCCGGGGGCAGCTGGAACAGGCCGACGTGCACGCCGTTGTACAGGCCCAGCAGGTAGCGCGCCAGGGCTTCGTCGGACTCCCGGGCGGCCCGCACCACCGGCCAGTGTGCGAAGCCGCCGCGCACGACGTGGGGCCGGTCGGCGGTCAGCAGCGCGTCCGGGATCGCGCCGGGGTCCCAGGGTCCCGTCCAGTCGGGAACGGCACGCATGGCCCGGGGTCAGCGGCGCGCCGCCCGCGCGGCACGTTCGGCGAGGACGGGCAGCTGCGCCAAGGAGGCGATCTGCATGTAGATGGGCAGCAGGTGCCCGGCGCGCGCCAGGGCCTCCAGCGCCGCGCCGGGCAAGGCGGCCACGCGCTCCTCGTTGATGGTGAACAGGCCCGTGAGCCGGGCCTGCTCGCCACCGGGCATCTCCAGGTCGAAGACGAAGGGCTCGAGCAGCTGCAGGCCGCTCAGCGCGTCGATGAAGGCCGGCAGCTGCTGGGCCTGGGCGTGCAGGCTCTCCATCAGCCGCACCGCGTGGTCCAGGTACTCGCTGAAGCCGCCGTGCGGCAGGAACAGCGCCGTGCCGACGTCGCCCTCCTCGGGCCGCACGATGCGCGGGCTGTCGAGGTCGATGTGCAGCTGCAGGCTGTCGTCCGGCGCGCGGCCGACCAGGAAGGGCTCGCGCTGCAGCGCCATCGGCATCGCCGAGGCGTCCCAGCCGCCCGGGGCCAGGAACAGGTTCTGCCCTTCCTCCAGGCCGAACAGCGCCACGGGCTGGAAGCCGACGTCGCCCTCCACGAGCTGGAACACGATCGGGAAGTGCGCCTGGAGATGGCGGAACTCGGCCGGCAGGGCCAGCGCCGACTGTCGGGCGTCACCGAGCGCCGCGGACCGTTCGGTGCGGATGCGCAGGTGGCGGTGGGTGACGTTGTCGAGCAGGGCGGGACGGGTCATGTCGCGGACTTGTGGAGGTGATCGATCAGGCTGCGATGGCCGGGCAGGCCCGCGACGAAGCGGCGCGCCTGGCGGGCGGCCTCGTCGAAGCAGGCCTGCGCAGCCTGCAGTTTGGCGCCGGACAGCGGCTGGGCGTCCGGGCGGAAACCCATGCCGTAGAGCACGTACTGGTAGCTGGCGTCCGGAAAGACCTCGTCGATGCGTCCGAAGTCGTGGCGGGCAGGCGCACGCAGCCGCCACATCGGCAGCAGCTCGCGCAGGCGATCGGGCCAGGTGGCGGGATCGCGGTGGGCCCGCCAGTAGGCGCTGTCCTCGCGCTGGCTGAGCGCGTAGTGGAGCTTGAGGAAGTCGATGACGCGGGCCCAGCGGTAGCCGAAGTCGTCGTTGAAGCGGCGCGCCACGGCGTCCAGGCTGCCGCGGGTCATCGGCAACTCGTCGCACAGGCGCTGCGCCGACAGCTCCACCAGCGCCAGGGCCGAGGCCTCCAGCGGCTCGATGAAGCCCGCCGACAGGCCGATGGCCACGCAGTTGCGCACCCAGAACTGCTCGCGGTAGCCCGGTTCGAAGCGGATGAGGCGCGGGGCCGGGCGATCGGCCGGCGCACCGGTGGCCTCCAGGTAGGCCTGCAGCGCCGCCTGCGCCTCGTCCTCGCCGGCATGGGCGCGCGAGAACACGCAGCCCACGCCGCGCCGCGACGGCAGGCCGATGTCCCAGATCCAGCCCTTGGCCCAGGCGGTGGCGATGGTGCAGGGAGCCAGCGGCGTGTCGGCCCGGGCGTAGGGCACCTGCACCGCCAGGGCCGCGTCGTTGAACAGCACCGCGCGCTCGCTCCTCAGCGGCACCCCGAAGTGCTGGCCGATCAGGCGGGAAGCGAGGCCGGAGCAGTCGATGAACAGGTCGGCACCGATCTCGCCGTGCTCGCGCGTCTGCAGCGCGGCAATGTCGCCGTTCTCGCGCGAGCACACCGCCTCGACATGGTCGATGACGTGGTGCACGCCCAGCTGCCGCACGGCATGCTCGCGCAGCATCTGGCCGAAGAGGCCGGCGTCGAAGTGGTAGGCATAGTTGGCGACGGCGCCGAAGTCGGGCGTCTGCGCCTGCTTGGGTGCGCGGCCCGACTCGCAGACCTGGACGGAGGGGCTGACGACGTCGGCAAAGGGGCGGTCCGAGCGTGTCGCCAGCCAGGCCTGGACGAGGTCGGCGTCGCCATGGCCGACCGGCAGCATGAAGGGGTGGTAGTAGCGGTCGCCCTGCGCCGCGGCGTCACCGCGGATCCAGCCGTCGAAGCGCGATCCCTGCTTGAACGCGACTTGGCAGCGGCGGACGAAGGCCGACTCGGACAGGCCGATGCGGCGCAGCGTGTCGCGCATCGAAGGCCAGGTGCCCTCGCCGACGCCGATCACGGGCACGTCGCCGGACTCGATCAGCGTGATGTGCAGGTCCGGATGCGCGGACGCCAGCTGACCGGCGACCAGCCAGCCGGCGGAGCCGCCGCCGAGCACGGCCACCCGGCGCAAACGTTCGTCCACGATGCCTTCCTCTGGTACGCGTCGGTCGCGTTGTAGACCCTCGAAGAAAAGGGCCGGACGGAGCCGGCCCTTTCTGCCCGGCTGCGCTCGGCAGCCAGGGATGCGCCCGCGCGGGCACCTGGCTCAGAACTTGTAGCGCGCGCCTATCATGAAGCGTCGGCCGAGCTTGGTCACCGAACCGATCTGGTTTTCGTTGCGCATGTGCGTGCGCACGTACTCGTCGGTCAGGTTGATGGCCTCGAACTGCAGGCGCAGGTGCCTGTCCCAGTTGTAGCCCAGGCTGAGGTCGAACTGGCCATAGGGCTCGACGTACAGCGGCTGCGCCTGGTCGGGCGAGCCTCCCGGGAAGTTGGCCACCAGGAACTTGCCGCGCCAGTTGTAGGCCAGGCGGGCGCTGTAGGTCTCGTTCTCGAAGAAGCCGACCAGGTTGCCCGAGTCGCCCATGCCCACCAGCACGTCGGTCTGGGGGCCGACCTTCTTGTTGTCGTAGTTGCGATCGGACTTCACCTTCGTGAAGTTCGCCGCGACGCCGAAGCCGGTGCTGCCGAAGATGTGCTGCGCATTCAACTCGATGCCGTTGATGCGGCTCTTGCGCGCGTTGTTGGCGAAGGTGCCCAGGTTGAACACCAGCAAGGGATCGCCCGGCTGCCCGGTGATGGTGCGGTTGACCGCGTCGACACCCGGTGCGTTGGCCAGGTTCGTGAAGATGTACTGGCGAATGCAGCCGGAATCCGTCGGGCCGCAACCGCCGAGCTGCAAGGCCTGCTGGTAGTAGGCACCGCCCACCGGCGTCGTCAGCCCCGGGATGGTCAGATTGGCGTTGACGGCGGCGTTGTAGTCCTTGACCTTCTTCAGGAAGTAGCTCACCGCCACATAACTGCTCTTGGCGTAGTAGTGCTCGGCCGAGAAGTCGAAGTTGTTCGACTGCAGGGGCTTCAGGTCGGGGTTGCCCAGGGTGCCGGAACCCCCGTCGATGCGCGCGAGGCTGTTCAGGACCCGTCCACCGAGCGCGTTCCAGCCCGGACGACCGATGGTCTTGCCGTAGCTCAGGCGCACCTTGGTGTTGTCCGTGACATCCGCGCTCCAGTCGATGGACGGCAGCACATAGCTGTATCTGCCGGAGCTCGTCGTCGTGGTGCTGCCGCTGAAGACGAGCGGCAGCTCGTTGTCACCCGCCCATTGCACGGCCACGGGGGTGGACTGCAAGCTCGGCGACTCGACCTTGGTGCGCTCGTAGCGCAGGCCGACCCCGAGGTCCATCGGCACCCCCCAGTCCCAGAACAGGTTGTACTGGGCGTAGAGGGCTTCCGACTTCTCCGTCGTGCGCAGGTCGTCCGTGTAGTTGAACGACGCCTTGAGCATCGCATCGGACCCCAGCGCCCGGATGGCCGCCTCGCGGACCGCGTCGAAGTTGAAGTGGAAGAACTGGTTGTACAGGCGCGGATCGCCGGAGCCCGGGATGCCGCTGAAGTACTTGCTGATCGAGTCGGCCCGCCAGATGTCGTCCGGCATGGCGCCCGGGCCACCGCCGGCGCCGGCGCCCCAGGCGTCGCGCTGCACGTTGGCGAAGGCCGAACGGTTCTTCACCTCGGTCAGTGCCAGCCCGAAGTCCAGGCTGCTGCCGTTCTGCAGCTTCAAGCTGCCCTTGGTCTGCAGCTGGCTGACCTCGTTCTTCTGGTAGCTGTTTCCGAATACCGAACCCTGCAGTTCGACGAGGGCCGGGTCCAGTGCCCCGCCCTGGATGTTCAGCACCGGGAACTTGCTGCTGAAGTCCACGTAGGTGTCGCCGCGGTTGAGGATGGCGGTGCCCAGCACCACGCTGGTGCCCAGAGGGTCGTTGGCGCCCGAGGTGGCCGTCGACTTGTGGAGGTCGACGTCGAAGCTCAGCGCATCGGACGCCTTCCACTTCACGTTCAGGCCGACCTGCTGGTTCTTGTTCTTGACGTGGGTGCGCGAGCCGCCCATGGCCACGTCGGAGTTCGCCATCTGCTCGCCATAGATGACGGGCGAGGACGGCGTGCCGAGCTGGTACTCGCCGAACTGGCCGCCGAAGTTGAACCAGGCCGAGATGTCGTTGCGGCGCTGGCGGAACTTCTGCTCCGACATCACGAAGTCCAGCGTGGCGACCACGTCCTTCACCGGCTTGACCTGCATGACCAGCTGCCCGTTCAGGCGTTCGCGGTGCACGCCGGTGAACGAGTAGTTGAGGTTCTGCGGGACGCTGTAGATGGAGTCCGGGCCCGGGCGGTTCCTGATCGCATTCCACGCCGCGGGCGGCAGGCCACCCCACTGTGCGTTGCCGCCGCCCCAGTCGTTGTCCACGATGCCGTTGAAGCTGCGCCATCCGCTGGTCACGGCGGCCTGGGAATAGCCGGAATCGCGCTCCTGGTAGGTACCCATCAGCGCAATGCCGAAGGTGCCGTCGGCAGTCTGTGTGCTGTAGATGCCGGTGATCTCGGGAGTCACCCGCTTGCCCTGCTGCTCGCTGGGCAGGTTGCGCGCGGTCTCGTCGTTGACCAGCTTCACGCCGATGTGCGCAATGGTCTCCCTGATGTCGAAGGGGCGCTGGGTGCGCACGTTGACCGTGGCGCCCATGCCGCCGGTCGGGCTGCTGGCGCGGCTGGTCTTGTAGACCTCCAGCGCAGCGATGCCGTCGGAGGCGAGGTTGGAGAAGTCGAAGGAGCGCGACGAGGGCGCGGCGCCGTCGAAGCTCGACCCCGGCATCTGGCGGCCGTTGAGCAGCACCAGGTTCTGGTCCGGACCCATGCCGCGCACGGTGATGCGGGTGCCCTCGCCGTTGCTGCGCTCGATCGACACCCCGCTGATGCGGCTCAGCGACTCGGCCAGGTTGGTGTCCGGAAACTTGCCGATGTCCTCGGCCACGATGCCGTCCACCAGGCCGCGCGCGTCGCGCTTGAGCTCGAGCGACGTCTCCAGGCTGCGACGGATGCCCGTGACCTCCACCACCTGGCCCCCCGCCGACTGACCGGTGGCGCTGGCGGGTGGTGCCGCCTGCTGCGCGAAGGCGGGCGTCGTGGCCCCGCAGAGCACGGCGATGGCAGCCGCCACCTGATTGAATCTCAGCGTCGGGCGGCGGTCTGGGCGCTGACGGACGGCGGAACGAGCGGGCATGCACTGTCTCCTCTGTTCGCCTCCACCAGCGCCCCCTCGGCACCGTCTCCGCTGCGCACCAGCGCCCCTCCGCGGTCGATGAAAGCGGTTTCATGATAGGTCGGCTTTTGCACGCGGGGACTAGGAAAGACCCTGGAGCAGCGCGGCCTGTCGGCTGCCGGAAACCGCTGACGCGCGCGCGGCCAGTGCCCTCCGGCTGGCCGCTACCGCTTCGCACCAAGCGCCGGGTGCCAGGAACGGGCCGCCACGCCGCCCGACCCGCGCAGGGGCTAGGCTCGAGAGATCACGTTGGGGGGTTGGCGCCGCGCAGCGGCCGACCTTGAGCCGGCGCAAGCCCACGGCTGCGGCAGCGCTCAGAATGGCGCCACCGCCGCCGTTCAGGAGGGCCCGCCATGACGGACTTCCCGCAGGACTTCCAGCCGCTGGATCCCGGCCGCATCCAGGCCGACGACCCGGTCGAGATCGCCTACTGGTGCCGCACGCTGGGCTGCACCGAGCCGCAGCTCGAGCAGGCCGTGCGGCGCGTCGGCCCGCATGTCGCGCAGGTGCGCCAGGTGCTGGCCGACGCGGCGACTGCGGCGGCCCCGACGCCGCCGGGCCGGGCACGCTGACGGCGGCGTCGTGGCGCCGTACGGCTACAGGCGCGGCTCGCCCTCGTCGTTGACCAGGATGGCGCGGCCGGGCGCGGCGGGCAGCTGCACCCGGTGCTCCTGCCCGCGGAAGCTGTAGCCGACGTCCCAGTAGGCCGGCTGCGCGCCGCCGGGCACGGCCTCGCAGCGCTGGACCTCCTGCGTCGTCGCCGGCTCGCGGTCGCGGCCGACCTGCGAGCCGATCGCCGCGCCGGCCACGGCGCCGCCGACGGTGGCCGCCTTCTGCCCGCTGCCGCCGCCGACCTGGTGGCCGAGGATGCCGCCGATGAGCGCGCCGGCCACCGCGGCGCCCATGTTGGCCGGGCCGCGTTCCTCGCCGACGGGCTGGCTCTCGATCCAGCAGGTCTGGCCGGAGGTCGCCAGCACCGCGCGCGAGGACGTGACCGGCACTTCGTGCAGGCGCTCGCCCTGGCGGCGGCGGCCGTCGTAGACCGGGGCGCGGCGGTCCTCGCCGATGCGCGCATAGCTCAGCACCGCGCGCGCTGAGGCGATGCGGTCGTCCAGCCCCATCGCCAACGGCGAGGCGTAGCGTCCCGGGCGCAGCACGGCGCAGCGGCCACCGTGACGCGCCTCGTCGCAGACCTCCCAGTCGCCGCCCTGCACCACGACCGAGGCGGCACGCTCGCGGAAACCGGCGTCGCGCAGGTTGACCACCGTCTCTCGCGTGGCATGCGAGCGACCGGCGAAGTCGCCGCGTTCGAATCAGGTCAACTCGCTGGCGGCGGGCGGCGGCGCCTGGCGCTGGTCGGCGGCGACACTGCCCGCGTCGCGCGGCAGCACTTGCGCCGAGACCACCCCGCCATCCAGCCCCATCGAAGCCAGCGAGGCATACCGTCCGGGACCCAGGACCACACAGCGGCCGCGCAGGCGACGCTCGCTGCAGACCTGCCAGCTGTCGCCGGCGACCACGGCCGAGGCGGCACGGGCGCCGAGCCCGGCGCCGCGCAGGTCGTCCACGCGGGTCGTCGTGCTGAAGGCGCGGCCGTCGAAGCTCTCGCCCGGGGTGGAAAGTGATGCGCGCGGCGGCTGCCGGCGTGGGCGGCTGGTCCGCGACGGGGACAGCGGCGCGCACGACACGTGCGGAGGAGGTGCGGTCGTTCAGGCCCAGCGCCGACAGCGAGGCGTAGCGCCCCGGCGGCAGCACCACGCAGGCGCCGCCGAAATCGGCATCGGCGCACAGCTCCCAGGGCAGGCGGCCGGCGATCACGATCGACGAGCTGCGGTCGTTCAGGCCGTGGTTCGCGAAGTTGGAGACCAGGCTGGTGGCGCGCAACGAGCGTCCGGCGAAGCCGTCGTGCTCGAAGAAGGTGGCCTGCGCCGCGGCCGGGCCGGCCAGCACGAGCGCGGCGGCGGCCAGCAGGGCCTTGAATGCTGCATGCATGGCGTGTGCTCCGGACCAGGTGGCAGACCGCCGGGGCGTGCGCGACGCCCCGGGTCGTTCAGATCGCCCGCTGCTCGCTGTAGGGCGTGGTGCCGTAGTAGGCGTGGATGCCCTTCTCCCAGGTCGCGTCGGCCATGTCCGGCCAGTGCTGCTTGTCGAAGCCGGGCGCGCCGTCCAGGCGGTCCTTGTTCACGTCGAGCACGAAGCGCTTGTTGACGGTGTCCAGCTTCAGTGCGTCCCAGGGCACGGCGAAGAGCTTCTCGCCCATGCCCATGAAGCCGCCGAAGGACAGCACGGCGTAGCTGACGCGGCCGCTGCGCATGTCCAGCATGATCTCCTTGATGTCGCCGAGGTCCTCGGCGTCCTTGTTGACGACGTCGTTGCCGATCAGGGTGTCGGCGCCCATCAGGTGCGGTCCGGGGCCGCTGCGGGCGTCGGGGCCGGACGTCGTGCCGTGCTGGCGGTACATGCCGTGCGGGTCGCGTTCTTCGTAGTTCATGGAGTCTCTCCGGTCGGGGCGGGCGGGTCGTCGTGCCGGTGGGGCGCGGCGGGTGAGGGGCCATCGTGCGGCGCACCAGCGGCGGCGTCTGTTCGACAACGCACGCCGGGCCCGCGGCGGCGCGCCGGTGGTCCCGCCGCTGGGTGCGCGGTCGCACAGACGCCGCTCGGCGCAGCGGCCTAGCCTGCCGTCGCGTGTCCGTGCCGCTCGGTCGCCGAGCCGGCTCGCGCGGCCCCGTCGCCCCCCCCTTTCGCCCCACACAGCCCGAGGAGCCTCCATGCCCGGCAACAGCAGCAGTCCCGACGCCGCGCGCCGCGCGCAGCCCAACCCCGACGATGCCGTAGGCCTGCTCCGGGCCGAGCGTCTGGCCCTGGCCCTGCTCTTCGCGGAGTTCAAGCGCACGCGCTCGGCGTCCAACAAGCAGGCCCTGGTGGCCGAGATCTGCGACCTGCTCGAGGTGCACCTGCAGGTCCAGGAGGAGCTGTTCTATCCGGCCGTGCTGCCGCTGCTGCGCGACGCCGCGCTGATCGCCCAGGCCAGCGTGGACCATGCCGGCATCAAGGACCTGGTCTGGCAACTGCGAGACCTGACGCCCGCGGCCGAGCGCTACGACGCACGCGTCGGCACACTGGCCGGGCAGGTCGAGCAGCACGGCGCGGAGGAGGAGCGCACGATGTTCCCGCAGGTCCGCGCCGGCACGCTGGACCTGGGCGCGCTCGGCGCGCGCATGAAGCTGCGGCGCGCCGTGATCACCGCTGCCGTGCTGCGGGCTCCGGCGGTGCACCCGCCGCTGGCCTGAGAGGGCCGACGCCCTGCACGCCGGCACGCTGCCCGCCCTGCTCCGGGCGCCTCAGCGCACGCCGCGGCGCCGCACTGCCGTCACCGCCGCCAGCAGCAGGGCCGCGCCGAGCAGGGGCGCCACCACCAGCGCGGGCAGTCCCAAGCGGGCCGCCGCGACCTCGTCCATGCCCGCCAGCGGCGCACCCAGCCAGCCGGCCAGCAGCGCCCCGATCATGCCGACGAAGACATTCAACGCGCGGCGCTGCTGCACGTCGGCGCGCATGAAGCTGCTGGCCAGGCCGCCCACCAGGCCGCCGGCGAGCAGCCAGATCACGACGCTCATGCTCAGGCCGGCGTCGGGCCGTCGAAGACGATCGCGCCGGTCTTCAGCAGGCGGTGGAAGTCAGGCAGCGGCATCGCGGCGAGGCCGTTGGAGTCGCCGTCAACCCAGCTCAGGGTGGCATCCAGCGCCGTCAGCCGCACGACGCAGGGGCCCAGGGGGATCACGAGGTTGGTGCCGTCACCCTGGCGCGAACTGACCTCGCCGACGATCTGCGCCGACCGGCGCACCGCGGTGGCTGCGCCCGTGCCGGCGGCGCCGGCAGCAGGCAGCACGGCGGCGGGGCCGTCCACGGCCTGCGGCGTGCGCAGCGGAGCCATGGGCGCCAAAGGCGCCGTGGGGGCTGCGGGGGCGGCCGCGGCCGGGACATCACCCTCCGGGGCCTCGAGGCCGACATGGCCGGGCGGCGGCGCGCCCTCGGCGGTGAAGTCGGTTTCCTGCGGGCGCTGGGCGGGCGGGGGCGGCGGTGTGCGGGGCCGGACATGCATGCATTTCTCCTCGGGGCTGCGTTGACGCAGGCGAGCCTGCACCGTCGCGGTGGCGCCGTCTGTCCGCTTGCGCACGTGGCCCGCCACGCGGGCGCCCCAGGCCGTCATCGTCCGTCGCGCAGCTCGGGCGCAGTGTTCGGCATCGCACCGACGCCCCGCGCCGGCCGGGCGATGCTGGCCCCCTTGGCGTCGGTCGGGGTCAGCGCGGCCCGACCGCCGCACCGAGGCTGCGCCTGGCGTGCTGCCGGTGCGGCGAAGGCCTGCCCCACGACGCCCTCCGCTTCTGCAACCCACCAAGGACTACCGATGACCCCCTCCTCGTTCCCCAATTCCGACCGCACCGGCGCCCTGCAGGACAGCCTGGGCCAAACCGCCTCGAAGGCCGTCGACGGCGCCGACCGCGTCGCGCATGCCTCGATCGACGCGGTGACCAGCGGTGTGGGTCAGGCCCGCGCCCACGTGGTGCCCGCGCTGCAGGAGCTGGCCGTGGGTGCCGAGCACCTGGCACGCGACGGCGCCAGCGCCGTGCGCGACCGCGCGCTGCGCCTGCGCGACGCCAGCAGCGACTACGTGCGCGGTCACCCGCTGCAGACGGTGCTCATCGCCGCGGGCGTCGGCGCCGCGCTGGCCCTGCTGACGCGCATGCTCGCGCATCGCGCCCCGACGCGCTGAGCGGGGTCCTCCCCGTGGCGTCCCTGCCCGCCGCACCCGGCGGCGCGGGCGGCGGCGAGCCCGACCGGCTCGCCAGCCACCGCCGCCACTGCGAACAGGCGCGCGGGCGCTGGGCGTCGCTCGCCGACGCCGCGGCGCGCGTGACGGGCCTGCTGCTGGGTCACGTCGTGAGCGTGCTCGTCGTGCTGGCCGGCCTGGTGGTCGGCATCGCATGGCTGCTGGGCTGACCGCCGACACCGAGACCGACGACCCGCTGGCGCTGTTCGACACGGCCCGCGGCGCGCTCGCGTTGCCCTTGCGCGACCCGCCGGCGGACGCCGCCGAACCCAGCCTGGCGGCGGCCGGCCGGCGGCTCGCGCAGGCCCATGGCGCGATCGACCGCGGCTCGCGCGCGGCGCCCTTCCAGCCGCGGCTGCGCGCCAACATCGACGCGCTGATCGCGGCGCACCGCCGCATCGAACGCCGCTCCCGCGGCGGCCACCACGTCGGCTCCGGCGGCGAGTGGCTGCTCGACAACGTGCAGGTGCTCACCGCGCAGGCGCGCGAGATCGACGAAGGCCTGCCGAGGCGCTACTACCGCGGCCTGCCGGTGCTGGCCGACGCGGCCGGCGGCGGCCTGCCGCGCATCTATGCCGTGGCCTGGGGCTACGTCGCGGCCACCGACAGCGTCTTCGACGCCGTCGCGCTGGCCGACTTCCTGCACGGCTACCAGTCCGAAGCAGCCGGCGTGCTGCAGCTCGGCGAGCTCTGGGCGCTGCCGACCACGCTGCGCGTGGTGCTGATCGAGAACCTGCGGCGCCTGGCCGACCGCCTGGCCGCCGACGAGGCCGCGCGCGAGGCAGCCGACCGGCTGTGCGACCGCCTCGCCGACCCGCAATGGGCGCCGGCCGATGCCGACGCCACGGCGCCCTTCGAGCTGATGGGGCGCCGTGGCGTCGGCGCCGCCTTCGCGCTGCAGGTGATGCAGCGTCTGCACGCCGACCCGGCCGGCGGTCCGGCGCCGGCGGCCGAAGCCCGCGAGGCCTTGCGCCGCGCGCTGGCCGCCGCGCTGCCCGACCCCGACGGTGCGCTGGCGCAGCAGCAGGCGGCGCTGATGGCCGACCACCGCAGCGTGGCCCATGCGATCCGCGCCCTGCACGCGCTGGGCGGCGCGGACTGGCGCGCCATCGTGGCCGGCAGCAGCGCGCTGATGCGATGCCTGCTGGCCTCCCCGGTGTTCGCGGCCGAACGCGAGGACACGCAGGACGCGACCCTGCACCAGGTCGAGCGTCTGGCGCGGCGCTGCTCGCGCGCGGAAGCCGAGGTGGCGGCCACGCTGATGGCCCTGATGCAGACGCCGCCCACCGCGACCGATGCCACGGGCTTCACCGCAGCCGATGACGCGACCCCGCCCGCACCGACCGAGGCGCCGGGCTACTGGACGCGGGGCCCGGGGCGGCCGCGCTTCGAGGCCGCGCTCGGCCTGCGGCGCGGGCCCGTGCGCGTGCTGGCCGACGCCCTGCAGCGCCACGCCTTCGCGGCCTACGCGGCCACGCTGGTGGCCGGCACGCTGGCGCTGACCGCGGGCTTCGTCGCGCTCGCCGCCGACGAGGGCGCCGCCTTGTGGGGGCTGCTGCTGTGCGGCCTGCTCGCCTGGTGGCCGGCGGGCGAGGTCTTCGCCGCCCTCGTCAACCGGCTGGTCAGCGAGTGGGTGCCGCCGCGCCGGCCGCCGCGGCTGGCGCTGGCCGGTGGCATCCCGCCGGCGCACCGCGTGCTGGTCGTGATCCCGGCGATGCTGGACAGCGTGGCCGGCATCCGGCGCCTGGCTGCGCGGCTGGAGCAGCACCACCTCGCCAACCGCGAGCAGCACGCCCAGTTTGCCCTGCTCAGCGATTGGATCGACGCGCCGGGTGCCACGCGCGACGACGACGCCGCGTTGCTGGCCGCCGCAGTGGCCGCCGTCGACGCGCTGGAGGCCCGGCACCACGCCGAGGCCGGCGCGGCCGCCGGCGAGTCCGCACCACGGCGCTTCCTGCTGCTGCACCGCCTGCGCCGCTACAGCGTCAGCGAGCAGGCCTGGATCGGCTGGGAGCGCAAGCGCGGCAAGCTCGAGCAGCTGGTGGGGTGGCTGGCCCAGCCGGGCAGCGCCTCGCCCTTCGTCGATCTCGGCGAGCGCTCGCAGCCGGCGGCCGGCACCACGCAGCTGCTGACGCTGGACAGCGACTCGGTGCTGCCGCCGGGGGCGCTGCGCGAGCTCGTCGGCGTGGCCGCTCATCCGCTGAACCGCCCGCGTGTCGACGCCCGCCGCCGCCGCGTGGTCGCCGGCCACGCGATCCTGCAGCCGCAGGTCCACGCCAGCTGGCCGGCCGCAGGCGAGGCCACGCCGTACCGCTGGCTGTTCGGCGGCCTGCCCGGCCACGATCCGTACCACGCCGCCAGTTCCGACGTCTACTCCGACCTCTTCGACGAGGCCGGCTTCAGCGGCAAGGGCCTGCTGCACGTGGCAGCGGTGCACGCGGTGCTCGGCGGCCGGCTGCCCGAGGACCAGGTGCTCAGCCACGACCTGGTGGAAGGCGCCATCGCGCGCTGCGGCGGCGTCGGCGACGTGCCGCTGCTGGAGCCTGCGCCCTCGCACGCCGATGTCGCCAGCGCGCGCCAGCACCGCTGGACCCGCGGCGACTGGCAGCTCTGGCCGCTGCTGCTGCGGCCGCGGCGCTACGGGCTGCGGCCACTGGACATCGGGCGGCTGCTGGACAACCTGCGGCGCACGCTGGTCGCGCCGATGGCGCTGGGGCTGCTGGCCGTCGGGCTGTTTGGCGGGCCGGTGGACGCCTGGGCCGCGTTCGCGCTGGGCGCCGCGGCCTTCGCCACCGGGCCGCTGCTCGGTGCCGTGGCCGCGCAGCTGCCGCGGCGCCTGGACCTCGCGCCCGGCCCCTTCGTGCGCTCGGTGCTCGTGGACCTCGGCCGCGCGCTTGCCGCGCTGGCCTGGCAGCTGGCGCTGTGGCCGCGCCAGGCACTCGGCAACGTCTCGGCGATCGGCCTGGCGCTGTGGCGCAGCCTCGTCAGCCGGCGCCGCCTGCTGCAGTGGACCACCGCCGCCGCGGCGGAGGCCGCCGCGGCACGCGGATGGCCGGCCCTGCTGCGCCAGCATGGCGCACTCGGCCTGGGCGCGCTCGCTGTGGGGGTGGCACTGCTGGCGTTGCCGACGCCGGCGCCCGCCCTGGCCGCCGCGCTGTGCCTGGCCTGGGCCGG
The DNA here is from genome assembly GCA_964621995.1 of uncultured Rubrivivax sp. Lineage (GTDB taxonomy): Bacteria > Pseudomonadota > Gammaproteobacteria > Burkholderiales > Burkholderiaceae_C > Rubrivivax. The sequence goes on along the minus strand of CAZUPH010000013.1, from coordinate 17,652 downwards.
CGCGCCGCTGTGGATCGGCCTGGCCAGCCGCGCGCGCAGCCCGAAGCCCCCGGTGCTCGACGCCGCCGACCGCGAGTACCTGCTCGGCGTGGCGCGCGACAGCTGGCGCTACTTCGAGCAGCATGTCGGCGCCGCCAGCCACCACCTGCCGCCGGACAACGTGCAGACCGTGCCGCAGACGATGGTGGCGCAGCGCACCTCGCCGACCAACATCGGCATGTACCTGCTGGCGCTGGCCAGCGCGCGCGCCTTCGGCTGGGTCGGCGCCGACGAACTGGCCGCGCGCTGCGCGGCCACGCTGGACACGCTTGCGCGCCTGCCGCGGCACCACGGCCACCTGCCGAACTGGATCGACACCGGCACGCTGCAGACGCTGCAGCCGGCCTATGTCTCCACCGTGGACAGCGGCAACCTGTGCGTGCACCTGCTGGCCGTGGCGAATGCACTCGACGCCGAGGCGGCCGCGGCCGATGCGGACCTGGGCGAACGGCTACGGCAACTCGCGGCGCGATGCCGCGCGCTGGCCGCGGAGCCGGACTTCGGCTTCCTCTACGACCGGCGGCGCCGGCTGCTGCACATCGGCTGGCGGGTCGGCGAACAGCACCCGGACGCCGGGCACTACGACCTGCTGGCGTCCGAGGCGCGCGCCGCCAGCCTGTGGGCCATCGCCAAGGGCGACGTGCCGGCGGCGCACTGGTCCGCACTCGGCCGGCCCTTCCTGGCGGTGGGCGGGCTGGTCGGGCTGCGTTCATGGTCGGGCTCGATGTTCGAGTACCTGATGCCCGCGCTGGTGCTGGACGAGCCCGCCGGCAGCGCGCTCGCCGCCGCGGCGCGGCTGGCGCTGCAGCAGCAGCAGCGCTTCGTGCACGGCCACGACCTGGCGCCGGGCATGGCGCTGCCCTGGGGCGTGTCCGAGTGCGCCCATGCCGCGGTGGACGGCACGCTGGCCTACCAGTACGGCCCGCAGGGCGTGCCTTCGCTGGCGATGCGGCGCACGCCGCCGGACGAACTCGTCATCGCGCCCTATGCCAGCGCGATGGCGGCGATGCTCGACCCCGGCGCGGTGGTGGCCAACCTCAAGCGCCTGCAGGCGCTGGGCGCACGCGGCGCCTGGGGCTTCATCGAGGCGCTGGACTGCACGCCGCAGCGCCAGGCCACCGGCAGCGGCAGCATGCTCGTGCACACCACGATGGCCCACCACCAGGGCATGACACTGGTGGCGCTGGCGGTGGTGCTGCTGGACGGGCTGCCGCGGCGCTGGGCGATGGCCGACCGCCGCCTGGCCGCGGTGGCCAGCCTGCTGCACGAACGCGTGCCGCGCGAGGTGCCGAATGTGCGCCCGGTGCCGGTGGAACGGCGCCGGCGCGCCGAGCCGCGGCCCGCCGCGCTGGCCGGCGACACCTGGCTGCCCGGCGAGGCCGCGCTGCCGCCGACGCAGCTGCTGGGCAACGGCCGCTACAGCGTCGCGCTGCGACCCAACGGCGCCGGGTTCAGCCGCCTGGGCGCGGTGGACATCACGCGCTGGCGCGACGACGCGCTGCGCGACGCCTACGGCAGCTTCGTCTTCCTGCGCCGCGCGCCGGGCGGCGCGGTGCACAGCGCCACCCAGCACCCGGCGCCGGACCCGGCGGCCCACTATGCGGCGCGCCTGGCGGCCGACCAGGTGGTGCTGGACGCCACCTGGCCGGACCTGCACCTGCGCATCACGGTCTGGGTCGACGAGCGCGACGACCTCGAGCTGCGGCGCATCGAGCTGTGGAATACCTCCGGACGCCCGCTGGCGCTGGAGCTGATGCCGATGTTCGAGGTCTGCCTGTCGCCGGCGCGTGCCGACGAGATGCACCCGGCCTTCGCCAACCTGTTCGTCGCCGCGCAGTGGGATGCGGCGCGGCAGGCGCTGGACCTGGTGCGCAGGCCGCGGCGCGACGACGAGGCGGCGATGCACGCCGTGCACTTCGTCGCCCGCGCCGATGCCGCCTTCGCGCCCGTGCGCGCGCTGGCCGACCGCGCGCGCTGGCTCGGCCGCCTGCGCGGGCCCTGGCAGCCGCGCGCGGCCTTCGGGCCGGACGACGCCGCCAGCGGCCCGCGCACGACCGGCGTCGACCCGGTGGCGGCGCTGGCGCTGGCGATCACGCTGCCGCCGCATGGTCGCGCGCAGCTGACCTTGGGCACCGCGGCCGCGGCGCGGCCCGAGGACCTGGCCGCCGTGGTGGAACGCTGGCGCGGCGCGGATCCCGGCGCGGCGCTGGCCGCGCCTTCCGAGGCCCGGCCGGGCGCGGACGGCGCGCCGGGTGCGGCCTGGGCGCTGGCCGGCCACGAGGTGCTGGGCGCCGAGGACCGCGCCGCGCTGCAGTTGCTGACGACGCCGCTCGTGCTGCTGCTGGCACGGCCGGCCGCCAGCCTGGGAGCGGGCCTGGGCGACCGGCGGCTGCTGTGGCGGCTGGGGCTGTCGGGCGACCGCCCGGTGATCGCCGTGCAGATCAGCCAGCCGCATGGCCTGCGCCTGGTGCGCCTGCTGGTGCAGGCGCTGGCCGGCTGGGCGCGCGGTGGCGTGCCCGTCGACCTCGTGGTGGTCAATGCCGAGGCGCGTTCGTACGAGATGCCGGTGCAGCGCGAACTGGCCGCGCTGCGCGACCGCCACGAGGCCGGCACCGCCTCCCACGGAGGCACCGGCACGCTGCACCTGTGGCCGGCGGCCGAGCTGTCCGCCGAGGACCGCGCCGCGCTGGCGCTGCTGGCGCGCGTGCGGCTGCAGGCCGACGGTCGCCCGCTCGCCCGCCACGTGGCCGAACTCGCGGCCTGGCACGAGGCGGCGCAGGCCGAGCGCGACGACCGCCACCGCGTCGCGCTGGACGAGGCGCCGCCGCGCCGCGCGTGGCCTGCCGCGCCGGCAGACCCTGCGAACCCGTCGCAGCCGCTTGCCGTGCCCGCCGCGACGGCGCCCGAAGGCTTCGACCCGCAGGATGGCCGCTACCGCTTCGCACCCGACCGCGACCACCCGACACCGCGGCCCTGGACCAACGTGCTGGCCAATCCGGACTTCGGCGCGCTGGTCTCGGAGTCCGGCGCCGGCTTCACCTGGGCCGGCAACAGCCGGTTGCACCAGCTCACCGCCTGGGGCAACGACGTGCTCGGCGACATGGACGGCGAGGCCTTCCTGGTGCAGGACCTGCGCAGCCGCGCGCTGTGGCAGATCGGCCGCGGCCCGGCCGACGGGACCGGCCGGCGCCAGGTCGAGCATGGCCCGGGGGTGAGCACGATCCGCCACCACGAGGGCGCGCTGGAGCTGGCCGCGCACTGGTGCGTGGACGCGCAGGCGCCGCTCAAGCGTGTTCGCATCGAGCTCGTCAACCATGGCTCGCGCCCGCTCGGCCTGCGGCTGGTCGCCGCGGTGGCCTGGATGCTGGGCGCACTGCGCGTGGACCGGCGCTCGGTGCGCAGCGCCTTCGTCGTGCTCGGCGAGGGCGCCACGCGCCTGGAGCTGCTGACCGCCACGCAGTGCGACGACCACGACGGCCGCGGCGGCCACACCGCCTTCCTGGCGCTGCAGCGCGGCCCGACGTCCGGCGCGGCCGGCGCCGACGCGACGATCGAGGACTGGACCTGCGACCGCCGCGAGCTCCACGACGCACGCGGCCGCTTCGTGCTGCCCGACCAGCTCGGCGCGCGCGCCGGCGCCGGGCTCGACCCCTGCGCGGCGATCGCGGCCTCGGTCGAGCTGGCGCCGGGCGCGCGCCGCACGCTGGTCTTCGTGCTCGGCCATGGCGACACGCCCGAGCAGGCCGCGGCGCTGGCGCAGCGCGAGCTCGGCCGCGACGCCGCGGCCCTGGAGGCCGCGGTGCGCGAGGGCTGGCAGGGGCTGCTCGGCGCGGTGCAGGTGCACACGCCGGATGCCGCCTTCGATGCGCTGGTCAACCACTGGCTGCTGTACCAGGCCGTGGCCTGCCGGATGTGGGCGCGCGCCGGCTTCTACCAGGCCGGCGGTGCCTATGGCTACCGCGACCAGCTGCAGGATGCGATGGCCCTGGCCACGACCGCGCCGCAGCTGCTGCGTGAACACCTGCTGCGCGCCGCGGCGCGCCAGTTTCTCGAGGGCGACGTGCAGCACTGGTGGCACCCGCCCGGCGGCGCCGGCGTGCGCACGCATTTCAGCGACGACCTGCTGTGGCTGCCGCATGCCGCCCTGCACTACGTGCGGGCGAGCGGCGACAGCGCCGTGCTCGACGAGCGCGTGCCCTTCATCGAGGCCGCGCCGGTGCCGCCCGGCGCCGAGGATGCCTACACCGTGCCGCGCACCAGCGCGCAGTCGGGCACGCTGTACGAACATGGCGCGCGCAGCATCGACCGCAGCCTGGCGGTCGGGCCGCATGGCCTGCCGCTGATCGGCGGCGGCGACTGGAACGACGGCATGAACCGCGTCGGCCACGGCGGCCGCGGCGAGTCGGTCTTCCTGGGCTTCTTCCTGTGCACGCTGGTCGAGGCCTATGCGCCGCTGGCCGAGGCGCGCGGCGAGGCGGCGCGCGCGGCACGCTGGCGCGGCGCCGCCGCCGGCTGGCGCCAGGCCCTGCTCGGCCCGGCCTGGGACGGGCAATGGTTCGTGCGTGCCTTCTTCGACGACGGCTCGCCGCTGGGCTCGCACGCCAACCCGGAGTGCCGCATCGACCTGCTGGCGCAGGCCTGGAGCGTGCTCTCCGGCGTGGCGCCGCCGGCGCTGCAGCGCCTTGCGATGGACTCGGCGCAGCGCCTGCTGGCCGACGAGCGGCTGGGCCTGTGGCGCCTGCTCGACCCGCCGCTGGCGCAGGCGGCGCCGGCCGCCGGGTATATCCAGGCCTACCCGGGCGGCGTGCGCGAGAACGGCGGGCAGTATGCGCATGCCGTCGTCTGGGCGCTGATGGCGCAGGCCGAGCTCGGTGACGCCGACGGCGCCTGGCGCAGCTGGACCTGGCTCAGCCCGGCCCACCGCGCGGCCGACCCGCGCTGGGGCGCGGCCTATGGCCTGGAGCCCTACGTGATGGCCGCCGACGTGTACAGCCAGCCGCCCTACGAGGCGCGCGGCGGCTGGAGCTGGTACACCGGCTCGGCCGCCGGCATGCACCGCGCCGCGGTGGGGTCGATCTGCGGCCTGCAGGTGGAAGGCGAGCGCGTGCGCCTGCAGCCGCAACTGCCGGGCCACTGGCCGGCGGTCACGCTGACGCTGCGCCGGCACGGCCGGCGCCATGTCTTCAGCGTCTGCGCCGCGCAGGCGGCCGGCGAGATCGCGCGCGTCGCGGCCGCGGGGGCGCAGCCGCTGGCGGCGGGCCAGTGGCTCGCGCTGGAAGGCCTGGGCGACGACAGCCACCACCTCGTGGTCTGCGCGCCGCGGGCATGAAAAAGGGCCGCGCGGACCGGGGGTTCCCGGCCGGCACGGCCCTGGCCTTGCGGATCAGCGGATCAGCGTGTGCCGTTGACCTCGATCTCGACACGGCGGTCGGGCTGCAGGCAGGCGACGAGCTGCGTGCTGCGGCGGGTGCCGACGCAGTCCGCGGCCTGCGTCACCGGCTGCGTCTCGCCCAGGCCCACGGCCGAGATCTTGGCCGGGTCGATGCGGCCGGAGCGCACCAGGTGCTCCTTCACCGCCTCGGCGCGGCGCAGCGACAGCGCCTGGTTGTACTCGGCCGTGCCGAGCCGGTCGGTGTGGCCCTCGACCTTCACGGTCTCGAAGCGGGCGCCGTCGAGCTCGCTGGCGAAGCTGTCCAGGCCCTGCCGGCCCTCGGGGCGCAGCGTGGCGGCGTCGAAGCCGAACAGCGACTCGGCCTCGTAGCTGACGCGGCGCGGCTGCGGCGCGGCGACCACCACCGGCTGCGGCGCGGGGGCCTGCACCACCGGCGCCGGTGCCGGCGGCTCCACCACCGGGGCCGGCATCGGGGCCGGTGCCGGGGCCTGCGTCACGACCGTGCTCGGGGCCACGGCCATGGACTGGCGCACCGGCGCCGGCGCACGGCCGAACGGGAAGACCAGGTTCACCGACGCCAGGTCCACGTTGCCGCGGCGGCCGCCGGCGTCGCGGACACGGTAGCGCTCGACCTCGCCGCGCACCAGGAACGAAGGGCTGAAGGCGTACTGCAGGCCGACGCCGACCTTGGCACCGGCACCCCGTTCGCTGGGCGCGGCGCTGGCCGGCGGCGTGGTGGCGTCGATGGAGGCGCGGGCACGCGAATACACGGCGCCGACGCGGCCCAGCACCGACAGGTTCTCGGTCACCGGCAGCGTGCCGACGAGGTCGAGGTTCAGGCCCTGCACACGCTGGCGGCCGCTGATGCTGCCGGCCGGGAGGGTGTCGGCGCCAGCGCTGAAGCGGCCGAGGTCGAAGTAGCTGGCTTCCACGCCGAAGACGTTGTTGAACTGGCGGCCGCCGAAGACGCGCCAGCCGCGGTCGCTGCGGTCGCGCCGCAGGTTGCCGAGGTTGCCGGCGACCGGGCCGCCGAGCAGCGTCTGGTCATCGAGGTTCGAGCGCGAGGCGCCGGCGCCGATGCCGCCGTAGAAGTAGGCATCGTCCTGCGCGAGCGCGGGCGTGGCGGCCAGGGTGGCCAGGCTGGCCAGGGCCAGCAGGCCCAGGGTATGGCGGATGCGATGGGTTTTCATGGGGTCTCTTTTCGGATGGGTATGGGCAGGCGCGCGCCGGGCCGCCACGCGCATGCGCGAGCGGTCGCCGTGCGCGCCGGGGTCACGCAGGTGCGTGGCCCGGGGCCGCGGGTCAGGGCTTGAGCGTCAGCTCGTCCTGGATGCCGCGCACGCCGATGACGGCGCGTGCGATGACCATGGCCTGGTCCTTCTGCGCCTGGTTGTCGAGCACGCCGCTCAGGCGCACCTCGCCGGCCGTCGTCTGGACGTCGATGTTCTGACGGCCCAGCAGGTCGTCGCCCATCAGCGAACTCTTGACCTGGCTGGTGATCTCCAGGTCCGACCGAGCAGATTCCGCGGTCTGAGCGGACTGCGTGGGGGCGGCGCCCGGCATCGACGTCGTGGACGGGGTGACGCTCACCACCGGGCTGTTGTTCACCGGGTCGGGGCGCCCGCAGGCGGCCAGGGTGAGCAGGCCGAGCGAGGCCAGCACCAGCGAGGTGCTGCGAAGCGCGGAGCGCAGGGGAATGCGACGGGTGTTCATGGTCGAGCCTTCTTTTCGATGCAGCCTGAATGGACTGTGTCCGACTCTGCGCGCCCCGGTGGGCGCCGTCCGTGCGCTGGCGGACCCGCGGCGCCGAAAGGCGCGCGTGTGCAGCCCCGCCACCCTTCGGTGTGCATGCGTGCGCCAGCGTACGGACTGCGCGCGCCGGGCCGGATCAGTCTGGCGTCCCCACGGGCCCCCCGGCCCCGGCCCGCTACCCACGGAGAACGCCCATGAGTCTCGGAACCATCCTGCTGATCGTCCTCGTGCTGCTGCTGGTCGGCGTGATTCCGGCCTGGCCGCACAGCCGCGGCTGGGGCTATGCGCCCAGTGGCGTGCTCGGCGTGGTGCTGATCATCCTGCTGGTGATGCTGCTGACCGGCCGCTTGTAGCGCAGCCACGGCGGCGCACGCGGCCGCAGCCGCCTCAGGCCGGCTGCGCCGCGCGCTGCGCGTTCTGCGCGATGGCCTCGGCGAAGCGCGGCAGCAGCGCCGTGGGCAGGTCGTGGCCCATGCCATGCACGATGTCGAGCACGGCGCCGCGGATGTGCTTCGCGAGGTCTTGCCCGGCGGGCACCGGGATCAGCGGATCGGCGTCGCCGTGGATCACGCGCGTGGGGGCGTGGATGCGCTGCACGAGGCGCGTGCGGTCGCCGTCGGCGGCCACCGCGATGAGTTGCCGCGCGGTGCCGGCCGGCCGCCAGGCGCGGCGGACCGTCTCCTGCAGGCGCCGGTGCAGCTCCTGCGGGTCGGCCGGGTAGCCCGGGCTGCCGATCGCGGCCAGCAGGCGCTGCAGGTGCGCGACCACCGCGCCGGGGTCGCGGCCCGAGGGGCGCGACAGCAGCAGGCGCTGCACCCTGGGCGTGGCCTGCGGCAGGTGGCGTGCGCCGGTGGTCGTCATCATCAGCACGAGGCTGCGCACATGCGCCGGATGCCGTGCCGCCAGGTGCTGGGCGACCATGCCGCCCAGCGAGGCGCCGCAGACATGCGCGCTCGCCACGCCCAGCGCGTCGAGCACGCCGGCGGCGTCGGCCGCCATGTCGGCGATGCCGTAGGGCGCGCGCACCGGCAGCCGCAGCGTGTGCTTGAGCGCCGCCCAGGCCAGGCTGGGCACGCCCAGGTGGTCGAAGCCGTCGCTGAGCCCGGCGTCGCGGTTGTCCATCCGCAGCACGCGAAAGCCGCGCGCGACGAGATCGTCCACCAGCGGCTGCGGCCAGGCGGTGAGCTGCATGCCCAGGCCCATGACCAGCAGCAGCGGCTCGCCCTCGCGCGGGCCCTGGTCGTCGACCTCGATGCCGATGCCGTTGGCGGTGACGCGCACGGCTAGACCGACAGCCCGGACTGCGCCGGCGAGTGGTGCGTGACCTTGTAGAACCAGCGCCGGGCGCCGCGCAGGTCGAAGCGCTTCCACAGCAAAGGGTCCTGCGCCAGCCGGTCGGCGATGGCATACAGCGCCAGCGGGTTCATGCCCATGCCGATGTGGCTGGCGTGGACCTCGATGTTCTCGGCCAGCGGATGCGCGCGCTGGATGCTGCACTGCCAGGCGACGACGCCGTCGGTCTTGCTGTAAAGCGAGGTCGTCGGGCAAGGCGGCGGCTGGCGGATCTGCTCGATCAGCGCCTCGTCGTGCACGCTCTGCCCGCTGACCAGCTCGTAGAAGCGCCAGGCGTTGGTGGCGCGCGGATGGCCGGCGAAGGGCGTGCCCAGCGTGATCACGCAGCGCGCGTGCTCGGGCTGCTCCTTGGCCAGTTCGCGCGCGTAGATGCCGCCCAGGCTCCAGCCGATCAGGCTGACGCGCTCGCGGTGGCGCGTGGCCAGCTGGCGCAGCTGCTCGCGGCAGCGGTCCAGCACGCCGTGGCGCGGGCCGAAGTTGAACCCCTGCTTCCACGGGTAGGGCGTGTAGCCGCGGTCGCGCAGGAAGCTGCGCAGCGGCGCCGTCGTCATGTCCGAGGCGCCGAGCCCGGGAAAGACCAGCACCGGGTGCCCGTCGCCCACCGGCAGCCGGCGCAGCCAGGGCGCGGCCGCCACCATCGCGGCCCATTCCCAGGGCGCGCGCGCCTCCAGCATCAGCATCAGCGGGCCCGGGGCCTCGACCCACTCGCGCAGGTCCGTGGGCGCGAAGGGCGTGGGGTCGGGGTGTTCCGGCGGTTCGGCTGCCGGCAGGCGTCGCCGGCGCAGTGGAGTGATCATGCGGCCATTGTCAGCGCGCGCCGCCCTTGCGCGGGGTGCCGCCCGCCTTCGCGGCGGTCCTGGGGCGGCGTGTCACCTGCGAGACAGCGCTGTCCACCGCGGCGCCGACCACGGTGCGCGCGACCTTGCCGACGGCATCCGTCACCGCGCCGGTGACGGCGCCGGTGAAGCCGCGCGTGGCGCGCGTGGCCAGGCCCACCAGGCTGGGCTCCGGCGCGTCGGGGTCGGGCTCGCCGGGGCGCGGCAGCGAGCGCAGGTCGTCGAAGGCCACGAGCAGCGCCTCGGCGAGCTCGCGCACGTCGGGCATGGCCTGCGCGTCGGCCATCAGCCCGAAGTCCAGCGAGCGGTCGTAGCTCTGCACCGTGATGTTCAGCGCCAGCCCGTGCACGACGATGGAGGTGGGGTAGTTGCTCAGCATGCGCGCGCCGGCCAGGTACAGCGTGACCGGCGGGCCGGGCACGTTGGAGATCACCAGGTTGGCCACCTGCGGGATGCGGTCGGCCACCTTGGCCTTGCCGTACAGCGCGGTCGCGGCCTCCATCAGCCAGGGCACGCCGAGCGACGGGAAGTCGGTCGGCAGGATGCTCTTCAGGCTGCCCATCGTGGACTTCATCGCCTTGGTGGCGGCCATCACGTGGGCCAGGCGCTTGCGCGGATCGGCGATGTGGGTGCCCAGGTTGACCAGGCTCATCGAGGCCTGGTTGTCCGGCGACTCGTCGCCCTTGGCGCGCAGCGAGATCGGCACCGCGGCGACCAGGCTCTTGCGCGGCAGCTCGCGGCGGCGCGAGAAATAGCGGCGCAGCGCGCTGCTGCACAGCATCAGCACGAGGTCGTTGATCGTGGCGTCGAAGGCGCGGCCGATCTCGCGCAGCTCGGGCAGCGGCAGCGTGGCGGTGGCGAAGGCGCGGCCCTCGGTGACCGACAGGTTCAGCGGCGTGCGCGGCGCCATCGTCAGGTTGCCCGGCCCGGCGCCCTTGGCGCCGCCGAACAGCGAACTGCCGGCCACCGCCTGCGTGGCCGCGCTCTTGAGCGTGCCCACCGTGGACGGCAGCTTGCGCACGATCTCGGCCACCTTCTGCGCCTGGTTGCCGAGCACGCCGCGCAGCATCTCGGTCATCTCGAGCTTGTAGGCGCGCGGGCGGCGCGAGGCGCGGGCCTCGATGGCACGCGGCGTGGGCGCCACGTCCATCAGCGCATTGGCCAGCGCCACCGCGGCCTGCCCGTCCACCGCCGCGTGGTGCAGCTGGGTGTACAGGCCGACGCGGCGCACGCCGCCCGGCCCGGGGGCCAGGCCCTCGAAGACATGCATCTTCCACAGCGGCCGGCTGCGGTCCAGCAGCACCGGGTGCAGACGCGAGACCTCGGCCTCCAGCTCGGCGATGCCGGCACCGCGGCCGTCCAGGCGCGGCAGGCGGATCTCCACGACATGCTGCTTGAGGTCCGGCTCGGCATCCACCCAGGCCGGGTTGGCCAGGTTCAGCGGCATCCACCACAGCCGGCGGCGCAGCACCGGCGCGATCGGCAGCCGGGCCGCGATGTGCTTGCGCAGCGCGGTGGCGAAGCGGCCGCGGAACCCCGCAGGCAGCTCGAAGACGTGCAGCGCGCCGACGTGCATCGGCATCTGCGGCGTCTCCAGGTACAGGAAGGTCGCGTCGAGGCCGGAGAGCTGCTGCATGGTCGCCATGCTAGGCCCGCACCGGCGCCGCGGCGCCCCGGGCTCACCCTAGCGGACGGGGTCCCGGCGCAGCCCCAGCGCCTCGTTGCCGGCCAGCGCCAGCAGCACCAGGCCGCCGCCGGCGAGCACCGCGCCGGAAGGTGCCTCGCCCGCCCCCAGCCAGGCCCAGGCGACGCCGAAGATCACCTCCAGCAGGCCCAGCAGCGAGATCTCCGGCGCGCTGAGCACGCGCGCCACGGCCACCGCGATCAGGCACGGGATGGCCAGCTGCACCACGCCCAGCAGCGCCAGCAGCGCGACGTCGTGCGCCGAGGCGGCCAGCGGCAGCGCCAGCGGCAGCGTGACGGCCGCCGAGATCAGGGCGCCCAGCAGCACCGCCGGCAGCATGTCGCGCCCGGCCTCGTGGCGCAGCTTCTGCAGCAGCGTCCAGTTGACCGCCGCGGCCATCGGCACCGCCAGCGCGACCAGCGTGCCCAGCAGGTGGCGCGGGTCGCCGGCGCTGAATTCGCGGCCGTACATCCAGGCGATGCCGGCGCCGGCCAGCGCGATGGCGGCCCAGGTGCGGCCCGGCAGGCGGTAGCCCAGCGCGGCGCGCGCGGCCAGCGCGGTGAGCAGCGGCGCCAGCGCCATCGTGACCAGCACGTTGGCCACCGTGGTCAGCGTCAGCGCCACCATGAAGGCGGTGTACATGACGCTCCAGCACAGCCCCGACAGCCACAGCGCCCGGCCGCCATGGCGCAGCGAGTGCGCCAGCCTGGCCGGTCCGCGCAGCCACGAGAGCAGCACGACCAGCGCCAGCGCATTGAAGCCGCTGCGCCAGAACGTGACCTCGAAGCTGCGCGCCTGGTCCAGGTGGCGCGTCACAACCCCCGCGATGCTCCACATGAGGGCCGCCGCCACCATCAGCCAGACCGCCTTGCGATGCGTCATCGGTGTTCAGCAGGCTCGCGCCGCGAGCCGGTCCATTCACTGACTGGAGCCCCCGCTTGGAGGGGGCTCGGGGGAGCCCACGGAACGGCGCGCAGCGGGCGCGCAGCGGGGCCGCTACGCGGCCTCGCGGCTCGCCCGCTTTCTTTCGTGTTCCTTCAAGTGGCGCTTGCGGACGCGGATGCTCTTCGGCGTGATCTCGACCAGCTCGTCGTCGTCGATGAACTCCACCGCATACTCCAGCGTCAGGTCGATCGGCGGCGTGATCTTGATCGCGTCCTCCTTGCCGCTGACGCGGAAGTTGGTCAGCTGCTTGGTGCGCGTGGCGTTGACGACGAGGTCGTTGTCGCGGCTGTGGATGCCCACGATCATGCCCTCGTAGACCGGGTCGCCGGGCTTGACGAACATGCGGCCGCGGTCGTCGAGCTTGCCCAGCGCGTAGGTGATGATCTCGCCGTCGTCCATGCTGATCAGCACGCCGTTCTTGCGCCCGGCGATCTCGCCCTTGTAGGGCTCGTAGCCGTCGAAGATGTTGCTGATCAGGCCGGTGCCGCGGGTCAGGTTCATGAACTCGTTGGAGAAGCCGATCAGCCCGCGCGCCGGGATGCGGTACTCCAGCCGCACGCGGCCGCGGCCGTCGGTCTCCATGTTGACGAGCTCGCCCTTGCGCTCGCCCAGCGCCTGCATCACCGCGCCCTGGTGCTGGTCCTCGATGTCCGCGGTGACCAGCTCGATCGGCTCGTGCCGCTCGCCGTCCACCTCGTGGAACACCACGCGCGGCTTGCTCACGGCGAGCTCGTAGCCCTCGCGGCGCATGTTCTCCAGCAGGATGGTCAGGTGCAGCTCGCCACGGCCGGAGACCTCGAAGATGCCGTCCTCGCCGCTTTCCTTGACGCGCAGCGCCACGTTGCTCTGCAGCTCCTTCTGCAGCCGGTCCCAGATCTGGCGGCTGGTGACGAACTTGCCCTCGCGGCCGGCCAGCGGGCTGGTGTTGACGCAGAAGTTCATCGTCAGCGTCGGCTCGTCCACCTTCAGCATCGGCAGCGGCTGCGGGTCGTCCACGCTGGTGATCGTGACGCCGATGCCGATGTCCTCGATGCCGTTGACGAGCACGATGTCGCCGGGGCCGGCCTCGTCGGCCATGATGCGCTCCAGGCCCTCGAAGGTCAGCACCTGGTTGATGCGGCCCTTGTAGGAACGCCCGTCCGGCCCCTCGCAGACCAGCACGTCCATGCCGGGTCGGATCGTCCCGCTGTTGACGCGGCCCACGCCGATGCGGCCCACGTAGGTGCTGTAGTCCAGCGACGAGACCTGCAGCTGCAGCGGCGCCGCCGGGTCGCCCTCGTGCGCCGGCACGTGCTTGAGGATGGTCTCGAACAGCGGGGTCATGTCGCTGCCCCAGGTCTCGCCGGGGGTGCCTTCCGTCAGGCTCGCCCAGCCGTTCAGGCCCGAGGCGTAGACCACCGGGAAGTCCAGCTGCTGCTCGGTGGCGCCGAGCTTGTCGAAGAGGTCGAAGGCGGCGTTGATCACGTAGTCCGGCCGCGAGCCCGGCTTGTCGACCTTGTTGACGACGACGATGGGTTTCAGGCCCAGCGCCAGCGCCTTCTTGGTGACGAAGCGCGTCTGCGGCATCGGGCCTTCCTGCGCGTCGATCAGCAGCACCACGCCGTCGACCATGCTCAGCGCGCGCTCGACCTCGCCGCCGAAGTCGGCGTGGCCCGGCGTGTCGACGATGTTGATGTGCGTGCCCTGCCAGGTGACGGCGCAGTTCTTGGCCAGGATCGTGATGCCGCGCTCGCGCTCGATGTCGTTGCTGTCCATCACGCGCTCGGCGACCTTCTCGTTCTCGCGGAAGGTGCCGCTCTGGCGCAGCAGCTGGTCCACCAGCGTGGTCTTGCCATGATCGACGTGGGCGATGATGGCGATGTTGCGGATCGGGTGTGTCATGGGGTTCAGGCGATGGCTGCGGCCGGGGCCTGCAGGGCGGCCCGGACTTCCTGCGGGCTCAGCAGGCGGTCGGCGATGAGCTCGCCGGCCGTGATGTGGGCGCTGCCGAGGAAGGCACGCGCGGGATGAGGGGCCGGCAGGTCCGGCGCGACGTCGGCGGGGACCGGTCCGTAGACGCGCACCGCGCCGGCATCGGCCAGCGCGACGCGGCGGCGCAGCCCGCACAGGAAGCGGCCGGCCTCGTCGTCGGGCAGCTCCACCGCCGGCCAGCCGGCGAGCAGCACGTCCGGCGGCAGCAGGCGGGCGTCGCGCGCCGGTTCGTCCAGCGCGGCGAGCTCGTCGATCGTGATCGCGTCGGCCACCTCCAGCGCGCCGCTGCCGGTGCGCCGCAGTGCCGCGAGGTGAGCGCCGCAGCCCAGGCGCTCGCCGAGGTCCTCGGCCAGCGTGCGGATGTAGGTGCCCTTGCTGCACGACACGTCGATCACCAGCTCGGCATCCTGCCAGTGCACGATGTCGATGCGGTGAATGTCCACGCGGCGCGGCTCGCGCGCCACCTCGACGCCGGCACGGGCGTACTCGTACAGCGCGCGACCCTGGTGCTTGAGCGCCGAGTGCATGGGCGGCAGCTGCTCGATCTGGCCGGTCATCGCGGCGCAGGCGGCCTCGAGCTGCTCGCGGGTGAAGGCCACGGGCCGCTCGTCGAACGGCTCGCCCTCGAGGTCGCCGGTGCCGGTGCGCCGGCCCAGCCCGAGCGTGGCGCGGTAGCGCTTGTCGGCGTCCAGCGCGGCCTGCGCAAACTTGGTCGCGGCACCGAAGCACAGCGGCAGCAGGCCGGTGGCCAGCGGGTCCAGCGTGCCGGTGTGGCCGGCCTTGGCCGCGCGCATCAGCCCGCGCACCTTGACCAGCGCGTCGTTGCTCGACCAGCCCGGCGGCTTGTCGAGCAGCAGCACGCCGTGCAGGGCGCGGCGGGGCCTGCGCGCGGGCTGCTCCATCAGTCCTCGCGCGCCTTCGTGGCGTTGGCCCGGGCGATCAGCGCCGACAGGTCGGCCGCACGCTCGGTGGTGCGGTCGAACTGGAAGTGCAGCGTCGGCACGGTGTGGATGGCCAGGCGCTTGAACAGCCCGTTGCGCAGGAAGCCGGCGGCCTCGTTCAGCGCCAGCTCGCTCTCGGCCGGGTCGCCGAGCAGCACCGAGAAGAAGACCTTGGCGTGCGCATAGTCGGGCGTCACCTCGACCGCATTGACCGTGACCATGCCCACGCGGGGGTCCTTGAGCTCGCGGATGAGCTCGGACACGTCGCGCTGGATCTGGTCGGCGACGCGGAAGCTTCGGTTGGGGATGGCTCTCTTGTGTCGCATCGGTGTTCTCTCAAGTGCGAAGCCCCGCCGGGGCGGGGCTCCGGCCCGCGCGGTCCACGGACCAGCCAAGCCGCATGCGCGGATCCGGCTCCGCCGGTCCGCTGCATGAGCTCCCTCGGGGGGCAGCGACCGGGAGGGAGCGTGGGGGCTACAAAGTCCTGGCGACTTCCTTGACCTCGAAGAACTCGAGCTGGTCGCCTTCCTTGAGGTCGGTGACGTTCTTCAGCTTGATGCCGCACTCGAAGCCTTCCTTGACCTCGCGCACGTCGTCCTTCAGTCGCTTGAGGCTCTCGATCTCGCCGGTGTAGATCACGACGTTGTCGCGCAGCAGGCGGAAGCGCGCGTTGCGCGTGACCTGCCCCGCGGTGACCATGCAGCCGGCCACGGTGCCGATCTTGCTGGCCACGAACACGGTGCGGATCTCGGCCATGCCGATGACCTCTTCCTTCTGCTCCGGCGCGAGCATGCCGCTCATCGCCGCCTTCACCTCGTCCACCGCGTCGTAGATGATGTTGTAGTAGCGGATGTCGACACCGTTGTTCTCGGCCAGCTTGCGCGCGCCGGCATCGGCCCGCGTGTTGAAGCCGATGACCACCGCCTTGGACGCGATCGCGAGGTTGATGTCGCTCTCGGTGATGCCGCCCACCGCGGCGTGCACGATCTGCACCTTGACCTCGGCCGTGGACAGCTTCAGCAGGCTCTGCGCCAGCGCCTCCTGCGAGCCCTGCACGTCGGCCTTGACGATCAGGCTCAGCGTCTGCTGGCTGTCGCCCAGCTGATCGAACATGTTCTCCAGCTTGGCCGCCTGCTGCCGCGCCAGCTTGACGTCGCGGTACTTGCCCTGGCGGAAGATCGCGATCTCGCGCGCGCGCCGCTCGTCGGTCAGCACCATGAAGTCGTCGCCGGCCTGCGGCACCTCGGTCAGGCCCTGGATCTCCACCGGCAGCGACGGCCCGGCCGATTCGGTCGGGCGGCCGTCCTCGTCGAGCATCGCGCGCACGCGGCCGTAGCTGCTGCCGGCAAGCACGACGTCGCCCTTCTTCAGCGTGCCGCTCTGAACCAGCACGGTGGCCACCGGGCCGCGGCCCTTGTCCAGCCGCGCCTCGATCACCAGGCCCTTGGCGGCGGCCTCGGTCGGCGCCTTGAGCTCCAGCACCTCGGCCTGCAGCAGCACCTGCTCGAGCAGGTCGTCGATGCCCTGGCCGGTCTTGGCCGACACCGGCACGAAGGGCGAGTCGCCGCCGAAGTCCTCGGGCACCACGCCCTCGGCGACGAGCTCGCTCTTCACGCGCTCGACGTTGGCCTCGGGCTTGTCGATCTTGTTCATCGCCACGACGATGGGCACCTCGGCGGCCTTCGCGTGGTGGATGGCCTCCTTGGTCTGCGGCATCACGCCGTCGTCGGCGGCCACCACCAGGATCACGATGTCGGTGGCCTTGGCACCGCGCGCGCGCATCGCGGTGAACGCGGCGTGGCCCGGGGTGTCGAGGAAGGTGATCATGCCGCGCGGCGTCTCGACGTGGTACGCGCCGATGTGCTGCGTGATGCCGCCGGCCTCGCCCGCGGCGACGCGGCTGGTGCGGATGTAGTCCAGCAGCGAGGTCTTGCCGTGGTCGACGTGGCCCATCACGGTGACCACCGGGGCGCGCGGCAGGGCCTCGGCGGCGTCGTGCGCCGCGGTCTCCTCCTCGGTGAAGGCCTCGGGGTCGTCCAGCTTGGCGGCGTAGGCCTTGTGGCCCATCTCCTCGACCAGGATCATCGCGGTCTCCTGGTCCAGCTGCTGGTTGATGGTGACCATCTGCCCCAGCTTCATCAGCTGCTTGATGACCTCGGAGGCCTTGACGCTCATCTTGTGCGCGAGGTCGGCCACCGAGATCGTCTCGGGCACGTGCACCTCCTGCACCTGGAACTCGGCCGAGGGCGCGTAGCCGTTGCCGCCGTCGCCACGGTCGCCGCGGCGGGCGCCGCCGCGCGGCGCACGCCAGCCGGCGCGGCCACCGGCGCTGTCGCCGCGGGTCTTGAGCGCGGCGCGCTTCTTCGCCGCGTCGTCGGCCCAGCTGCTGCTGAGCTTCTCGCTCTTGACCTGCTTCTTCTCGCCCGGCTTGGCGGCGGTGGTGGTCGTCGCGCCGGGGGCCGTCTTGGGCTTGTGGATGGTGCCCTTGATGGCTTCCTTGGCCTCGGCCGGCTTGGGTTCCTCGGGCTTCTTGGCGACCAGCGTCTTCTTCGGCGCTGCCATCATCGCGCGGATCGCGGCGGCCTCGGCCTCGGCGGCCTTGCGGCGCTTCTCGAGGTCGACCTGGCGCGCGGCGTCCTCGGCTGCCTTGTCGGCGGCCTTGACGACGCGCAGCACCGGCTTCGCGGGCTCGGCCGGGGCGGCGACGGGCTCGGGCGCCGGTGCCGCGGGCGCCTCGGC
>CAZUPH010000012.1:0-35550 GCA_964621995.1 uncultured Rubrivivax sp. | reverse complement strand
ATCGCCCGGCGCGGCGGGCACCGCGCGCGACCCGGCGGCGATCCTGTCCGGCGCGCCGCCCACCGCCGGCGAGCAGGGGGCGCCGGCCGCGCCGCCGCTGTCCACCGCGCGCGGCCCCGAACCGTTTGTCTATTTCGTGCAGGCCGGCGCCTTCAGCCGCAGCGAGGACGCCGAGCAGCAGCGTGCGCGGCTGGCGATGCTGGGCCAGACCGCACGCATCACCGAACGCGAGCAGGCAGGCCGCACCGTCTACCGCGTCCGCCTGGGGCCGTTTCCCACCCGCGACGAGGCCGACGCACTGCAGACCAGCCTGCAGGACCAGAGCATCCAGGCGCAGATCGTGCGCGTCGAGCGCAACTGAGCCCCTTCCAGCACGGCCGGCCCCGGAACTCGCCGCCCGCGGCGCGACTCCACCACCGGCCCCCGTGCGAACCACGAAAGGATTTCACCCGATGAAGCGGCGCGATTTCTCCAGACTGTCCCTGCAACTGGCCGCTGCCGGCGGCCTGGCGGCCACCGTCGGCCGCGTGCACGCCCAGGGCGCGCCGGTCGAGGGCCGCGACTACGTGCGGCTGGGCACCCCGGCGCCGGTGACGCTGCCCTCGCCCGACAAGAAGGTCGAGGTCGTCGAGTTCTTCTGGTACGGCTGCCCGCACTGCTATGCCTTCGAGCCGCTGCTGGAGAGCTGGGCCAAGCGGCTGCCGCCGGACGTGGCCTTCCGCCAGGTGCCGGTGGGCTTCATGGCGCCGCACCAGATGCACCAGAAGCTGTACTACGCTCTGGAGGACATCGGCGCGCTGCCGACCATGCACCGCCGCGTCTTCAACGCGCTGCACCAGGAGCGCCGGCGCCTGGGCAGCGAGAAGGAGATCACCGACTTCGTCGGCGCCGCCGGGGTGGACACCGCCAAGTTCAGCGCCGCGTTCAAGTCCTTCAGCGTCGCGACCAAGGCCAACCGTGCCAAGCAGTTGACGGATGCCTACAAGATCGACGGCGTGCCGGCGATGGGCGTCCAGGGCCGCTTCTACACTTCGGCCTCGCTCAGCGGCAGCCACGAGCGCGCGCTCGCGGTGGCCGACTTCCTGATCCAGCGCGCGCGCGGCTGAGCGGGCGCAGCGTCGGCCGGCCCGCCGGCCCGTGACTTGCGTCGCGCCGGGTGCGCGACGTCATCGGCACGCAAGGAACTTGTGGCTAGAATGGCCTGCAAGTTTCATGCCGTACTGATGCCCCTGCGACCCCTGCTCCCGCGACCGAGTGCCCGGCCGGCCGCCCTGGCGGCCCTGCCGCTGGCGCTGGCGCTGCTGCTGGGCGCGCCGCCGGCCGCCGCCGAGCGGGCCGACCGCACCAAGCCGATGGTCGTCGAGGCCGACCGCCCGGGCACCGTGGACCTGCAGCGCCAGGTGGTGGTCTTCAACGGCAACGTCGTGATCACGCAGGGCACGATGGTGCTGCGCGCCGACCGCATCGAGATGCGCGAGACGCCCGACGGCTACCGCGCCGCCAGCGCCATCGGCAGCGCGGAGCGGCCGGCGACCTGGCGCCAGAAGCGCGACGGCGTGGACGAGACGGTCGAGGGCAGCGCCGAGCGGATCGAATTCGACGGCCGTGCCGACACGCTGCGCTTCATCGGCAGCGGCGCCGTGCGCCGGCTGCGCGGCGGCACGGTGGCCGACGAGATCACCGGCGCCGTCATCGTGTGGGACAACCTGGCCGAGGTCTTCCGCGTCGAGGGCGGGCAGGCCAGCGAGACCAACCCCGGGGGCCGCGTGCGCGTGATCCTCAGCCCGCGGCCGGAGGGTGCCGCGGGCGCGGCCTCGGCCCCCGCCACCGGCGCCCCGCCGGCCAGCGCGCCGCTGCGACCCAGCCGCCGCATCGGGGGCGCGCCGTGAACGGGGACACGGTGGCCGCCGGCGCGCCCGCCGGGGCCGGCAGCCGGCTCGAGGCGCGCGGCCTGCACAAGCGCTACGGCCCGCGCACGGTGGTGCAGGACATCCACCTCGCGGTCGGCGCCGGCGAGGTGGTGGGCCTGCTCGGGCCCAACGGCGCCGGCAAGACGACCACCTTCTACATGGTCGTCGGCCTGGTGCGCGCCGACGACGGCGAGATCCACATCGACGGCCAGCCGGTGCACACGCTGCCCATCCACCGCCGCTCGCGGCTGGGGCTGAGCTACCTGCCGCAGGAGGCGTCGATCTTCCGCAAGCTCACGGTGGCGGAGAACATCCGCGCCGTGCTGGAGCTGCAGCTCGGCCCCGACGGCCGCGCGCTGGCCTCGGCGCAGATCCAGCAGCAGCTGGAGACGCTGCTGCACGACCTGGCGATCGAGAAGCTGCGCGACAGCCCGGCGCCGGCGCTCTCCGGCGGCGAGCGCCGGCGCGTGGAGATCGCGCGCGCGCTGGCCACGCAGCCGCGCTTCATCCTGCTCGACGAGCCCTTCGCCGGCGTCGACCCGATCGCGGTGATCGAGATCCAGCGCATCATCGGCTTCCTGAAGGCGCGCGGCATCGGCGTGCTGATCACCGACCACAACGTGCGCGAGACGCTGGGCATCTGCGACCGCGCCTACATCATCAGCGAGGGCCGCGTGCTCGCCGAGGGCACGCCGCACGACATCGTCGCCGACCCCGAGGTGCGCAAGGTGTACCTCGGCGAACACTTCCGCATGTAGGACGACGGCCGATGAAACCGTCCCTGCAGGTCCGCCTTTCGCAGCACCTGGCGCTGACGCCGCAGCTGCAGCAGTCGATCCGGCTGCTGCAGCTGTCCACGCTGGAGCTGCACCAGGAAGTGGGCCAGATGCTGGAGGCCAACCCCTTCCTGGAGGTGGAGGACGACGCGCCGCCCGGCCCCTTCGAGCCGGTGGCCGAGCGCACGACCGCCGAGCGCGCGGCCGAGCCCGAGGACACCGTGGCCGGCGAGCTCGGGGACGCCGGCGAGGGCGCCGAGACGCAGGCCGGCGACCTGCGCGCCGACGACTTCGGCACGCCCGAGCGCGACGACTGGGAGAACGGCACCGAGGGCGACGACTTCGACGGCATCCGCGAGACCCCCGCCGGCGCCGGCAACGGCAGCGGCGAGGGCGAGGACGGCGACGCGCACGACCGCCGCGCCGCCGCCGGCACGCTGCAGGACCACCTGCGCGCGCAGGTCGTCGGCATGCGGCTGTCGGACGACGAGCGTGCGGCGCTGGAGGTGCTGATCGAGTCGCTGGACGCCGACGGCTACCTGGCCGACCCGCTGGAGGAGATCGCCGAGCGGCTGGCCGAACTGCTGGACGTGCGGCCCGGCGAGGAGCGCGAGTCGCTGGACGAGCGGCTGCGCGTGGCGCTGTGCTGGCTGCAGAGCCTGGAGCCGGCGGGCGTGGGCGCGCGCTCGCTGTCCGAATGCCTGGCGCTGCAGCTGCGCCAGACGCCGCCCTGCGCCGCGCGCGCGCTGGCGCTGCGCGTGTGCGAGCAGTACCTGGAACTGCTGGCGCGGCGCGACGTGAAGCGGCTGATGGCGCTGACCGGCGCCGACGAGAACCTCGTGCGCCAGGCGCAGGAGCTGATCCGCGCCTGCGAGCCCAAGCCCGGGCGGCCCTTCGGCGGCGACGAGTCGCCGGTGGTCGTGCCCGATGTCATCGTGCGCAAGACCGGCCGCGGCCTCGTCGTCACGCTGAACCCGGACGTGATGCCCAAGCTGCGCATCAACGACCTCTACGCGCAGGCGGTGCGCGGCCAGCGCGGCGCCGGCGGGCTGGGCACGCGGCTGCAGGAGGCGCGCTGGTTCGTCAAGAACATCCAGCAGCGCTTCGACACCATCCTGCGCGTCAGCAAGGCCATCGTCGAGCGCCAGCGGGCCTTCTTCAGCCACGGCGCGATCGCGATGAAGCCGCTGGTGCTGCGCGAGATCGCCGACGAGCTGGGCCTGCACGAGAGCACGATCTCGCGCGTGACCACCGCCAAGTACATGGCCACGCCGCAGGGCACCTTCGAGCTGAAGTATTTCTTCGGCAGCAGCCTCAACACCGACGCCGGCGGCAACGCCAGCAGCACCGCGGTGCGCGCGCTGATCCAGCAGTTCGTCGCCGCCGAGGACGCGAAGAAGCCGCTGTCGGACAGCCAGCTCAGCGAGATGCTCGAGGAGCAGGGCATCCAGGTCGCGCGCCGCACGGTGGCCAAGTACCGCGAGGCGCTGAAGATCGCGCCGGCGGCGATGCGCCGGGCGATCTGAGGGCGTGCGAGGGGCCGGCGTCAGCGGCGCCGGCGCCGCGCCCAGGCGGCGCAGGCGCCCAGGCCCAGCAGCAGCAGGGCCTGCGTGCCCGGCTCCGGGATCGGTGGTGGCGGCTCGGTGAAGCCCGACACGCGCACGACCCGGCTGCTGCCGCCGAAGGTGGAGAAGAGGAAGTCACCGGTCACCGGATCGATCGCCGCACCTTCGGCGCCGGTCAGCCCGGACAGGAAGGTGCGCCGCGTCGCGACCAGCGGGTTGCCCTGGGCGTCGAGGGCATAGGCGCCGACCGTGCCTGCCGAGTACTCGGAGATCAGCATGCTGTTGACGCCGAAGCCGGCGTTGGACGCCGGGATGTAGACGAAGCCCTCGGGCCCGCCGGGCACGTTCTGGATGCCTCCCGCGGCCGGGTCCAGGTCCACCTGCGCGAGGCCGACCAGGTCGTAGGTGCCGTTGCCGTCCGGTGCGAGGCCGGCGCTGTACCACTGGCCGCCCGACCAGGACACCAGCTTGATCTGCCCGGCGCCGCCGAAGCCCGACGGGACGAAGTTGATCGCCGCCAGCGAGTTGGCGACGCCCAGCGGGGCGAGTTCGATGATCTTGTCCTCGTCGATGCTGCCGGGCAGCGTCTGCCCCAGCCCGTTGACCGGCCAGCGCGCCGTGAACAGCACGCCGCCCGGGCCGAAGACCACGCCGCCGTCGTTGTACTCGCCGACCGTGCCGCTCGGTCCGCCGTAGCGCTGCGCCGTGCCGGAGAATCCGGTGACCGCGCCATCGGTGTCCCGCACCACGCCGATGGTGTACAGGCTGCCGCTGGCGGTGTTCGCGGCACCGCCGATCAGCAGCGTGCTCGCGTTGAGGAAGGTGAGCCCGCCATAGTTGGACGGCAGGCCCGGCACGGAGCCGATGTTGAAGACGCTGTAGTCTGCGGCGAAGTCGGGACCCAGCGTCTGTGCCTGCAGGGCGGGCAGCCCGGTCGAGAGCGCCGCTGCCAGCAGGCCGGCCCGCAGGCGGCAAAGCAAGGAGATCATGATTCGCAAGCTCCGATGCCGGGTGCAGCCCGGTCCTCTCCGCCAGCTTAGGACCATCCGCTGGCCCGGCAACCCCTCGAACGCAGGGGGGCGCCCGCCGCCCGCGCGCCTGCCGGTGGGGTGCCCGTGACGCGTCTGTTCCTGCCCTGCGCCGGCGGCGCCGAGGCGCTGCTCGAAGCCGAGGCGGCGGCGATCACCGGGTGCCCGGTGGAGGCCGCGCGCGGCGGCGTCTGGGTCGAGGGCGACGAGCGCGCGGCGATGCAGCTCAACCTGGAGAGCCGCCTGGCCCAGCGTGTGCTGTGGCCGCTGGCCGCGGGTCCCTACCGTGACGAGCACGAGCTCTATGCGCTGGCGCGCACGGTGCCGTGGGCACGCTGGATCACGCCGGCGCAGACGCTGCGCGTGGATGTCAGCGCGCAGCGCTCGCCGCTGGCCAGCCTGAACTTCGCCGCACTGCGCATCAAGGACGCGGTCTGCGACGTGCTGCGCGAGGCCATCGGCGCCCGGCCGAGCGTGGACACGAAGCGCCCCGACCTCGCGATCGCGCTCTTCGTCGGGCCCACGCATGCCACGCTGTATGCCGACACCTCGGGCGAGCCGCTGTTCAAGCGCGGCTGGCGCGAGGAACGCAGCGGTGGCCTGAAGGGCGAGGCGCCGCTGAAGGAGACGCTGGCCGCGGCGATGCTGGCCGCCGCCGGGTGGCAGGGCCGTGCCGGGGACGGCCCCTTGCTGGACCCCTGCTGCGGTGCCGGCACGATCGCGATCGAGGCCGCGCAGCTGGCCTGCGGCATCGCGCCCGGCGCGGCACGGCGCTTCGCCTTCGAGCGGCTGCGCCCCTTCGCCGACCACCTGGGTGCCTGGCGCGAGCTGCAGCGGGCCGCGCGCGAGCGTGTGCACGCGCCGGCGGTGCCGGTGTACGCCGGCGACGTCAGCTTCCGCATGACCGACTTCGCCACCCGCAATGCCGAGCGTGCCGGTGTGCGCCACGCCATCGAGCTGCGCACCGCCGACGCGCTGCAGCGCCCGCCGCCGGCGAGCAGCGGCACGCTGATGCTGAACCCGCCGTACGGCGAGCGCATCGGGGCCAAGGGCACGGGGTCGGGCACGGGTTCGGGGGCGCGCGAAGGCTTCGAGGGCGGCGGCGCGCCGGCCGAGTTCTACGCCGCGCTGGCGGCGCACTGGAAGCGCCACTACGCCGGCTGGACGGCCTGGCTGCTGAGCCCGGAGATGAAGCTGCCCTCGCTGCTGCGGCTGAAGGAGAGCCGCCGCGTGCCGATGTGGAACGGCCCCATCGAGTGCCGGCTGTTCCGCTTCGACCTCACGGCCGGCGCCGGGCCGGGGGCGCGCAGCCGGCCCGCCGAGGACGCGCCCTCAGCGCAGTAGCGGCAGCGCGTCGACGCGGCGCTCGATCTCGGCGACCAGCGCGTTGTAGGCCGGCGCGCCGACGCCGCCGTAGCGCCGCTGCAGCTCGGCCTGCGACAGGAACTCCGGCAGGTCGGCGACCTCGGGCATGAAGTCGCGCTCGGCCAGCCCGGCCGCCACCGCGGCCTGAAGCCGCGCCGGCGCCTGCACCGCGAGCTCGCCGAAGCGCGTGCCGGCGCGGTTGGCCGCCATGTCGTTGAAGCTGAAGCCGCTGCCGGAGCGTGCGTCGGCGACTTCCTTGTACAGCCCGATGGCCTGCGACAGCGGGCTCGAGCCCTCGGCCACCAGCGTTGCGGACACCAGGAAGTGCAGCGGAAAGTCGTCGCGTCCGGCCAGCAGCAGGCGCAGCGGGCGTGCCCGCGGCCAGTCCGCCGGCAGCACGCTGCCGGCGCCGCGCCCGGTGGCATACAGGGTCAGCGCGACGAGGGCGGCGCGGTTTTCGGCCGCCGCGTCGGCGCTCTCGGCGCTGCGCTGGCGCGCCAGCTCGAACAGCGGCACCAGCAGGTCGGCCAGCGGCGCCTGCCAGGCCGGTTCGGCACGCGCCGCCAGCTCGACGATGCGCAGGTGGTACGGGCGCAGCCGCGCGTGGTCCTCCGGGCGCAGCAGCGTGGCCATCACGCGCTGGCGGCCGTCGCCCGGCCAGGCGTAGTGCACCAGCACCAGCTGCGGCGCGAAGCGCACGCGCTGCACCACCTCGGCCGCGAGCCGCGCTTCCGCGGCGAGCCCGGCACGTGCGGCCAGCCCGGGCGCCAGGCGCTCGACCAGCGCTGCCGGCAGCGGCAGGCGGCCGATGCGGGCGGCCTCGATGGCCGGCAGCGCGGCGGTCTCGCGCAGGCGCAGCTCGAGGTTGAGCCAGCGCCCGAAGGGCGCCAGCAGCGGCAGCGCCGGTGCATGGGCGCTGAACAGCAGCGTGGCCGCGCCGCGCTCCACCTGCACCCGTCCGACCGCGCCCAGCCAGCGCTGGCCGGCGTGACTGAGCAGCACGTCGAGGTCGCGCTCGCTCAGCCAGAGCTGGTTGACGCGGCCGGCCGGCACGCGCTTGGGGTCGTGGGCGCGCAGCAGCGCCACGGCGCGCGCCACGTCGCGGTGGTCCACCGGCGCGGTCAGCACCACCGCGGGCTCGCGCTGCAGCGCGGCCGCGGCGGCCAGCACCAGCCCCAGCGCCAGGGCCAGCGCCAGCAGTGCCAGGCCCAGCGCGCCGCGGCGCATCAGCTTGCTCATGCGGCGCGAGTCTGCCATCCCCGCCGCGCCGTGCCCGCGAGGGGCATAATTCGTCGTGGCGCCGAGCAGGGCGCCCAGGAGCGCGCAGATGGACCCCAGTCACCCTCGGTGACCGTCCGTCCGGGGGCACCGGCCTCGTGCCGGCAGTTCGGGCGGGACGGTCCCACGTCACCCACCCGAACGATTCTCCGGGCCGGCGGGCGCATGTGGCGCCGGCCGCAGCCCCCGAAAGCAGCCCATGCTCAACGTCTTCACGCTGGTCAACGGCCGGCTCGTCCAGCAGGAGGTCGACGGCCCCGCGGCGCTGGCCCATGTGCAGCCGGTCTGGGTCGACCTCGACGACCCCACGGCCGAGGAGAAGGGCTGGGTGCGCGGCCGCTTCGGCCTGGAGATCCCGCTCGACGCGGTGGACGAGGACCTCGAGGAGTCCGCCCGCTACTACGAGGAGGACAACGGCGAGCTGCACATCCGCTCGGACTTCATCGTCGACGCCGACGACGGCCCGGAGGGCAAGCGCTCGCGCAACGTGCGCGTGGCCTTCATCCTGCGCGAGGGGGTGCTGTTCTCGGTGCACCGCCTGGACCTGCCGGTATTCCGGCTGCTGCGCCTGCGCGCGCGGCGCATCCCGGCGCTGATCGAGGACGCCAAGGACGTGCTGCTGAAGCTATACGACGCCGACGCCGAGTTCTCGGCCGACGCGCTGGAGGGCATCTACGACAGCCTGGAGCAGGTCAGCACGCACGTGCTGACGCAGAACGTCAACGACCGCGTCGCCGCCGAGGCGCTGGCCGCGATCGCCAAGCAGGAGGACCTCAACGGGCGCATCCGCCGCAACGTGATGGACACGCGGCGCGCGCTGAGCTTCCTGATGCGCAGCCGGCGGCTCAATGCCGAGCAGTTCGAGGAGGCGCGGCAGATCCTGCGCGACATCGACTCGCTGGACTCGCACACCGCCTTCCTGTTCGACAAGATCAACTTCCTGATGGACGCCACGGTCGGCTTCATCAACATCAACCAGAACAAGGTGATCAAGATCTTCTCGGTGGTCGGCGTGGCGATGCTGCCGCCGACGCTGATCGCCAGCATCTACGGCATGAACTTCCGCTTCATGCCCGAGCTGGACTGGCCGCTGGGCTACCCCTTCGCGCTGGGGCTGATGCTGGCCTCGGTGGCCGCGCCGTTCATCTACTTCCGACGCAAGGGCTGGCTCAGCTGATCCTCGCCGGCCGCCGCAGCGGCCCGAAGCCGGCACGATTTCGCTGCCGCGCCCCCGTCTCGCGCCGGCGGAGGATGTAACCGCGCGTGCCCATCGTGTAACCTCCCGCCGTTCGGGGCGCGAGCCGGGCGGGGGGCCCGGGAACGGTCCCCGCTGGCAGCCGACATGAACAAGCAAGACAGGTCCCGGACGATGCGCCGCATGCTGCTGGCGGGCGCCGCGCTGCTGCTGGCCGCGGCCTCCGCGCGCGCGCAGTTCACGATGGTGCCGGCACCGCTGAACCCCGGCGTGCCCGGGCCCTCGCAGGCCGAGGCGGAGAAGGAATACCGCGTCGACGCCGCGCGCCACCTGTACGCCGCCTACCCGATGCGCGTGATGCGCGGCAAGATGCCGCCGCTGCTGTATTCGGTGATGGCGGTGGAGACCGAGATCGACTCCACCGGCCAGATCGTCAACGTCAGCGTCGTGCGCAAGCCGGCGGTCGACGAGGTCGCGCCCTGGGTGGTGGCGATGATCCGGCGCGCCGGGCCCTTCCCGGCGCCGGTCAAGGCGGGCACCGCCACCGTGCGCTACTTCGACATCTGGCTGGTGGACAAGTCGGGGCTCTTCCAGCTCGACACGCTGACCGAGGGCCAGCGCTGATCAGGCGTTGACGCGCCGCTTCAGCCAGCGCATCAGCGCGCCCAGCAGCGGCAGCTTCTCGTACAGCTCCTCGGCGGCGTCCCAGTAGTCGCGGTGCTCGGCGACGCGGCCGTCGGCGGCCAGCCGCAGGTGCGTGGCGCCGCGCACGCGGATCTCCTCGCCGCC
This sequence comes from uncultured Rubrivivax sp., assembly GCA_964621995.1. Lineage (GTDB taxonomy): Bacteria > Pseudomonadota > Gammaproteobacteria > Burkholderiales > Burkholderiaceae_C > Rubrivivax. Next base: position 25,644 of record CAZUPH010000012.1, on the reverse strand, counting down.
GCGGCCGCGCAGCCGGAAGACGAAGTCCCAGGTCAGGAAGGCCTGCGTGCCCTGCACGACCCGTTCGTGCACGATGAAGCGCGGTGCGTCCAGCGTCGCGAACATGTGCTCGAAGATGCGGCGCACCGCCGCCAGGCCGCGCACCTCGTTGAACGGGTCCTTGAAGTACACGCCTTCGGCGTACAGCTCGGCCAGGTGCGTCAGGTCGGCCGGACGCAGCCGCTCGTAGAAGGCGGCGACGCGCGCGACCGTGTCCTCGGCGTTCACATCCCGGTCGACCGCCGCACGGCCGCGAAGTAGGGCCCGTAGGCCAGGTGGCGCAGCCCCTTGAGCAGCATCGTGAAGCGCTTGGGGAAGTGGATCTCGAAGTCGCCGCGCTTCCAGCCGGCGAGGATCTCGCGCGCCGCCTCCTCGGGCGTGATCAGCGCGGGCATGCGGAAGCGGTTCTGCGCGGTCAGCGGCGTCTCGACGAAGCCCGGGTTGATCAGCGACACGCCCAGGCCCTGAGGCGAGAGGTCCAGGTGCAGCGTCTCGGACATGTTGATCAGTGCCGCCTTCGTGGGCCCGTAGGCCAGCGACTGCGGCAGTCCGCGATAGCCGGCCACGCTGGCGACCAGGCTCAGGTGGCCGCCGCGCCCGCCGCGCGCCTGGGCCAGCAGCTGCGGCAGCACGGCGTCCAGCAGGTACAGCGCGCCGGTCACGTTGACCTGCTGGTGGCGCAGCGCCAGGTCCAGGTCGAAGGCGGTCGCGCGCATCGGGCTGTAGGTGCCGGCACAGTACATCACGAGGTCGATGCCGCCGTGCACGGTGACGATGCGCTCGGCCGCGGCGCGCATCGCGTCGCGGTCGGTGGCGTCCAGCGGCAGCGCCTCGCTGCCCGGGTGCTCGGCGGCGAAGCGCTCCAGCACCGGCGCGCTGCGCGCCGAGACGACGACCTGCGCGCCGGCCGCGTGCAGCAGCGCCGCGGTGGCGCGGCCGATGCCGGTGGAGGCGCCGACCAGCCAGGCGGTCTTGCCGGTCCAGTCCGTGATGCGGGGGTTCAGGGCCATGGTGGGGTGCCGCGCCTCACAGCTTGGTGAAGGACAGCGTCACTTCGCCCAGGCGGATGCCGAACTTGCTCATCACCGCCTTGTTCAGCATCACCTTGTCGTCCACCAGGTACATCCAGTCGTCGAACTGCACCTCCCAGACGCGGCCGTCCACCGGCAGCGCCAGCGTGTAGCGCCAGTTCAGCGCATTGCCCGCCGAGACGCCCTGCGCGACGCCGACCACGTCGTCGGCGCGGCCCTCCCAGCGGCCGTTGCCCAGGTCGGTGAGCCGCCAGACGCGGCGCTCGGTCTTGCCGTCGCTGTAGGTGAAGCGCTCGTCGAGCTCGCCCTGGTTGCCGTTCCAGCGCCCGGTCATCTGCACGACGAAGCGGCGCGCGACCTTGCCGCCGCGGTCGGTGAAGATGCCGTGCGCCACCAGTTCGCCGTCGAAGTAGCGCTTGAGGTCCAGCACCGGCTTCTCGGCCGCGTAGTCGGCCGGGCTCGGCGCGCTGGCGCAGCCGGCCAGCGCCAGTGCGCCGGCGGCGGCCAGCAGGACGAGTCGTCGTTTCATCGGGATCCTCTTTCTTGGTCGGGCATGCCGCGCTCGGGCACCAGCCACAGCCGCCACAGCAGCGCGGCGGCCAGCAGCTTCAGTGCGCAGGGCAGCAGGCAGTAGGCGATGGTCAGCGCCGAGAGCGCGTCGCCGTCGCGGCTGCCCGGGGCGTAGCCGAACAGCGCCAGCAGCGGCAACGCCACGCCGGCGGCCAGCGCCAGGTTGAGCTTGGTCGCGAAGTTCCACCAGCCGAAATAGGCGCCCTCCAGCCGCTCGCCGTGGCCGGCGCGCTGGATCACGCCGGCCAGCAGCGCGCCGGGCAGCGTGAGGTCCGCGCCGAGCGCGATGCCGCTGGCGATGCACACGGCGGTGTAGGCGGCCACGTCGCCGGCGCCCAGCAGCGCGGCCCAGGCGAAGGTGACGATGGCCAGCGCCATGCCGGCCAGCCAGGTGCGCGCCAGGCCGTAGCGCGCCACCGCGCCCACCCACAGCGGCATCGACAGCGCACCGGCGGCGAAATAGCTGGCCAGGAACAGCGGCTCGAAGGCCTGCGCCTGCAGGCGGTCGCGGATGAAGAACAGCACCAGAGTCGCCGGCACCGCGCTGGCCACGCCGTTGACGAGGTAGATCGCCAGCAGCCGGCGGAAGGCCGGCGTGCGCAGCGGCGCGACCAGGCTTGCCGGGTGGCCCGCCATGCCCGCCGCGGCGCCCAGCCGTGGCGCCGGCGCCCGCGCCAGCAGCAGCACGCCGGCAGCCAGCGCCAGCGCGAACACCACGCTGGCCACCGACAGTCCGGCCACCGAGGGCAGCACGCTGGCCACCAGCACGCCGACCAGCGCCAGCCCCTCGCGCCAGGACACGATGCGCGCGCGCTGGCCCTCGCCGCCGCCCAGCCGCGCGCCCCAGGCCTGGTGCAGCACCGACAGCACGCTGTAGGCCAGGTAGGTCACCAGCAGCAGCGCCGCACACCACCACAGCAGCGCGGTGCTGCCCTCGACGGCCGGGAAGAACAGGCCGCGGAAGCCCAGCGCCAGCACCACCGCGGCCACGGCCGCGGTGCCCAGCGCCAGCGCCGCCGAGCGCGCGAACAGCGCGTCCACGCCGCGGCCGATGAAGGGGTCTGCCAGCGCATCGGCCAGGCGCGCGAACAGCAGCAGCGCACCCAGCGTGGCCAGCGGGATGCCGAATTCCGACGCGTAGTGATTCGGCAGCACCACGTACAGCGGCAGCGCGACGAAGGCCAGCGGCAGGCCGAGCCCGCCGTAGGCCAGGCCCTGCATCCAGCCGCCGCGCCAGGCGGGCGCCGCCAGCACCGTGCTCACGAGGGCGCCGTTCCGGCGCCGAGCAGCGCCTCGCGCAGCGCCTGCTGCGAGCTCTCGCGTGCGAGCCAGATGCCGAAGAAGCGGCGCGTGAACTCGGCGTCGCGGACCTCGCCGCGGTAGCGGCCGTTGACGAAGAAGCGCGCCGCGCTGCCCGGCACCTTGATCCCGGTGATGCGGTCGCCGGCGGCCACGTCGGGGAACAGGCGCTTCATCTCGGCCAGCCAGCGCGCGGCGTCGGCCTCGTCGATGGCGCCCTGGCGGCGCATCTCCTCGAGCGAACGCTCGGCGATCTGCGCGCCGACCAGGCGGCGCGCATATTCGATCTCCAGCGCCAGCGGCGTGGCGGCCCAGTCGCCGGCCGCCGCGCGGCGCTCGCCGGTCCACAGCCGCGCGTCGTAGACATGCAGCCCGAAGAAGCGCAGCCGCCCGCTGCCCTGCAGCCGCGCGCCCGGCAGCTCGGCGGCCAGCTCCGCCGGCACCGGCGTGCTGGCACCCGCCGGCACCGGCCACAGCGCGGCCGCCGCCGCCGCCGTCAGGACGGTGGCCGCCGCGGTCAGCAGGTCGCGCCGCTGCAGCTTCATCCCGGGCGCCGAAGAGTGAATTGAACGACGTCGGTATTGCCGGTGGCGAACGCCGCCTCGCAGTAGGCCAGGTAGAACTCCCAGATGCGCATGAAGCGCTCGTCGAAGCCGAGCTTGCGCACCGCGCGCTCGCGCGCCAGGAACTGCACGCGCCAGCGGCGCAGCGTCTCGGCGTAGTCGGCGCCGAAGGCGAACTCGTCGACGAGCTCCAGCCCGGCCTTGGCGGCCTCGGCGCGGAAGGCGCTGCGGCTGGGCAGCAGCCCGCCCGGGAAGATGTACTGCTGGATGAAGTCGGTGGACTTCGCGTAGCGCTCGAACAGGTCGTCGCGGATCGTGATCGACTGCAGGCAGGCGCGGCCGCCGGGCTTGAGCTTGTCGCGCAGCGTCGCGAAGAAGCCGCCCCAGTATTCGCGGCCGACGGCCTCGAACATCTCGATCGACGCGATGGCGTCGAAGCCGCCCTCAGGGATGTCGCGGTAGTCCTGCAGGCGCAGGTCGGCCTGCCCGGCCAGGCCGGCGCGCGCCAGCCGTTCCTGCGCCCAGGCCAGCTGCTCGTCGGACAGCGTGACGCCGGTGACGCGGGCGCCGAACTCGCCGGCCGCCGCCTCGGCCAGCGCGCCCCAGCCGCAGCCGATCTCCAGCAGGCGCTGCCCGGGCTGCAGGTCCAGCTGGCGCAGCGCGCGGCGCACCTTGGCACGCTGCGCGTCGGCGGTGGGCTGCGCCAGGTCGCCGTCGAACAGCGCCGACGAGTAGTTCATCGTCTCGTCCAGCCACAGCCGGTAGAACGGGTTGCCGATGTCGTAGTGGGCGTGGATGTTCTTGCGGCTGCCGCGGCGCGAGTTGCGGTTCAGCAGGTGCTTGACGCGGTAGGCCAGCGAGCCCCACCAGCTGCCGTAGACGACCTGCTCGATGGCGTCGCGGTTGGCGATGAAGACCTTCAGCAGCGCCACCAGGTCCGGGCTGGTCCAGCGCCCGTCCAGGTAGCGCTCGGCGAAGCCGATGTCGCCGCTCTTCAGCGCCGAGGCGCAGACGCTCCAGTCCACGAGGCGGATCGCGGCGCGCGGCTCGGCGCCGTCGCCCAGGCGGGCCTGGCTGCCGTCGGGCAGCTGCACGTCCAGCGTGCCGTGGCGCAGCCCGCGCAGCAGGCGGAAGACCGCGCGCGCGGCGGCCGGGGCGTCGGCCGGCAGGGCCGGCGGCGTGGCGTGGGCCGGGCCCTGCGGGGCGTGGCCGGCGGCGGTGGTGGCGTGGGACATCGTCATGGTCGGCGGGGTGGGCGTCGGGCGGGCGGGGCGCTCAACGGGTCGTGAAGGCGGCCGGCGGCCGCGGCTTGCTGAAGAAGGGCACGCGCTTGAGCGCCAGGCGCAGTGCCTGCCAGTGGATGCGCGCGATGACGGCCAGCGTCATCAGCGGCATGCCGAAGAAGGCCTGGCGTGCGCGGGCCGCGGTCAGCGGCTGCAGCGAGCCGCTGACGCTGGTCTGCAGCAGCGCGCCGGCCTCGTCGTCGTGGTCCACGCGCGCGACGATGCGCTGCGCGGTGCGCAGGAAGCGGAAGCGGTAGCCGCCCTGCACGCTGCAGAACGGCGAGACGTGGAAGACCTTGCGCGCGTGCAGCTCGCGGCCCCAGGCCAGCGCGCGGCCGTCCGGCGCCGCCAGCAGGTAGCAGTGGCGCTCGCCGAAGGTGTTGTTGACCTCGGCGACGATGGCCGCCAGCGTGCCGTCGGCGCGCTCGCAGTACCAGAAGCTGACCGGCTTGAAGGCATAGCCCAGCACGCGCGGGTAGGTCTGCAGCCAGACCTCGCCATCGGCGTCGGCGATGCCCTCGCCGGCCAGCAGCTCGTCCAGCCAGGCCAGCGCGTCGGCGCGGCCGTCGCCGTGGTCGGCGTCGTGGAAGGCGAGCAGGCCGAAGCGGTTGCGCGCCAGGCCGGGGCTGCCCTCGCGCGCCCAGGCGCGCATCGGCAGCAGCACGAAGTAGGTGCCGTAGGCGAAGGCGTGCTCGCGCGGGCGCAGCCGGCGGTGGCGCACCACGCCGGTGGCCAGCAGCGGCTGCGCGGCGGCGTTCATGCCGCCTGCTGCCACGGCGCTTCCTGCCGCCAGGCGCCGCGCAGGCCCTGCGCGACGGCCAGCGCCGACGCCAGGCCGTCCTCGTGGAAGCCGTAGCGCGTCCAGGCGCCGGCAAACCAGACATGCGTGCGGCCCTGGATGGCCGCGAGCCGGCGCTGCGCCTCGATCGTGCCGAGGTCCAGCACCGGGTGGCTGACCTCGAACTCGCCGAGCACCTGCGCCGGGTCGGGCGCATGCGCCGGGTCCGGGTTCAGCGACACGATCACCGGCCGCTGCCAGGGCAGCGGCTGCAGCCTGTTGATGAGGTAGTGCAGGCACACGGCGGCCTGCTCGCGGCCGGCATCCGCGGCGCGGGCGTAGTTCCACGCCGCCCAGGCGCGACGGCGCTGCGGGAGCACGCGGGTGTCGGTGTGCAGCACGGTGCGGTTGGGCTGGTAGCGGATGGCGCCGAGCAGGCCACGCTCGTCCTCGCTCGCGTCGGCCAGCAGCGCCAGCGCCTGGTCGCTGTGGCAGGCCAGCACGACCTCGTCGAAGCGCTCGCTGCCGTGGTCGGTGGCGACGATCACGCCGGCATGCCCGTCGCCCGGCGGCACGCGGCGCACCGAGCGCACCGGCGTGGCCAGCCGCGCGTCGGCGAGCCCCGCCACGATGCGCTGCACGTACTGGCGCGAGCCGCCGCGTACCGTATGCCATTGCGGCCGGTCGTCGATGCTCAGCAGGCCGTGGTTGTGGCAGAAGCGGATCAGCGTGGCCATCGGGAAGCGCAGCATCTGGTCGGTCGGGCAGGACCAGATGCAGCCGATCATCGGCAGCAGGTACCAGTCGCGGAAGGCGGCTCCGAAGCCCTCGCGGGCCAGGAAGTCGGCGATCGGCTCGGCGAGCTCGCTCTCGGCATTGCGCTCGGCGATGCCGGTGGCCAGGCGGTTGAAGCGCAGGATCTGCGACAGCATGCGCAGGAAGGCCGGGCGCAGCAGGTTGCGCTTCTGCGCGAAGACGCTAGTCAGGTCGCTGCCGCTCCACTCCAGCCCGTCCTGGCGCACCTGCACCGAGAAGGACATGTCCGAGGGCGCGGTGTCCACCCGGAGCTCCTCGAACAGGCGCACCAGGTTCGGGTAGGTGCGGTGGTTGAAGACCAGGAAGCCGGTGTCCACGCCATGCGTGACGCCGTCCAGCGTGACGTCCACCGTGTGCGCGTGACCGCCGAAGTGCCGGCCGGCCTCGAACAGCGTGACCTGCGCCTCGCCGGCCAGCGCGTGCGCGGTGCCCAGGCCGGCGATGCCCGAGCCGATGACGGCGACGCGTCTCATTCGGCGCTCCCGGGCGCCCTGGCGCGTGTCGGCAAATGGAAAGGGGCACCGCGGCGCGCGATGCCCCTGGCTGTAAAGACTGTCGTGCAGCGCCCCGAAGCGAACGAGGGAGGGAGGGAGGAGGAGGAGAGGCGCTTCGGGATTCCGGCCAAGGCTGGCCGTCTGCACGACAGGGAAAGCTGCTCGTGGCGCGGACCCTCACCCGTGCCACCTGCCGCTGTGATGCGCGGCGCGCCGGGAAGTTCCGCGCGCGCATCGGCCCGCGTGGCGGCCGCCATCGCTGCCCGCAGGGCGGCACGCACGGCGCGCCCCGGCACGGGCGGCAGGATCGGCAAGGTCGGGGCGGGGCGCAGGTGCATGGGAGGGCGATCGGTCTCTAGTGGGGCGCGGCGCTGCGGTCTGGCCGCGTCACGTTTTCGGGTGTATTATTACTGAACGGTCTCGACGTGACCAGATAGTACACTGAAAAACTGTTCAGGTGCCATCGTGTCTGTCGAATCTGCCCGTGTCCTTTCGACCACCGGTCGTCGGGGCTTCGTCTTGCTCACGCCTTGGTCAACGGCCTACATTCACGGCCTGGGGTCCGGGTTCGATTCAACTTGTCGTGGACAGAACGGCCATGATGCATGCTGCCAGCCGCCCCGCCGTCATGCGGTGTGCGCGCCCGCACGGGAGCTGAGGTGAACGATCGCCCGCGCAACGCGCCGATCACGCTGTCCATCGCCGCGGTCGAACGCGACACCGGCCTGAGCAAGGACACGCTGCGCGTCTGGGAGCGCCGCTACGGCTTTCCCACGCCGGCCCGCGACGGCCTGGGCGAGCGCGCCTATACGCTGGAGGAGGTCGAGAAGCTGCGCATCGTCAAGCGGCTGATGGACGCCGGCCACCGCCCCGGGCGCATCGTCGCGCTGCCGCTGGCGCAGCTGCAGGAGCTGGCCGAGCAGACGGTGGACCAGCCGCAGCGCGGCGTGGTCGCGGCGCTGGACGACGAGGACCTGCGCTCGCACCTGCAGCGGCTGCGGTCGCACGACGTGGCCGGCCTGCAGGCCGAGCTGGCGCGGCTGCTGGCGCGCCACGGCGTGGGCCGCTTCGTCACCGAGGTCGTCGCGCCGCTGAACGTGGCGATCGGCGACGCCTGGGTGCGCGGCCAGGTGGAGATCTTCGAGGAGCACCTGTACACCGAGATCGTCCAGGTGCTGCTGCACCAGGCCATCGCCGGCATCCCCGACCCCGGCCCCCAGGCCGCGCCGCGCATGCTGCTGACCACCTTCCCGGGCGAGCCGCACGGGCTGGGGCTGCTGATGGCGCAGGCGATGCTGGCGCTGGAGGGCTGCCGCTGCGTGTCGCTGGGCACGCAGACGCCGGTGTGGGACATCGCGCTGGCGGCCGCCGCGCTGCGCAGCGACGTCGTGGCGCTGGGCTTCAGCGGCTGCATGAACCCGAACCAGGTCGTCGACGGCCTGGCCGAGCTGCGGCGCAAGCTGCCGGCCGAGCGCGCGCTGTGGGTCGGCGGCAGCGCGCCGGTGCTGCACCGGCGGGCGGTGCCCGGCGTGCTGGCGATCGGCACGCTGGACGGCATTCCGGCCGCGGTGGCGCAATGGCGCACCGAGCACGCGGCCAATACCTCGCTGCGCGCCGCGGTCGGTCTCTAGAATGTGCGATTCACCCCACGTCTGACCGTCATGCTGTATCCCGAACTATTCAAGCAGCTCGAAGCCGTGCGCTGGAACATGGACACGGACATCCCGTGGGACCGGTTCGACGCCGCGCAGCTCAGCGAGGAGCAGGCGCAGACGGTCAAGATGAACGCCATCACCGAGTGGGCGGCGCTGCCGGCCACCGAGATGTTCCTGCGCGACAACCGCGACGACAGCGACTTCAGCGCCTTCATGAGCGTGTGGTTCTTCGAGGAGCAGAAGCACAGCCTCGTGCTGATGGAATACCTGCGCCGCTTCCGGCCCGACCTCGTGCCCACGGAAGACGAACTGCACGCGGTGCGCTTCGAGTTCGACCCGGCTCCGCCGCTGGAGACGCTGATGCTGCACTTCTGCGGCGAGGTGCGGCTGAACCACTGGTACCGGCGCGCCGCCGAGTGGCACACCGAGCCGGTGATCAAGGCCATCTACGAGACGCTGGCGCGCGACGAGGCGCGCCACGGCGGCGCCTACCTGCGCTACATGAAGCGCGCGCTGAACAAGTTCGGCGACGAGGCGCGTGCGGCCTTCGCGAAGGTCGGCGTGCTGATGGCCAGCGCGCGCCGCACCGCGCAGGCGCTGCACCCGACCAACCTGCACGTCAGCACGAAGCTGTTTCCGCGCGACACGATCCAGAGCCGGCTGCCCGACCCCGAGTGGCTGGAGCAGTGGCTGGACAAACAGATCCAGTTCGACGCCGTCTGGGAGACCAAGGTCGTCGAGCGCATCCTGCACAACCTCTCGCTGCTGATGGAGCGCAGCTTCGCCAGCGTGCAGGAGCTCAACCGCTTCCGCAAGGAGCTGACGGTGTCGCTGGCGGCCGCGCAGGCCAGGCCGGCGACCTGATACGGAAATGCGCTCGTTGGTGTAGTCACCACCGTTCGCGCTGAGCTCGTCGAAGCGCCCGTGGTCCTCGGGGCTTCGACAGGCTCAGCCCGAACGGATTTCTGAACGATCGAAGGCCGCTCGGTACGAGTCGCTCCGGGGCGGGCTGCAGGCAGCACGGCCGCGTCCCGGAGGAAGTCGAGACGCGAAAGGGCGCGCCCTCAGCCCTTCTTCGCCAGCAGCGCCGCCTGCGCGACCTTGCGATCGGCATCGACCCGCTGCGCGCTCGGCCGCTCGGCGATCACCTTCGTGTAGGCCTTCCAGTCCACGCCGTGCTCGACCAGCAGGTCGCTGCCCAGCACGATGCGCGTGGCCATGCCGACCAGCGGCAGGTTGACGTAGGCGGCGCAGTCGGCCATCGTGAACTGCTCGCCGGCGACGAAGGGCGCAAACTTCGCCAGCCGCTTGAAGGCCGGGATGTTGCGGTCCAGCAGCTTCTTCACGCGCGCCTGCGTGCCCTCGCTGACGGTGCCGCCGAAGAAGGCCTGCGCATACAGGTCGCGCGCCACCAGCTCCAGGTGCAGGTTGGCGAAGATCATCAGCTCGCGCACCTTGGCCGCGGCGTAGGGGTCGGCCGGCAGCAGCGCGGGCTGCGGCGCGATCGCCTCCAGGTACTCGACGATGGCCATGCTCTCGCACAGCGGGCCGTGCTCGGTGCGGATGAACGGGATCTTGCCCAGCGGCGTGGCCGCGAGCACCGCCTCGTCCTTCGAGCCGGTGGGTACGAACTCCTCGTTGAACGGCAGGCCCTTCTCGAGCAGGGCCAGCTTGACCTTGTTGTAGTAGTTGGACAGCGGCATGCCGCACAGCGTGATCATCGGGTCGTCTCCTTCAGGGTCGTGGGGGGAACGGGGTCGCGCCGCGGCGCGTGGTTGACCAGCAGCAGCCCGCCGCACACGGCGGCCAGCGCGACGAGCAGCCGCAGCGTCAGCGGCTCGCCGAGCAGCAGCACGCCGGCGAGCAGGCCGAAGGCCGGCGTCAGCAGCGTGAAGGCCGAGATGCGCGTGGCCGGGTAGTGGCGCACGAGCCAGAACCACACCAGGTAGCTGGCGAAGGTGATGACCACGGTCTGGAAGGCCAGCGGCACGAGCGACGCGCTGCTCAGCTGCCGCGGCCAGGGCTCGCCGGCCACCAGCGACGCGGCGCCCAGCGCCAGCGCCGACACCGCCAGCTGCCACAGCAGCGCCTTCTCGGGCGGCACCTGCGCGAGCTTGGTCGCGCGCAGCACCAGCGTCGTGGCGCCCCACAGCAGCGCCGCGGCGATGCCCAGCAGGTCGCCCAGCCACTGCAGCGGCCCGGCCCGCGGTGCGACGAAGCCCTCGAAGAAGGCCCAGACCACGCCGCCGAAGGCGGCCGCCAGGCCCAGCGACTGCGGCGCCGACAGCCGTTCGCTGCGCGCGATCAGCGGCATGCCCAGCGCCACGACGAAGGGTGCCAGGTAGATGAAGACCGACATGCGCGACGCCGTCGTGTACTGCAGGCCGATGAAGATGCAGGCGAACTCCGCCGCGAACAGCGCACCGGCGAGCAGCCCGCCGGCCAGCGTGCCGTCGCGCGAGAACACCGGCACGCCGCGCCAGGCCGACCAGGCCAGCAGCAGCGCCGCGGCGCCGGCCGAGCGCGCGGCGGACTGCATCAGCGGCGGGATCTCGGCCAGCGCCAGCTTGGTCGCCACCTGGCCCAGGCCCCAGATCGCGCAGCAGGCCAGCAGCAGCACGACGGCGCGCGTGTCCAGGTGGGCCTTGCGGTCGCTGCTCATGGTGGGCGATTCTGGCCGCAGCGCATCAGCGCGGCTGTCGCGCGGCGGACGCCGCGCCCGCCGCCTGGCTGCGCCGCCACCACCCGGCCGCCGGCAGCGCGCACAGCGCGCCGGCCAGCGCGCCGGTGGCATGCGCCAGCGGCGCCACCGCGATGTCCCAGCCGCCGCCCTCGCGCAGCGGCGGGCCCCAGGGGTCCTCGGTCACGATCTTGAGCACCACGCCGGCGGCGATGGCCGCGCCGATCGCCCGTGCGCGGCCGCGCGCCGCCACCAGCAGCGCCAGCGCCGCGACCGCGACGCCGGCGTGCAGCACGCCCGAGAGGCCGCCGAAGCGCGCCAGCTCCGGCCGCAGCAGCAGGCCGGCCTGCGTCAGCGGCCAGGCCGCGAACCAGGCCAGCGCCAGCGCCGCCGGCAGCCGTGCCACGCGGCCGAGCAGGCCGACGACGAGCACCCCGGCCAGGTTGGCGCCCAGGTGCAGCGGGCTCCAGTGCACGAAGGCGGCGGTCCAGGCGCGCCAGGGCTGCGCCCCGGCCTGGGCCGGCTGCCAGTCCAGCACCGCCGCCGGCAGCCACCAGGCCACGACCGACCCGGCGCCGAGCAGCGCCGCCAGCGCCGTCCAGGCCGCGCCCGGTTCGTTCAGCCGAAGACCGCGCGCCACAAGGCCAGCACCGCGTCGCGCTCGGCGGCCAGGGTCTCCGGCTCGAAGTGCGTGGGCTGCTCGTCCAGCCGCGCGCGGTGCTGCGCCCGGCGCAGCTCGCGGTAGGCGTCGGCTGCGCCGCGACCCACGCCGGCGGGCAGCAGGCCGGCCTGCTCGGCGTGCCGGAGCAGCGCGATGTTGCCGATGTTGTCCAGCAGCGCCGGGTGCGCCGCCGAGTGCGCCAGCACCAGGTACTGCACCGCGAACTCGACGTCCATCATGCCGCCCGGGCTGTGCTTGACGTCGAAGCGGCCGGAGGGCACCGTGCGCGCCGCGCGCACCTTCTCGCGCATCGCGCGCACCTCCTCGCGCAGCGCGGCGGCGTCGCGCGGCGCGGCCAGCACGGCGCGGCGCGTGGCCTCGAAGCGCGGCTCGATGCGGCGGTCGCCGGCGGCGAAGCGCGCCCGCGTCAGCGCCTGGTGCTCCCAGGTCCATGCGGTGTTGCTGCCGCGGCCGCGCTGGTAGTTCTCGAAACTCGCGACGCTGGTCACCAGCAGCCCGGAGTTGCCGTTGGGCCGCAGCGCGGTGTCGATGTCGAACAGCTCGCCGGCCGCGGTGCGCAGCGTCAGCCAGGGGATCAGGCGGCGCACGAAGGCGGTGTAGACCTCCTGCGCACGCTGGCGCGCCGCGTCGTCGGGCTCGTCGCCGTCGTCGTAGAGGAAGACCACGTCGAGGTCGCCGCCGTAGCCCAGTTCCTTGCCGCCGAGCTTGCCGTAGGCGATGACGGCGAAGGCCGGGTCCTCGCGGTGGCGCTGCTTCAGCCGCGCCCAGGCCCAGCGCACGGCGGTGTCGAGCACCACGTCGGCGAGCGCCGAGAGCTCGTCGGCGACCTGCTCGACCGTCAGCGCGCCCTCGACGTCGCGCACCAGCGTGCGGAAGACCTCGGCGTGGTGGGCGTGGCGCAGCGTGTCCAGCAGCTGGCCCTCGTCGTCCTCGCCGGCGCGCTGCCAGGCGGCGGCGCGCTCGTGCAGCTCGGCGGCGAAGGTCTCGCGGTCGAAGCGCTGGGCGAGCAGCCGCGCGTCGGCCAGCTCGTCGATCACGCCGGGATGGCGCATCAGGTACTGCATCGGCCAGCGCGCCAGGCCCAGCAGCCGCAGCAGCCGGCGCAATACCTCGGGGCGCTCGATCAGCAGCGCGAGGTAGCTCTCGCGGCGCAGCAGCGGCTCCAGCCAGTCGACGAAGCGCAGCGCGCCGGCGGGCGTGCAGGCGTTCTCGGCCAGCGCCGCGGCGGTCTTCTGCACCAGGCGGCCCAGGCGCAGCCGGCTCTCGTCGCGCAGCGCCTGCACGCGCGGCTGGCGCGACCAGTGGCGCACGCGCTCGGCCAGCTCGGGCGGCAGCTTGTCGTGCAGCACCTCGCTGTCCACCGGCAGCGGCTGCGGGCCGCAGCGCCGGCAGCCGTTGCCGCCGGCGTCCGGCGACTGCCCGCTGCCCTCGGCGAGCAGCGCGTCGAATTCCGCGGCGACCAGCTCGCGCACCTCGCACAGCCGGGCCAGCAGTTCGCAGGCCTCGGGCCGGCAGGCCAGGCCCAGGCTGGCGGCGATCCAGGCCAGGTCCTCGTCGGCCGAGGGCAGCAGGTGCGTCTGCTGGTCGTCCAGGTACTGGATGCGGTGCTCGATGCGGCGCAGCAGCGTGTAGGCCTCGGCCAGGGCGGCGGCGGTCTCGCGCTTCATCAGCCCGTGGCCGACCAGCCGGTCCAGCGCGCGCAGCGTGCTGCGCGTGCGGATCTCCGGAAACTGCCCGCCGCGCACGACCAGCATCAGCTGCACGATGAACTCGATCTCGCGGATGCCGCCGCGCGAGAGCTTGACGTCGTTGGCGCGCTCGGGGCGGCCGGCGGCGCGGCGCTGCGCCTCGTCGCGCACCTTGCGGTGCAGCTGGCGCAGGCCCTCGAAGACGCCGTAGTCCAGGTAGCGCCGGTAGACGAAGGGCGTGACCAGGCTGCGCAGTGCCAGCGCGCTGCCGCTGGTGACGGCCAGGCGCGGCGCGACGACGCGGCTCTTCAGCCACGCGAAGCGCTCCCACTCGCGGCCCTGCACCTGCAGGTATTCCTCCAGCATCGCCAGGCTCACCACCGGGGGGCCGGAATTGCCGTTGGGCCGCAGCGCCAGGTCCACGCGGAAGACGAAGCCGTCGTCGGTGGTCTCGCCGATCAGCGCGAAGAGCCGCTTGGCGACAAAGGAGAAATACTCGTGGAACGAGACCGGGCGCGGGCCCTCGGTCTGGCCGTCGTCTTCGTAGACGTACACGAGGTCGATGTCCGAGGACACGTTGAGCTCGCGCGCGCCGAGCTTGCCCATGCCGACGATCCACATCTGCACGCGGCGCCGGTGGGCGTCCAGCGGCGGGCCGTGGCGCTCGTCGGCCTCGGCCTCGGCGGCGGCCAGCGCGAGCTCCAGCGTGGCCTCGGCCAGCGCGGTCATCGCGTGGGTGACGGTGTCCAGCGGTGCGTCGTGCTCGACGTCCAGCACCGCCAGCCGTTCCAGCACCAGCTGGCGCGCCACGCGCAGCGCCGTGGCCAGGTCGCGCCCGCCCTCGCGCAGCCGCGCCACCAGCGCGGTGATCGCCTGCACGTCGGGTGCGCCAGGCGGCAGCAGCGCCAGTTCGGCCGCATAGCGGCGGCGGATGCGCTGCACGAAGCGGCTGTGCTCGGCGCGTGCCGCGCGCAGCACGGCGGCGGGCGCCTCAGCCGGCCGCATCGGCACCCCTCCCGCATGCCCCCGGGGCCCGGCGCGCATGGCCCGTGCTGGAACGCATCCTCGAACCCTCCGCAAACATCCTTGCTCCGCCTTCGTGCGTGTCCGACGCTGCCGGCTCTGGCGGCCGGTGCGCGGACTTCGTGCCGGCGCTGCGTCGTACGAACCGCGCGCGCTTCTGGCCGATGGTCGGGCCCTAGCGTAGTCGCTTCGCCAAGGCCGACGGTGCCAGGGGGTTATGCGCGCCGGGGGCGGCGGCACAATGCACGGCATGAAGATCGCCGCCGTGCAGATGGTGTCCACCCCGGACTGGCCCGCCAACCGCGATGCCGCGGCGCGGCTCGTCGCCGAGGCGGCCGCCGCCGGCGCGCAGCTGGCGGTGCTGCCGGAATACTTCTGCGTGATGGGCCGGCGCGACACCGACAAGCTGGCGCTGGCCGAGCCCGCCGGCGACGGGCCGATCCAGCGCTTCCTCGGCGAGCTCGCGCGCGAGCATGGGCTGTGGCTGGTCGGCGGCACGCTGCCGGTGCGCGCCGGGGCGGGCGGCGAGGCCGAGGCGCGGGCACTGAACCGCTCCTGCGTCTTCGCGCCCGACGGCCGCGAGGTCGCGCACTACGACAAGGTGCACCTCTTCGCCTTCGACAACGGCCGCGAGAGCTACGACGAGGGCCGCACGCTGTGTGCCGGCGGCGAGCCGGTGGCGCTGCAGTGCGGGCCCCTGCGCGTGGGGCTGTCGGTCTGCTACGACCTGCGCTTCCCGGAGCTGTACCGCGCGCTGATGGCGCCGCCCTGCGACCTGCTGGTGGTGCCCGCGGCCTTCACGTACACGACCGGCCGTGCGCACTGGGAACTGCTGCTGCGCGCGCGTGCGGTGGAGAACCAGTGCTACGTGCTCGCCGCCGCGCAGGGCGGCGAGCATGTCAACGGCCGCCGCACCTGGGGCCACAGCATGGTCGTCGATCCCTGGGGCGAGGTGCTGGACCTGCTGCCCGAAGGCGAGGGCGTCGCGATGGCCGAGCTCGACCCGGCGCGCATCGCCGCGGTGCGCACGCAGCTGCCGGCGCTGAAGCACCGGCGGCTGTAGCCCGCAGGCCGGTCCGGGCGCCTACCGCAGCCCGAACATCATCCGCCGCGCCAGCCAGTCGCGCAGCGGCGGCAGCGCCTGCAGTGCGGCCAGGCCCAGGCCGCGCGCACCGGCCGCGCCGGGCAGCTGCCAGGTGAAGCTGCGCGCCAGGAAGTCGGTGACGGCGATGGTGCCCCAGCGGTCCGGCGCCCGCGCCCATTCCACGCGCTTCAGCGCGGCGTCGAGGTCCTGTGCCCAGCGCAGCGCATCGACCAGCGCGAAGGCGTCGCGCAGTCCCAGGTTCAGGCCCTGGCCGGCCACCGGGTGCAGGGTCTGCGCGGCATTGCCGATGGCGATGCGGCGGCCCTGCACCAGCGTGCGCTCGGCATTCAGGCCGAGCGCGAATTCCCTCAGCGGCGACACCGCCACGACGCGGCCGGCCTCGGGCGGGAAGATGGTGGACAGCACCGCGGCGCGTTGCATGTCGTCCAGCTCGCGCACCGGGTCGTCGTCGCGCGCCACGCACCACACCAGCGCGGCGCGCGACGTGCCATCGTCTCCACCGGGGCTCGGCAACGGCAGCAGCGCGGCCGGGCCATGGCGCGTGAAGCGCTCGAAGGCCACGCCACGCGGCGCGCCCTGCAGCGTGACGGTGCCCACCCAGGCCGTTTGCCCGTAGTCGTGGGCCAGCGCCTTGCGGGCCTGCTCGGCGAAGACGCCGCCCTCGGCGACGACCGCCAGGTCGTAGGCCTCGGCAATGCCCGCGTCCACCTCCACGCCATCGGCCAGCGCCTTCAGCGCTGCCACCGGCTGCCCGAAGCGCGTGAGCAGCCGCTCGGGCTCGGCCGCCGCGGCCGCCATCCAGGCCCGCTGCAGCGGTGCGACCAGCGCGCCGTAGCTCAGCACCGCGCCGAGCTGCGGCACGGCGAGCGCCTGCGCGGCGATGCGGACCGCGGCCTCGCCCAGCACGCCCTGCAGCGTGGGCGGCGCCTGCGAGACATGCACCTCGCGGATCGGCTCGGCGGCCTCCGCCGGCCAGCAGCCCAGGCGCTGCAGGAACTGCACGCTGCCCAGCGACAGCGCCAGCGTGCGCGGGTCGCCGCCCACGTCGCGGTCCGCCGGGCGCGCGTCGAACAGCGTGATTCGCGCATGCGGCAGCAGCCGCGCGGCGTGCAGCGCCAGCGCCAGCCCCACCGGGCCCGCGCCGACCACCGCGATGCGCCATGCCGTCGTCGCCGTCATGCGGCCATTATTCCCCGCGGCCGCGGCGCGCCGGGCCGGCCAAGGCTATTGCGGCAGCGGCCCCAGCGTGCGCCGCAGGAAGGCCTGCAGCTCGCGCAGCACCTCGACCTGCGCGCGCGCGTTGGCCTCGGGCGTGCCGCCGACCTTGCTCGGCCCGGCGTCGTAGGGCGTGGTCGGGCTCCAGCCATGGCCACCGAGGAAGTGCCCGGCGTCGCGGAAGACCAGCGCCACCGTCTCGCGGCCGGCGCCGCGGCGCGCCGTGGCGATGGCCTCGGCCATGCTGCCGGAGTCCCAGACCTGGTCGTCGTGTGCGCCGGCCACGAAGACCGGCGCGGCGATGTGCTCCACCGGGATGCGTGCCGCGGCCACGCGCTCGGTACCCGCGGCCGCGCGCCCGCGGTCCTGCGGGCGGCGCAGCCGCACCTCGCGGCCGCTGGTGAAGCCCGCGATCTCCTCGGCCATGCCCTGGTAGGGCACGAAGGCATAGGGCTCGCCTTTCCACGCGAACGAGGCGCGCCGGCCCGCTTCCACGCCCGGGCCCCAGCCCTCCCAGACCACGTCGCTCGGCACGATGGCCGCCACCGCGCGCAGCCAGGAGAAGCGCAGCGCGGCGAGCAGCGCGAATTCCGCGCCCTTGGAGGTGCCGACGACGCCGATGCGCTCGGCATCCACCTCCGGCTGCGCGGCCAGCCAGTCGCGCGCGGCCTGCAGCCGGTCCACCGGGATGTCGGCGAAGGCCGCCGGCAGCGCGGGCAGCTCGGCGGCCATCGGCCCCTGCGGCCCCCAGCGCGGCGGCGAGTAGTACGGCAGCGCCAGCACCGCATAGCCGCGGCTGGCCCAGACCGGCGCGTCGCGCGTGACCAGCGTGCCGCCCTCGGAACCGCCCAGCAGGATCAGCGCCGGGCGCTTCGCGACGCCGGGCAGCGCCGCGAAGACCGCACCCGGGAAGGGCTCGGCCGCGCGCTGCTGCACTTGCGGCGAGCGGTCGCGCAGCGTCAGCAGCTGCTCGGCCACCATGCGGCCCTCGTGCAGCGCCTGCAGGCGCACCTGGTTCGACTGCAGCTCGGCCGCGCCGGCGGCGGCCGCACCCTCGGCCGGCGTCATGGCCCAGAACAGGCCGCGCAGGTCGGCGCCGCGCCACGGCGCACGCTGCGGTACCTGCGTGGCGAGGTCGATGCGGCCGTCGGCACCTGCGCGGTAGACGGCCTCGGCCGCATAGGGCCGCTGCGCGCCAGTCCATTCGCGCAGGTGGCGCTGGCTGCGCAGCGTGATCTCGCTGCCGGGCGGCAGGCCGGCGAGGGCGATCGCGACCTGGTCGCTGTCCACCGGAATCTCTGCGCCGGGGCGCAGTTCGAAACGCTGGGCCAGCGCGGGCGGGGTGGACAGGCCGGCCAGCAGCACGGCCGCGGCCAGGGCGAGGCCGGCGCGGCGCCGTGACGGCGATGCGACGAGCGGGGTGTCGGTGGTCTTCATGCCGCACAGCCTAGCGCCTTGGCCCGCCGCCGCAGCGCACGCGCGCGACGACCGGCGAGCACACGCGACGGATGGTCGCTGCGCAGCACCGGCCGTGCCGGCCACGCCGGCCCGGCTCAGGCGAAGGTGACCCAGTCGCGCCGCTCGGGCGCGTCCAGGTGCGGCAGGTGGTTGTAGGCCACCAGCATGTGGCGCTTCGGCGTGAACGCGAATTCGGTCAGCGCGCTGTTGCGGATGCGCATGTTGAGCTCGACCACCGTGGGCGGCGGCGCCGCCAGCACCTGCGCCACGGCGGTGGCGATGGGCCCGCCGCTGGAGACCACGAGCACCTGCTGCCCGTGGTGCCGCTCGCGCACATGGTCCAGCGCGCCGACGACGCCGGCGACGAAATCGCGCCAGCTCGGCATGCCCTCGGGCTGCGTCTGCCCCGCCATCCAGCGGTTCAGCGCCTCGCGCAGCAGCCGGAAATGCGCGCGGTAGACCTCGGCCGAGTCGGGCGCGGCCAGCGGGCCCTCGTGCACGGTGCGGATCAGCGCCTCGCTGTCGTATTCGTTCAGCCCCGGCCAGACCAGCGGCTCGGGCAGGCCGCCCAGGCCTTCGGCGATGGCCGCGGCGGACTGCGCGTGGCGGCGCAGCGAGCCGTGCAGCACGGCGTCGAAGCGCTGCCCGCGCGCGGCAAACCACTCGCCCAGCGCGCGGCACTGGCGCGTGCCCAGTTCGCTGAGCCGGTCGTAGTCGGCCGCGCCAAAGGAGGCCTGGCCATGGCGCACGAGCATCAGGGTTCCCATGCCGGCATTGTCCGCGGCGGGCACCGCCCCGCGTGTCGCCGGGGCGACCCTGCCCGCGCGACCACGGCGGGGCATCGGCCGCGGGGCTGCGCTACGCTCGCGGGCTGTCGCCACGTCACGAGCCTCACCGATGACCATGATCTACCGCCGACTCGGCCGCGCCGGTGTGCGCGTCAGCGCCCTCTCGCTGGGCTCCTGGGTGACCTACCACAACCAGGTGGACACCGGCGCCGCCGCCGAGATGATGGCCGCCGCCTACGACGCGGGGGTCAACTTCTTCGACAACGCCGAGGTCTATGCCGGCGGCCGCAGCGAGCAGATCATGGGCGCGGCGCTGAAGCAGCTGGGCTGGCCGCGCCTCAACTACCTGGTCTCGACCAAGTTCTTCTGGGGCCTGGACCGCAGCGGCGAGGCCGTCAACCGCCGCGACACGCTGAACCGCAAATACCTGATGCAGGCCATCGACGGCAGCCTGAAGCGATTCGGCCTCGAGCACATCGACCTGGTCTACTGCCACCGCCCCGACCCGCTGACCCCGGTGGAGGAGACGGCGCGCGCGATGAACGACATCATCGACCAGGGCAAGGCGCTGTACTGGGGCACCAGCGAGTGGAGCGCCGCGGACATCCGCGCCGCCTGGGACGTGGCCGACCGCCACGGCTGGCACAAGCCGGTGATGGAGCAGCCCGAGTACCACCTGTTCCACCGCAAGCGCGTGGAGCACGAGTACGCGCGGCTGTACGAGGACACCGGCCTGGGCCTGACCACCTGGAGCCCGCTGGCCAGCGGGCTGCTGACCGGCAAGTACCGCGCCGGCGTCCCCGAGGGCAGCCGCGGCGCGATGGAGAACATGGCCTTCCTGCGCGAGAGGCTCACCGACGCGGCGAAGAATGCCGCGGTGGCGAAGCTGGAGGCCATCGCCGCCGAGCTGGGCGCCACGACGGCGCAGCTGGCCATCGCCTGGGTCGCGAAGAACCCGCGCGTGTCCAGCGTGATCACCGGCGCCTCGCGCATGGAGCAGCTGCAGTCCAACCTGGTCGCGGTGACGCTGCTGGACAAGCTGACACCCGAGGTGCTGGCGCGCATCGACGAGGCCACCGCGGGCCTGGCCGACTGATGCCGAGTCGCCTGCGATCGTTCGGAGGTCGGTTCGGGCTGAGCCCTTCGGCAAGCTCAGGACAGGTCTGTCGAAGGTATCGGGGCCCCGCCACCCGTTCGGGCTGAGCCTGTCGAAGCCCCGAGCACCACGGGCGCTTCGACAGGCTCAGCGCGAACGGTGGTTGCCGGACGAACGTACGCCGTTCCGTGTGATGGGGCGTCGCGGTCAGCCGCGGTGGCGGCGCAGGAAGTCGACCGCCGCGCCGATCACCGCCTGCGGCTGGTCGCGGTGCGGCGAGTGCCCGCAGGCCGGCAGCTCCAGCAGTTCGGCCTGCGGCACGCGGCGCGCGATGCCGCGGATCTGCTCCAGCGTGCCGTATTCGTCGTCCACGCCCTGGATGGCGAGCAGCGGCGCGGTGATCGTCGCGATCTCGGCCTCGATGTTCCAGCCGCGGAAGGCCGGGTCCAGCCAGATGCCGTTCCAGCCCCAGAAGGCGGAGTCGGGGTCGTCGTGGTGGCGCGCCAGCCGCTCGCGCAGGGTGCCTTCGAGGTAGGCGCGGCGGGCCTGCTCGATGCTGGCCACCGACACCGGCTCGACCAGGATGTGCGGCGCCATCACCACGCAGCCGGCCACCGGGCAGCGGGCCGCGTGCAGCAGCGCGATCGAGCCGCCGTCGCTGTGACCCAGCAGCCAGGGCGGCGTGGTCACGCCCAGCGCGTGCAGCAGCGCCGGCAGCAGCTCCCAGGCCTGGCGGTGCATGAAGTCCGGCGCCCAGCGTTCGTCCGCCGCGCGCGGCGTGCTGCGGCCGTAGCCGGGGCGCGAATACACCAGGCCGCGGCAGCCGGCCGCGGCGCACAGCTGCTGCGGAAAGTCGCGCCACATCGAGACCGAGCCCAGGCCCTCGTGCAGGAATACGACCAGCGGCGCGGCGGCGTCGGCGCCGGCCCAGCGGTACTCGATGCGCAGCGGGCGGCCGCCGGCCACGATCTCGGCGAACTGCGGCGCGTTCATCGTGCCGGGCGCAGGTAGATGACCCAGTACACCAGCGCCACCAGCACGCTGCCGCCGACGATGTTGCCGGCGATCACCGGCACCAGGTTGCCCGCCATCTGCCCCAGCGTGATCGGCGCGCCCAGCAGCGCGGCGAGCGGGAAGAAGTACAGGTTGGCGATGGAGTGCTCGAAGCCCGCCGCCACGAAGGCGGTGACCGGGAAGACCACCGCGACGACCTTGTCGAGCACGCTGCGCCCGGCCATCGCCATCCACACCGCCATGCACACCAGCACGTTGCACAGCACGCCGCGGAAGAAGGCCTCGGCCGGCGGCAGCTGCACCTTGGCCAGCGCGATGCGCTGCACCGTCTCGCCGACCGCGCCGCCGTGCAGCGCGCCGTGCCCGGCCCAGAAGGCCAGCAGCGCCACCCCGGCCGCCCCGACCAGGTTGGCCAGCAGCGCCACCGCCCAGTTGCGCAGCAGCTCCGCGGTGCTGATGCGCCGCGCGGCCCAGGCCATGGCCAGCAGGTTGTTGCCGGTGAACAGCTCGGCCCCGGCCACCGTGACCAGCACCAGCCCCAGCGAGAACGCCAGCCCGCCCAGCAGCCGCTGCGCCGCGAAGCCCAGCGACGCATCGGCGGCGACCAGCGTGAACACCAGCGAGCCCAGTGCGATGAAGGCCCCGGCCAGCACGCCCAGCAGCGCCAGCGTCAGCAGCGGCAGCCGCGCCTTCGCGACGCCGACGTCCTGCACGCGCGCGGCGATCTCGCGCGGGGCGTAGGCGTCGGCACCGAACAGGGGCGGCCGCGGCTGCGCGGCGGGCGCCGGGTCGGCGGCGGGCTCGGGCGCGGGCGGCATGGCGCGAATGTAGGACAAGCACCTTTCGGTTTCGAAGATCCGTTCCGTCAGCGCTTGACGGCCAGCTCATCAGCCACTGTCTGAAACGCCTCCAGCGCCGCTTGCAGGTTCTCCACGATCTCGGCCGCGAGCACGTCGGGTGCGGGCAGGCTGTCCACGTCATCAAGGCTGTCGTCCTTGAGCCAGAAGATGTCCAGGTTCAGCTTGTCGCGCGCCAGCAGCTCGCCCACCGCGAAGCGCCTGAAGCGCTCGGTCTCCTGCCGCTGCTCGCGCGCACCCGCGCGGTAGCTGGCCACGAAGTCCTGCAGGTCGGCGGTGACCAGCGGATTCTTCTTCAGCGTGAAGTGGCAGTTGGTGCGCAGGTCGTAGATCCACAGCGCCTGCGTGTTGGGTCGGCCATCCGCGCGCGGCGGGCGCTTGTCGAAGAACAGCACGTTGGCCTTCACGCCGGGCTTGTAGAAGATGCCGGTGGGCAGCCGCAGCAGGGTGTGGAAGTCGAACTGCTCCAGCAGGCGCCGGCGGATGCCTTCGCCGGCGCTGCCGGCCTCGAAGAGCACGTTGTCGGGCAGCACCACGCCGGCCCGGCCCTTGGCCGACATGACGGTCATGATGTGCTGCATGAAGTTCAGCTGCTTGTTGCCGGTGGTGAACTTGAAGTCGCCGCGCTCGTAGTCCTCGCGCTCGGAGTCCATCTCGCCGTCCTCGCCCACCACGCGGTAGCTGCTCTTCTTGCCGAAGGGCGGGTTGGTGAGGATCACGTCGAAGCTCTCGCTGGGCTCCACCGCCAGCGCGTCGCCGGCGCGGATGGGGCTGGCTCCGTTGCCGATGCCGTGCAGGTACAGGTTCATCGCCGCCAGGCGCACCACCTCGTCGACGATGTCCACGCCACTGAAGGTGGCCTCGCGCAGGCGGCGCTGCGCGGTGCGGTCGCGCGCTGCCGAGCCGCCATGCTCCTTCATGTACTCGTAGGCCGAGAGCAGGAAGCCGCCGGTGCCGCAGGCCGGGTCGTGCACCGTCTCGCCGATGCGCGGCGCGAGCACCGTCACCATCGCCTGGATCAGCGGGCGCGGCGTGAAGTACTGGCCGGCGCCGCTCTTGACCTCGGCCGCGTTGCGCTCCAGCAGGCCCTCGTAGATGGCGCCCTTCACGTCCACGCCGATGCCGATCCAGGTTTCGGCATCGATGAGGGACACCACGCGCTTGAGCTTGGCCGGGTCCGTGAGCTTGTTCTGGGCGCCGCGGAAGATGGTGCCGATGAGGCCGCTCTCGCGGGCCAGCGCCTCCAGCGTGTGGCGGTACTGGATCTCCAGCTCGTCGCCCGACTCTGCCGCCAGCCGTTCCCAGCGCCAGGGCTCGGGGATGCCGCTGGGCTCGCCCAGCAGCTCGGTGCGCTCCTGGTCCATCTTCAGGAACAGCAGGAAGGTGATCTGCTCGACATAGTCGCCGTAGCCGATGCCCTGGTCGCGCAGCACGTGGGCGTAGTTCCAGACCTTGCTGACGAGGGCGGTGTGGTCGGTGCTCATGGCCTGAATGATGGCATCGGCACCGCTTGGCGCCGGCCCGCCCTTGGGCGGACAATCCGGCCTCACCCAACGCTCATGCCCGCCTACGACAAGACCGACATCCGCCACCAGGGCGCCTACACCCTGGCCGAAGCCGCGCGCTACCTCAAGCTGCCGCAGGCCACGCTGCGCACCTGGGTGGTCGGCCGCGCCTATCCGGTGGCCGAAGGCCAGGGGCGCTTCAAGGCACTCATCACCCCGGCCCGGCCCAGGCCGCCGCTGCTCTCGTTCTTCAACCTGATCGAAGCCCATGTGCTGCGCGCGCTGCGCACCGAGCACGGCGTGTCCATCAAGGCCCTGCGCGACTCCATCGCCTTTGCCGAGCGCAAGCTGAGGATCGACCGGCTGCTGCTGCGCGAAGACCTGCGCACCCACGGCGGCAAGGTGCTGCTGGACCACTACGGCCAGCTCGTCGAGCTCTCGAACTCGGGCCAGATCGCCATCCGCAAGGCGCTGGAAGACCACCTGGCCCGCGTGGAATGGGACGCGTGGAAGTTTCCGGTGCGGCTGTACCCCTATCCCACGGCGGCCATGGACGGCCGGCGCCCCATCGCCATCGACGCGCAGGTGGCCTTCGGCCGCCCGGTGCTGGTGGCGCAGGGCGTGTCCACCCACGCCATTGCCGAGCGGCTGGATGCCGGTGAATCGGTGGCCGACCTGGCGGCCGACTACGACGTGACGCCGGCCGACATCGAGCAGGCGGCGCTGTACGAACGCGCCGCCTGAGGCGGCCCCGGCAACTCCCTGGCCTTGTCCCGCGTCTTCTTCACCGACCGGGACCTGGGCAAGCAGTTTCCCGCCCGCCTGCGCGAGGCCGGGCTGCAGGTGGAGCGCCACGCCGACCACTTTGGGCCCGCCACGCCCGATGAGGTGTGGCTGCCCGCGGTGGGGCGCCGCGGCTGGGTGGTGCTGACGCACGACGAGCGCATCCGCTACAAGCCCAACGAACTGGCCGCCGTGATGCGCCACGGTGTGCGGCTGCTGGTGGTGCAAGGCCGGGCGCCATATGCGCAGCTGGCCGAGTGGTTCGTGCGGACCCTGCCGCGCGTGGAGGCCTTCGTGGACGCGCACTCCGCGCCCTACATCGCCAAGGTGCAGCGGCCCACGCCCAAGGAGCTGGCGGCCAACCCGGCTGCGCCGGGGCGGGTGACGCTGTGGGTGCCGGGGCGCGGATGACCCACCCGTTCAACCCGCGATCTCCCCTCTCAGGTCGCCAGCTTCGCGCTCACCAGCCGGTTCAAGCTCACCCCCTGCTCGCTGGCCTCGATGGCCAGGCGGCGGTGCTGCTGCGGCGGGATGCGCACCTTGAACTCGCCGCTGTAGCGGCGGTCGGCGATCGGCTCGGGCACCGCCTCGCCACTGGCGGCCATGTCGCGCACGCACTCGGCCACCACGTTGCGGATGCCGGCCAGCGCCTTGGCCGGCGTCGGCGCCAGCCAGGACAGGGACGGGAACTCGGCGCACAGGCCCAGGTGCTCGCCGTCCTCGGCGGACCAGGTGACGCGGTAGGTGAAGTGGTCAATGTTCATCGCGCTGCTCCTTCAACTTGGCAACCGCCTCCAGCACCTGCCGCACCTGGTAGGCCTTGGCCTTGCCCTTGTGGCCCTGGATGTTGACCCGCGGGTCGCCGGGCCACGGCGTCTTGAACACCGCGTGGCTGGTGCCCGACTGCCGGGCGGGGCCGAAGAAGTGTTCGCAGACCTTGCGCAGATCGAGGAAGCGCACGCCCGTGGGCGCGGCCTTCATCTGGGCCAGGATCTTGTCGATGTCGGCCATGGCCGGATGGTGTCATTATTGGCACCATGGGTCAAGGCGCGGCCACTCGGGCCGGGGCGGCGGCTGGCCGTGGCGGGCGGCCGCGGAGCTTGGGGGCAGGCGCCTCGGCCCGCTGGGCGGCCAGGCGGGCAAGCAGGGCCGAGGCGGGTTCGTCGCGTGTTGACGCCGACCGAAAATTGACCAGCCAACCCGGGTGATGCCGACCGAGAAC
>CAZUPH010000011.1:0-36142 GCA_964621995.1 uncultured Rubrivivax sp. | reverse complement strand
AGACCCCGGCCGTCAAGCGCGTGCGCCGTGCCGCGCCGCCTGCCGCTGCCGGCGGCGAGACCAAAGGAGAGTGACGATGCTGCAACCCGCACGTCGCAAGTTCCGCAAGGAGCAGAAGGGCCGCAACACCGGCATCGCCACGCGCGGTGCCAACGTGTCGTTCGGCGATTTCGGCCTCAAGGCCACCGAGCGCGGCCGCATCACGGCGCGCCAGATCGAGGCCGCCCGCCGCGCGATCAGCCGTCACATCAAGCGTGGCGGCCGCATCTTCATCCGCATCTTCCCGGACAAGCCGATCAGCCAGAAGCCGGCCGAGGTCCGCATGGGCAACGGCAAGGGCAACCCGGAGTACTGGGTGGCCGAGATCCAGCCCGGCAAGGTGCTCTACGAGATCAACGGCGTGCCCGAGGCGCTGGCCCGCGAGGCCTTCACGCTGGCCGCCGCCAAGCTGCCGCTGCGCTGCACGTTCGTCGCGCGCCAGGTCGGCGCCTGAGACGGAGACCGAGCATGAAAACATCCGAACTGCGCACCAAGGACGTCGCTGCGCTGGAGAAGGAAGTCTCCGAGCTGCTCAAGGCCCATTTCGGCCTGCGCATGCAGAAGGCCACGCAGCAGCTGAGCAACCACTCGCAGCTGGGCAAGACGCGGCGCGACATCGCGCGCGTGAAGACCATCCTGGCGGAAAAGAAGAGGGCCGCGAAATGAGCGCCACCGAACAGGCCACCGCGCCGATCAAGAATACGCGCACGCTGATCGGCCGCGTCGTCAGCGACAAGCGCGCCAAGACCGTGACCGTGCTGGTCGAGCGCCGCGCCGCGCACGAGCTGTACGGAAAGATCGTCGCGCGTTCGCGCAAGTACCACGCGCACGACGAGAAGGGCGAGTACAAGCTCGGCGACATGGTCGAGATCGCCGAGGGCCGGCCGATCAGCAAGACCAAGAGCTGGGTCGTCACGCGCCTGGTCGAGAAGGCCAAGCTGGTCTGAGCAAGCCCCCACGCACCACGCGAGCGGCCGGGCGCTGGACACTCCAGCCCCGGTCGTGTTCACTTCCAGGAGGACCATCATGCTGAAAGTCGGAGACGCGCTGCCCGCGGGCAGCCTGCAGGAATACGTCGAGGTCGAGGGCAACGGCTGCTCGATCGGCCCGAACAGCTTCGACATCGCCAAGTCCACCGCGGGCAAGACGATCGCGATCTTCGCGCTGCCCGGCGCGTACACGCCCACCTGCTCGGCCAAGCACGTGCCCGGCTACGTGGAGAAGGCCGACGAGCTGAAGGCCGCCGGCGTGGACGAGATCTGGTGCGTGTCGGTCAACGACGCCTTCGTGATGGGCGCCTGGGGCCGCGACCAGAGGACCGCCGGCAAGGTGCGCATGATGGCCGACGGCAGCGCCGACTTCGCGAAGGCCACCGGCCTCGTGCTGGACCTGTCGGCGCGCGGCATGGGGCTGCGCATCAACCGCTGCTCGATGCTGGTCGTCGACGGCGTGGTCAAGACGCTGAACGTCGAGGCGCCCGGCAAGTTCGAGGTCAGCGACGCCGGCACGATGCTGGCGCAGGCCAAGGCGCTGCGCGCCTGAGCGGCACCGGCCCGGACATCGCGTCAGGCACTTGACGCGACCGGGCCAAGCCTGCGATACTGCGCGGCTTCGTCGGGCGAGGAGCAAACTGCTCGTTGCCCGACTTCCACCCCGACACGGGCCCAAGACTGCCGGCATGAACGGAACCCCACGGTTCCGGTGCAAGCCGCCAAGTTGGGATGAGAAGACATCATGATCCAAATGCAATCGCGGCTCGACGTGGCCGACAACACGGGCGCGAAGTCCGTCATGTGCATCAAGGTGCTGGGCGGCTCCAAGCGCCGCTACGCCGGCATCGGTGACGTGATCAAGGTCAGCATCAAGGAAGCGGCGCCGCGCGGCCGGGTCAAGAAGGGCGAGGTCTACAACGCCGTCGTCGTGCGCACCGCCAAGGGCGTGCGCCGCCAGGACGGCTCCCTGCTCAAGTTCGACGGCAACGCCGCCGTGCTGCTCAACGCCAAGCTCGAGCCCATCGGCACGCGCATCTTCGGCCCGGTCACGCGCGAGCTGCGCACCGAGCGCTTCATGAAGATCGTGTCGCTGGCGCCGGAAGTGCTCTGACCCGCGGCCCAGCCAGGCAAGGACCGACCATGAACAAGATTCGCAAGGGCGACCAGGTCATCGTGACGACCGGCCGCGACAAGGGCAAGCGCGGCACCGTGACGCAGCGCGTCGACGAGGAGCGCATCGTCGTCGACGGCGTCAACGTCGTGAAGAAGCACGTCAAGCCGAACCCGCTGAAGGGCACCACCGGCGGCGTGGTGGACAAGACGATGCCGATCCACCAGAGCAACGTCGCGATCTGGAACGCCGCCACGGGCAAGGCCGACCGCGTCGGCATCAAGTTGCTGGACGACGGCAAGAAGGTCCGCGTCTACAAGTCCAGCGGCGAAGAGATCAAGGCTTAAACCATGGCGAAGAAACAAGCTGCCGCGGCCGCCCCCGGGCCGGCGAACCAGGGCCCCGCGCCCCAGGCCCGCCTGCAGGCGATCTACCGCGAGAAGATCGTGCCCGAGCTGATGACCAAGTTCGGCTACACCTCCGTGATGCAGGTGCCGCGCCTGGAGAAGATTACGCTGAACATGGGCGTCTCCGAGGCCGTCTCCGACAAGAAGGTCATGGACAACGCCGTCGGCGACCTGACCAAGATCGCCGGCCAGAAGCCCGTGGTGACCAAGAGCAAGAAGGCCATCGCCGGCTTCAAGATCCGCGACGGCGTGCCCATCGGCTGCATGGTCACGCTGCGCGGCGTGCGCATGTACGAGTTCCTGGACCGCTTCGTCACCGTGGCGCTGCCGCGCGTGCGCGACTTCCGCGGCATCAGCGGCCGCGCCTTCGACGGCCGCGGCAACTACAACATCGGGGTCAAGGAACAGATCATCTTCCCCGAGATCGAGTACGACAAGATCGACGCGATCCGCGGGCTGAACATCAGCATCACGACCAGCGCCAAGAACGACGACGAGTGCAAGGCCCTGCTGTCTGCATTCAAGTTCCCGTTCAAGAACTGAAGGCAAGACACCACCATGGCCAAAACGTCCGTCAAGCAGCGCGAAGACAAGCGCGAGAAGCTGGTCGCCAAGTACGCGAAGAAGTACGCCGAGCTCAAGGCCATCACGAACGATGCGCGCAAGAGCGACGAGGAGCGCTACGCCGCGCGCCTGGAGCTGCAGAAGCTGCCCCGCAACGCCAACCCGACCCGCCTGCGCAACCGCTGCGCGGTGACCGGCCGCGCGCGCGGCACCTTCCGCACCTTCGGGCTGGGGCGCAACAAGATCCGCGAGCTGGCCTTCAAGGGCGAGATTCCCGGCGTGGTCAAGGCCAGCTGGTGAGCCCGGCGCGTAGATCAGGAGATTTGTCATGAGCATGAGTGATCCCATCGCCGACATGCTGACCCGCATCCGCAACGCGCAAAGCGTGGACAAGGCGACGGTCACGATGCCCTCGTCCAAGCTGAAGGTCGCGATCGCGCAGGTGCTGCAGGACGAGGGCTACATCGACGGCTACGCCGTCCGCGACAACGCGGGCAAGGCCGAGCTCGAGATCGCGCTGAAGTACTACGCCGGGCGCCCGGTCATCGAGCGCATCGAGCGTGTCAGCCGCCCCGGCCTGCGCATCTACAAGGGCCGCCATTCCATCCCGCAGGTCATGAACGGCCTGGGGGTCGCGATCGTCACCACGCCCAAGGGCGTGATGACCGACCGCAAGGCCCGCGCCACCGGTGTCGGTGGCGAGGTGCTGTGTTTCGTGGCCTGACGCTGGGCTGCAACCGGAGTGCATTGAAATGTCCCGTGTAGGAAAGATGCCGGTCGCCGTCCCGCAAGGCGTGGACGTGGCGATCACGGCCGAGCAGATCACCGTCAAGGGCGCCGGCGGCACGCTGACGCGCGCGCTGAACCCGCTGGTCAAGGTGCAGAAGGACGGCAGCTCGCTGAGCTTCGTGCCCGCCAACGACAGCGCCGAGGCCGACGCGATGAGCGGCACCATGCGGGCGCTGGTCGCCAACATGGTCGGCGGCGTCGGCAAGGGCTTCGAGCGCAAGCTGACCCTGGTCGGCGTGGGCTTCCGCGCCGCCGCCCAGGGCAGCAAGCTGAACCTGCAGGTCGGCTTCTCGCACCCGGTCGTCAAGGAGATGCCCGCCGGCGTGAAGGTGGCCTGCCCGACGCAGACCGAGATCGTGATCTCCGGCGCCGACCGCCAGGCCGTCGGCCAGGTGGCCGCCGAGGTGCGTGCCCTGCGTCCGCCCGAGCCGTACAAGGGCAAGGGCATCCGCTACGCCGACGAGCGCGTGGTGATCAAAGAGACGAAGAAGAAGTAAGGAGCGCGCAGATGAGCCTGACCAAGAAGGAACAACGCCTGCGCCGTGCGCGCCAGACGCGTGCGCGCATCGCCAAGCAGGAAGTGGCCCGCCTGGCGGTGCACCGCTCCAACCTGCACATCTACGCCAGCATCGTCGCCGGCGACGGCCAGCGCGTGCTGGCCAGCGCCTCGACGGCCGAGAAGGAAGTGCGCGAGCAGCTGGGCGCCGCCGGCAAGGGCGGCAACGTCGCCGCCGCCTCGGTGATCGGCAAGCGCATCGCCGAGAAGGCCAAGGCCGCCGGCATCGACAAGGTGGCGTTCGACCGCTCGGGCTTTGCCTACCACGGCCGCGTCAAGGCGCTGGCCGAGGCGGCGCGCGAAGCCGGCCTGCAGTTCTGAGCGCGGCAGCTTAAGGAAACACCGAGATGGCAAAGTTCACGCCCCGCATGCAGACCGAGGGCAACGAAGACGGTCTGAAGGAAAAGATGATCGCGGTCAACCGCGTCACCAAGGTCGTCAAGGGCGGCCGCACGCTGAGCTTCGCGGCGCTGACGGTGGTCGGCGACGGCGACGGCCGCATCGGCATGGGCAAGGGCAAGGCCAAGGAAGTGCCGGTGGCGGTGCAGAAGGCCATGGAGGCCGCGCGCCGCAACATGTTCAAGGTCAGCCTGCGCAACGGCTCGATCCAGCACAAGGTCGAGGGCGAGCACGGCGCCGCCCGCGTGCTGATGGCACCGGCCAAGCAGGGCGACGGCATCATCGCCGGCGGCCCGATGCGCGCGGTCTTCGAGGTCATGGGCGTGACCGACATCGTCGCCAAGAGCATCGGCACCAGCAACCCGTACAACATGGTCCGCGCCACGCTGGACGCGCTCAAGCGCTCCACCACGCCGGCCGAGGTGGCGGCCAAGCGCGGCAAGACGGTCGAAGAGATCTTCAACTGACGCGCCGGGCCCGGAAGGTATCCCCATCATGTCCGACAAGAAAACCCTGACCGTCAAGCTCGTCAAGAGCGTGGCCGGCACGCGCGAGGATCATCGCGCCACCGTCCGTGGCCTGGGCCTGCGCCGGCTGAACAGCCAGCGCACGCTCGAGGACACGCCCGCCGTGCGCGGGATGATCAACAAGGTCTCGTACCTGGTGAAGGTGCTGTGATGGATCTGAATTCGCTGAAGCCCGCCTCGGGCAGCAAGAAGCCGCGGCGCCGTGTCGGCCGCGGCATCGGCTCGGGCCTGGGCAAGACCGCGGGCCGCGGCCACAAGGGCCAGAAGAGCCGCGCGGGCGGCTTCCACAAGGTGGGCTTCGAGGGCGGCCAGATGCCGCTGCAGCGCCGCCTGCCCAAGCGCGGCTTCAAGAGCGCGCAGCTCAAGTACAACGGCGAGGTCACGCTCAAGGAGCTGCAGCATCTGGGCGCCGACGAGGTGGACCTGCTCACGCTGAAGGCCGCCGGCCTGGTGCGCGAGATCGTCAAGCACGTGAAGGTCATCAAGTCCGGCGAGCTGTCGCGCAAGGTGGTGCTCAAGGGCATCGCCGCGACCGCGGGTGCCAAGGCGGCCATCGAGGCCGCCGGCGGCAGCGTGCAGGACGCGGCCTGAGCGCCCGCTGACAACGGCATAGGCGAATAGGCAACGTGGCAACCTCGGCGTCCCAGCTGGCCAGGAGCGGCAAGTTCGGCGATCTGCGCAGGCGGATCGTCTTCCTGCTGCTCGCGCTGGTGGTCTACCGCATCGGCACGCACATCCCGGTGCCGGGCATCGACCCGGTGCAGATGCGCCAGCTCTTCCAGGGCCAGTCCGGCGGCATCCTGAACCTGTTCAACATGTTCAGCGGCGGTGCGCTGGAGCGCTTCAGCGTGCTCGCGCTGGGCATCATGCCGTACATCAGCGCCAGCATCATCATGCAGCTGATGACGCACGTGGTGCCCACGCTGGAGGCGCTGAAGAAGGAAGGCGAGGCCGGCCGGCGCAAGATCACCCAGTACACGCGCTACGGCACGCTGGTGCTGGCGATCTTCCAGAGCCTGGGCATCGCGCTGGCGCTGGAGGGCTCGCAGGGCCTGGTGATCAATCCCGGCTTCGGCTTCCGCATGACCGCGGTGGTGAGCCTGGTCGCCGGCACGATGTTCCTGATGTGGCTGGGCGAGCAGATCACCGAGCGCGGCCTGGGCAACGGCATCTCTATCCTCATCTTCGCCGGCATCGTGGCCGGGCTGCCCAGCGCCATCGGCGGCCTGTTCGAGCTGGTGCGCACCGGTGCGATGAGCATCGTGGCCTGCCTGTTCATCATCGCGCTGGTCATCTTCGTGACCTTCGCGGTGGTCTTCGTCGAGCGCGGGCAGCGCAAGATCCTCGTCAACTACGCCAAGCGCCAGGTCGGCAACAAGGTCTACGGCGGCCAGAGCTCGCACCTGCCGCTGAAGCTGAACATGTCCGGCGTGATCCCGCCGATCTTCGCCAGCAGCATCATCCTGCTGCCGGCCACGGTGGTGGGCTGGTTCGCCACCGGCGAGGGGGTGCGCTGGCTGCGCGATCTGGCCGCCGCGCTGTCGCCGGGGCAGCCCATCTACGTGCTGCTGTACGCGTCGATGATCGTGTTCTTCTGCTTCTTCTACACGGCGCTCGTGTTCAACAGCCGCGAGACCGCCGACAACCTGAAGAAGAGCGGCGCCTTCATCCCGGGCATCCGCCCGGGCGACCAGACGGCGCGCCACATCGACCGCATCCTCAGCCGGCTGACGCTGGCCGGCGCGATCTACATCACCGCGGTGTGCCTGCTGCCGGAATTCCTGGTGCTGCGCTACAACGTGCCGTTCTACTTCGGGGGCACCTCGCTGCTGATCATCGTCGTCGTGACCATGGACTTCTGGGCCCAGGTCCAGAGCTACGTGATGAGCCAGCAGTACGAGAGCCTGCTGAAGAAGGCCAACTTCAAGGCCAGCTGATCATGTGCCCCTACGCTCACATTCGTTCGCTGCCCCGCATGGGGGCGCTGGCCCCCCTTCGGGCGGCCGGGCGGGAGGCCTGATGTCCAAGGACGACGTCATCCAGATGCAGGGGGAGATCCTCGAGAACCTCCCGAACGCCACCTTCCGCGTCAAGCTGGAGAACGGGCACGTGGTGCTGGGCCACATCTCGGGCAAGATGCGCATGCACTACATCCGCATCCTGCCGGGCGACAAGGTCACCGTCGAGCTCACGCCCTACGACCTGACGCGGGCACGCATCGTGTTCCGCGCCAAGTAATCGGATCTAGGAGAAGACCATGAAAGTAGCCGCTTCGGTCAAGAAGATGTGCCGCCACTGCAAGATCATCCGGCGCAAGGGCGTCGTGCGCGTGATCTGCACCGACCCGCGTCACAAGCAGCGCCAAGGCTGAGAGTAAGGAAAGCAACATGGCACGCATCGCCGGCATCAACATCCCGCCGCACAAGCACGCCGAGATCGGCCTGACGGCCATCTACGGCATCGGGCGCCCGACCGCGCAGAAGATCTGCGAGACGGTGGGCATCCCGTACACGAAGAAGATCAAGGACCTGACCGACGCCGACCTGGAGCGCATCCGCGACGAGATCGGCAAGATCACGATCGAGGGCGACCTGCGCCGTGAACTCTCGATCAACATCAAGCGTCTGATGGACCTGGGCTGCTACCGCGGCTTCCGCCATCGCCGCGGCCTGCCGGTGCGCGGCCAGCGCACGCGCACCAACGCGCGCACCCGCAAGGGCCCGCGCAAGGGCGCGGTGGCGAACAAGAAGTAAGCCGCACCCGCGCAGCCCCCGCAGCGAACGAAGAGAATCCCCGACATGGCCAAGTCCCCCGTCAACACCGCCGCACGCCGCGTCAGCAAGAAGGTCCGCAAGAACGTCGCGGACGGCATCGCGCACGTGCACGCGTCGTTCAACAACACGATCATCACGATCACCGACCGCCAGGGCGGCGCGCTCGCCTGGGCCTCCAGCGGCGGGCAGGGCTTCAAGGGCTCGCGCAAGAGCACGCCCTTCGCCGCGCAGGTGGCGGCCGAGAACGCCGGCCGCGCCGCGCAGGAGCAGGGCATCAAGAACCTGGACGTGCGCATCAAGGGCCCCGGCCCCGGCCGCGAGAGCAGCGTGCGTGCACTGGCCTCGCTGGGCATCCGCATCAACTCGATCAGCGACGTGACGCCGATCCCGCACAACGGCTGCCGGCCGCAGAAGCGCCGCCGCATCTGAGCCCCGCTGTCGGCCGCCTGCAGGATTTTCTGCGGGCGCTACAATACGCAGTTCCCCGAGCCGGTGAGCACTTCTGGTGCGCACCGGCTGTTTTCCTGAAGGCGCACCCGCCTTCGTAAGCCCACCGTCTGCGTGCCCTTCCGTGGCCGCAGACTCGCGCGGGCCGCACTCCCCGGTGCGGCTGCCGCGTCAGAGAACACACCGCAAGGACCGTATCCGTGGCAAGACTCCTGGGCCCCAAGGCCAAACTCTCGCGCCGTGAAGGCACCGACCTGTTCCTGAAGAGCGCGCGCCGCTCGATCACGGACAAGGCCAAGTTCGACAGCAAGCCCGGCCAGCACGGCCGCACCAGCGGCAGCCGCACGTCCGACTTCGGCATGCAGCTGCGCGAGAAGCAGAAGGTCAAGCGCATGTACGGCGTGCTGGAGCGCCAGTTCCGCCGCTACTTCGCCGAGGCCGAGCGCCGCAAGGGCAACACCGGCTCGAACCTGCTCGCGCTGCTGGAGAGCCGCCTGGACAACGTCGTCTACCGCATGGGCTTCGGCTCCACGCGGGCCGAGGCGCGCCAGCTCGTCAGCCACAAGGCGCTGACGGTGAACGGCCAGGTCGTCAACATCCCCTCGTACCAGGTCAAGGCCGGCGACGTGATCGCGCTGCGCGACAAGGCCAAGAGCCAGCTGCGCGTGCAGGACGCGCTGAAGCTCGCGCAGTCGGTCGGCCTGGCGGACTGGGTGGCCGTGGACGCCACCAAGATGGAAGGCACCTTCAAGAAGGTGCCCGACCGCGACCAGCATGGCGCCGAGATCAAGGAAGCGCTGATCGTCGAGTTGTACTCGCGTTGAGCCTGAATCCGGTGCGCGCCCGTCCGTGCGGGCGCGCACCCCATGCGCGGGGGCCGGCTGCCGGGCGTGCCCCACGCGTGACCACCAGCCCGGCGCGGTCCATCAGCCTTATCGGTGTAACGAGCCGAGGGTATTGACAGGAAACCACACACTCCATGCAAACCACACTTCTGAAGCCCAAGGCCATCCAGGTCGAGCCGCTCGGCGGCCATCGCGCCAAGGCGACGCTCGAGCCCTTCGAGCGTGGTTACGGCCACACCCTCGGCAACGCACTGCGGCGCGTGCTGCTGTCGTCGATGGTGGGCTACGCGCCGACCGAGGTGACCATCGCCGGCGTGCTGCACGAGTACTCGGCGATCGACGGCGTGCAGGAGGACGTCGTGCACATCATGCTCAACCTCAAGGGCGTGGTGTTCAAGCTGCACAACCGCGACGAGGTCACGCTGGTGCTGCGCCACGAGGGCGAGGGCCCGGTCACGGCCGGCCACATCCAGACCCCGCACGACGTCGAGATCATCAACCCCGAGCATGTCATCGCGCACCTCTCGCAGGGTGGCAAGCTGGACATGCAGATCAAGGTGGAGAAGGGCCGCGGCTACGTGCCGGGCAACCTGCGCCGCTACGGCGACGAGCCCACCAAGAGCATTGGCCGCATCGTGCTGGACGCCAGCTTCTCGCCGGTGCGCCGCGTCAGCTACGCGGTGGAGAACGCCCGCGTCGAGCAGCGCACCGACCTGGACAAGCTGGTGATGGAGATCGAGACCAACGGCTCGATCCCGCCCGAGGAGGCGATCCGCCAGAGCGCGCGCATCCTCGTCGAGCAGCTGGCCTTCTTCGCGCAGATCGATCCCAACCCGATCGGCGAGATGGCCATCCAGCCGCAGCGCGCCACCCCCTTCGACCCCATCCTGCTGCGCCCGGTGGACGAGCTGGAGCTGACGGTGCGCTCGGCCAACTGCCTGAAGGCCGAGAACATCTACTACATCGGCGACCTCATCCAGCGCACCGAGACCGAGCTGCTGAAGACCCCGAACCTGGGCCGCAAGAGCCTCAACGAGATCAAGGAAGTGCTCGCCTCGCGTGGCCTGACGCTGGGCGCCAAGCTGGACAACTGGCCGCCGCAGGGCCTGGACAAGCGCTGAGTCCCGGCTTTCGAAAGACCCACCGGTGCACCCGGCCGTACCTGACACGGCGGCCGGCAACAGACAAGGAAAGGACAAAGCACCATGCGCCACCGCAACGGACCCCGCAAGCTCAACCGCACCACCTCGCACCGCCTGGCGATGCTGAGGAACATGTGCAACTCGCTGATCAAGCACGAGGCCATCAAGACCACGCTGCCCAAGGCGAAGGAACTGCGCAGCGTCGTCGAACCGCTGATCACGCTGGGCAAGGAACCCACGCTGGCCAACCGCCGGCTGGCCTTCGACCGCACGCGCGACCGCGAGGTCGTGGGCAAGCTGTTCGACGAACTGGGCCCGCGCTACAAGGCGCGCCCGGGCGGCTACACGCGCATCCTGAAGATGGGCTACCGCGTCGGCGACAACGCGCCGATGGCCTTCGTGGAACTGGTCGATCGCCCCGAGCCGCAGGCCGAGGCCACGGAAGAAGCCAAGGCCGAGTGACGCGGCATGGCACGGCGGCGAAAGCCGCGCTATAATTGAAGGCTCAGTCGCGGGGTGGAGCAGTCTGGTAGCTCGTTGGGCTCATAACCCAAAGGTCGCAAGTTCAAATCTTGCCCCCGCAACCAAGGTCAGCAGCGAGAAGGCGCCCCCAGTGGGCGCCTTCTTCATTTGGTCGTCCGCACGAGCGACACGCAAACATCCGGGTGCCGCTTCGGGCGCCGTGGACTGCCTCGCGGGCAGTAGAGGCGTCAAGGGCCGAAGCTGCGCTGCACCGCCTCGCGCGTCACCGGCCCGCCATGGCCGAGGAAGTACGTCGTGATCGGGCGCTGCAGCAGCGCCTGCACGTTGGCGCGGTTGCGTGTGCGGTCGGCGTGGAAGTAGTGCTCGCCGGGGCGGGTCGCGAACACGCGGCCGCCCAGCCAGCCGCCGAGCATCAGGTCGCCGACGAAGGCGCGGCCGTCGGGCAGTTCGACGACCAGCGAGCCCGGCGTGTGGCCCGGCCACTGGCGCACCGTGCCCTGCACCCCGTAGGGAGCGAGGTCGACGGGCGTCGCCCCGACCGCGACATCGGGCGCGAAGGCCTCGTAGCGCGGATCCAGCGCAAACTGCTTCAGGATGCGCGCGGTGAAGTTGGTCGGCTGCAGCTCGTCGTTGTGGCCGGCGGCGGCCATCGGCACGTCGCCTTCGCCCAGCACGAGCGCGGCGCCGCTGCGCCGCCGGATCTCGGCCGCCAGCCCGGCATGGTCGGCGTGGCCGTGCGTCAGCACGACGGCGGCGATGTCCTTCCACGCGATGCCGCGCGCGGTCAGCGCCGCTTCCAGCGCCGCGAGGTCGCCCTTGCCGCCGGCGTCGACCAGCACGACCCGCTCGCCGCGCACGAGGTGCACGTTGGACATGGACAGCACCACGGTCTCCACCGTCGGCGCGGCGGCCGTCTGCGCCCGTGCGCCGCCGCAGGCCACGAGCAGCGCCACGAGCAGGCCGGGCGCGGCGCAGCGCAGGAATCGCATCGTCAGACCCCCCCGCACGCCGCGCGGTAGCGCGGCTCGTTCTCCAGCACGTGCTCGCGCAGCAGCGCGCAGGCGCGGTCCACGTCGCCGGCGGCCAGCGCGTCCACCAGCACCTGGTGGCTGCTGACCGCATTGGTGATCGGCGAGCGGTGGCGCAGCGCCACCAGCTGCGAGCGCACGATCTCGTAGCCGGCGCACAGGTAGCCGTCGTGGCAATGCTCGAAGAGCTGCCGGTGGAAGTCCATGTCGATGCGCGCCAGCGCACGCAGGTCGCGCGCGCGCTCGGCCTTGCGCATCTCGGCCACGCAGCGGGACCACTCGCGCGCGAGCCCGGCGGCGTCGGCGGCGAAGGCCTCGCGCAGCGCGGCCGTCTCCACCATCGCGCGGTAGCTGCACAGCTGCCCCACCTGCGCCGGCGTGAGCCGGAAGACGAAGGTGCCGCGCTGGGGGTGGATCTCCACCAGCCCGTCGCCCTTCAGGCGCAGCAGCGCCTCGCGCACCGGCGTCTTGCTCACGCCCAGGCGGGCCGCGAGCTGCGCCTCGGAGACCTGCTCGCCGAGCTTGAGCTCGCCGCCGACGATGGCCTCGCGGATGCGCTCGCAGGCCAGCTCGGTCAGCAGTTGCGGGCGCTCGAGGCGCAGCGGTTCGGTCATGGCGCAGATGGTCCGGTCGTCGGCAGTATAGGGGTTAGAACCGATGCGGCATCTGATATATCAGATACGATCCGCCGCGCAATGATGATGCCTTCCGGCTCCAGCGGCAAGCCCGGCGAAACACCCGCCGGCGCCACGCAGGCACGCGCCGCCGCCGGAGCCCCGGTGCCGCCGGCCGCCGCGCAGGGCCTGCTCGACCGGCTCGAACACGCCTTCGTGCGCACCAACCAGGCGCTCGTCGTGGCGCTGATGGCGTCGATGGCGGTGCTGGTCTTCCTCAACGTCGTCACGCGCTACGTCTTCAATCACTCGATCATCTGGGTCGAGGAGCTGACGCAGATCCAGATGATCTGGGTGGCCTATCTCGGTGCCGGGCTGGCGCTGCGCGAAGGCCGCCATGTCTCGGTGGACTCGTTGCAGGACCTGCTGCCCGCGGCGCTGCAGCGCCTGCTGCGCACGCTGATCGCGCTGGCGCTGGCGCTGTTCATGCTGGTGCTGCTGGTGCTGGGCGTGCAGATCGCGGCCTTCACCTGGAGCCAGGAGACGCCGGTGATGGGCCTGCCCACCGGGCTGCCCTACCTCGCCATCCCCATCGGCGCCGCCGGCGTGCTGCTGCACCTGCTGCTGTTCTGGCGCCGCTTCGTCGAGCGGCGCTTCGAGCAGCCCGAGGATCTCTCCGGCGACGAGGAGCTGGCATGACGCTGGTGCTGTTCGGCGTGTTCGCCGTCGCGCTGCTCGTCGGCGTGCCGATCGCCTTCGCGATGGGCGGCGCCGGGCTGCTGGCGCTGGTGGTCGAGGGCCGGCTGTCGCTGCTGTCGGTGCCGCAGCGCTTCTTCGACGGCATCAACTCCTTCCCGCTGATGGCGGTGCCCTTCTTCATCCTCGCCGCGGACCTGATGACGGCCAGCGGCATCACGACCGCGCTGCTGCGCTTCGCGAACGCCATCGTCGGCCACATCCGCGGCGGGCTGGGCCACGTCAACGTCGTGACCTCGATGATGTTCGCCGGCATCAGCGGCTCGGCGCTCGCCGACGCCGCGGGCCCGGGCGCGGTGGAGACGCGCATGATGGCGCGCAGCGGCTACGACCGCGACTACGCCGCCGCGCTGTCGGCGGCCACCGCGGTGATCGGGCCCATCATCCCGCCGTCGATCATCATGGTCATCTACGCGCTGACCGACCCGCGCGTCACCGTGGCGGGGCTGTTCCTCGCCGGCGTGGTGCCCGGGCTGCTGCTCGGCGGCGCGCTGATGGCGATGAACCACTGGATCTCGGTGCGGCGCGGCTACGGCGCGGCCCATGCGCCGATGGGTTGGCGCGAGCGGCTGCGCGCGCTGTGGCGGGCGCTGCCGGTGCTGGCGATGCCCGCGATCATCATCGCCGGCATCCTCAGCGGTCTGTTCACGCCGACCGAGGCGTCGGCGGTGGCGGTGTTCTACGCGCTCTTCGTCGGCCTGTTCGTCACGCGCACGCTGAATGCGCGGCTGATCGCCAAGGTGCTGCTGCAGAGCGGCCTGGTCAGCAGCGCGGCGCTGCTGATCGTCGCGATGGCCTCGCTCTTCGCCTGGCTGCTGACGCTGCTGCAGATCCCGCAGGCGCTGGCCGCGGGCATCGGCGGGCTGACCAGCGACCCGCTGCTGATCATGCTGATCGTGATGGTCTTCGTGCTCGCCTGCGGGCTGTTCATCGACACGCTGCCGGCGGTCATCATCCTGGTGCCGGTGCTGGCGCCGCTGTCCGAGCAGTTCGGCATCCATCCGCTGCACTTCGCGATGGCCCTGGTGCTGAACCTGACGGTGGGCCTGATCACGCCGCCGGTCGGCGGCGTGCTCTTCGTGATGAGCAGCGTCGCCCGCGTCAAGCTCGAACGGCTGGCGCGTGCCGTGCTGCCGCTGCTGGCAGCGCAGCTGGTGGTGCTGCTCGCCGTCGTCCTGTGGCCGCCGCTGAGCACCACGGTGCCGGCGTGGTTCGGCTACGCCCGCTGACCCCCTTCCACCCCAACGACCAAGGAGACAGGCATGAAGAAGAGAACCGTCGCGCTGCTGGCCACGCTGGCCGCCGCGCTGGGCCTGGCGCTGCCGCCGGCGCATGCGCAGAAGCTGCTGAAGTACGCCCACTTCCAGCCGGCCAAGGACGACCAGCCCAAGCACGCTGCGGCGCTGGCCTTCAAGGAGCACGTGGAGAAGGCGACCAACGGCTCGGTCAAGGTGGAGATCTTCCCGGCCGGCCAGTTCGGCCGCGACCAGCCCACGATGGAGGGCCTGCGCCTGGGCACGCTGGAGCTGGCCGTGGCGCACGACGGCGCCATCGCCACCGTGCACAAGCCGATCGGCGTGCTCGGCATTCCCTTCCTCTACGACAACCACGAACACGCCTGGCGCGTGTACGACTCGCCGTGGCTGAAGGGCTTCTCCGACGACATGGCGAAGAAGACCGGCATCCGCATGCTGGCGGTGGCCGACAACGGGGTGCGCCACTTCACCAACAGCCTGCGCCCGATCCAGACGCCGGCCGACATGAAGGGCATGAAGATCCGCATCCAGCCCTCGCCGGTGTTCAAGGCGCTGGTCGAGTCGCTGGGGGCGTCGGCCTCGGCCATCCCCTGGGCCGAGCTGCCCACGGCGCTGCAGCAGAAGGTGGTGGACGGCCAGGAGAACGGCGTCACCAACATCATCGCCGCCAGCCTGCACCAGCACCAGAAGTACGCCACGCTGGACGGCCACGTGTGGTCGGTGCACGCGTACATGGTCAACGACCGCTTCTACCAGGGCCTGTCCGCCGCCGAGCGCAAGGCAGTCGACGAGGGCGTGGCCAAGGCCAAGGACATCCACCGCCGCATGACGGCCGAGCAGGACCGCAACGCGAAGACCATCCTGGAAGGCCTGGGCATGCAGGTCCACGTGCCGACCGCGGCGCAGCTCGGCGAGTTCCGCCGCCTGGCCCAGCCGCCGGTGCGCCAGTGGGCCGAGGCGGAGATCGGCAAGGCCTACGTCGACGACCTGTTCAAGGCCATCGAGGCCACGCGC
Organism: uncultured Rubrivivax sp.; assembly: GCA_964621995.1. Lineage (GTDB taxonomy): Bacteria > Pseudomonadota > Gammaproteobacteria > Burkholderiales > Burkholderiaceae_C > Rubrivivax. The sequence goes on along the minus strand of CAZUPH010000011.1, from coordinate 20,399 downwards.
CGCTGAGCGCGCCGCCAGCGCAGCGATGCCGCAGTCCATGCCCGCCGGCGCGCCGCCCGAGGTCCCGCTCGTCGTCGCCATCGACGACGGCTACGCCGACTACGACCAGGAGCACGCGCTGCTGGGCGCCGCCGGCGCGCGCTTCGAGCTGCGCCCGGTGCGCGGCAGCGCGGCGGCGGCGGTGCAGGCGGTGCGCGACGCGACCGTCGTGCTGGTGCGCGAATCGCCGCTGCCGCGCGCGGCCATCGAGGCCATGGCGCGCGGCCGCGGCATCGTGCGCTACGGCATCGGCGTCGACAACATCGACCAGCAGGCGGCGCGCGAGCGTCGCATCAAGGTGGCCAACGTGCCGGACTACGGCACCGACGAGGTGGCCACGCAGACCGTCGCGCTGGCCCTGGCCGTGGTGCGCCGGCTGCGCCTGCACGACCGCGAGGTGCGCGCCGGCCGCTGGAGCACCGGCGTGCTGGCGCCCATGCACCGGCTGCGCGGGCGCACGCTGGGGCTGGTCGGCTACGGACGCATCGCGCAGCGCACCCACGAGATGCTGGCCGGCTTCGGCTTCGCGCGCGTGCTCGTGCACGACCCGCGCGCGGTGCTGCCCGCGGGCTGCGAGCATGCCGACCTGGACACGCTGTGTGCCGAGGCCGACCTCGTCTCGCTGCACCTGCCGCTGACGCCGCAGACGCGGCGCCTGATCGACGCCCGGCGCCTGGCGCTGATGAAGCCCACCACGATCCTCGTCAACACCGCGCGCGGCGGCCTCGTCGAGCTCGACGCGCTGCACGCCGCGCTGGCCGCGGGCCGGCTGGCCGGCGCCGGGCTCGACGTCTTCGAGACCGAGCCGCCGGACCCGCGGCACCCCCTCTTCGCGCTGGACAACGTGGCCGTCTCCAACCACATCGGCTGGTACAGCGAGGAGGCCATGCGCGACCTGCAGCGCCTGGCCGCCGAGGAGGTCGTGCGCCTGCTGCGCGGCGAGCCGCCGCGCCACTGGCTCAACCCCTGGTGAGGCCGGCGCGCCCGCGGCGCGGCGGCCACCGTTCCCCGCACTCCCACTCCGAGGCAACCGCCATGCAAGATCTGATCGAAGCCTTCAGGACCGTGGCCGTCGCGTCGATCGCCGACGCCGTGGACAAGGTCTGCGGCCGGCGCGGCTACATGGACAGCGTGATCAAGCCGCGCATCAACGACGCGCGCATCTGCGGCCCCGCGGCCACCGTGCTGGAGGCCGCCACCGACGAGGTGCTGCCGCCGCAGCACGCGCTGGACCTCATCGACGAGGCGCCGGCGGGCAGCGTGATCGTCATCGCCATCGAGGGCGGGCAGTCGGAGGTCGCCGTGTGGGGCGGGCTGATGACGGCCGGCGCGGTGGCCAACGGGCATGTCGGCGCGGTGCTCGACGGCGGCGTGCGCGACCTGGTGGAGATCCGCCGCGACTACGGCTTCCCGGTCTACGCGCGCTCGGTCAGCCCGGGCACGACGCTGGGCCGCTACCGCACGGTGGCCGCGCAGGTGCCGGTGCGCGTGGGCGGCATCCTCGTGCACCCGGGCGACCTGATCGTCGGCGACGTCGACGGCGTCGTCGTCGTGCCGCGCGCGCAGGCCGCCGAGGTGCTGAAGCTGGCGCAGGAGATCGACGCGCGCGAGCTCGAGCAGGCCCGGCTCATCATCGCCGAGAAGTCGCTGCGCAAGGGCCTGGCGAAATACGGCCGCATCTGAGGGCGCGGGCCGCGATACTGCCGGCATGGACGCGCACGACGACGAGGTGCCCGACATCCTCGCCTACGGCGAGGCGATGGTCGAGTTCAACCAGACCGGCGAGCAGGGCGGCCGCCTGTACCAGCAGGGCTTCGGCGGCGACACCAGCAACTTCGCGGTCGCCGCGGCGCGCCAGGGTGCGCGCACGGGCTACGTCAGCGCGCTCGGCGACGACCCCTACGGCCGCCTGCTGCGCGCGCTGTGGCAGGCCGAGGGCGTGGACCAGGCGGACGTGCGCACCGACGCCGCGGCTTTCACCGCGATCTACTTCGTCACCCACGACGAGCGCGGCCACCACTTCCACTTCTTCCGCGCCGGCTCGGCGGCCAGCCGCTATGCGCCGGCGGACCTGCCGCGCGAGCGCATCGCGCGCGCGAAGCTGCTGCACCTGTCGGGCATCTCGCTGGCCCTCTCCGCCAGCGCCTGCGACGCCGGCTATGCGGCCATCGAGACCGCGCGCGCCGCCGGCGTGGCGGTGTCCTTCGACACCAACCTGCGCCTGAAGCTGTGGTCGCTGGACCGCGCGCGTGCGGTGATGAGCGACGTGATGCGGCGCGTGGACCTGTGCCTGCCGAGCCTGGACGACATCAGCGCCATCACCGGCCTGACCGACCCCGACGCGATCGCCGACCACTGCCTGGCGCTGGGCGCACGCGTCGTCGCGCTGAAGCTCGGCGCGCAGGGCGCGCTGGTGGCCAGCACCGACGAGCGGCACCGCATCGCACCCTTCCCCTGCACGCCGGTGGACGCCACCGGCGCCGGCGACACTTTCGGCGGTGCCTTCGCGGCACGCTGGATCGCCGGCGATGCGCTGCTCGAGGCCGGGCGCTACGCGGCGGCCGCCGCCGCGCTGTCCACCCAGGGCTACGGCGCGGTGGCGCCGATCCCGCGCGCCGCCGAGGTGCGCGCGGCGCTGGAGGCGCACGCATGAGCGGCCGGCAGGTGCTCGTCACCGGCGGCACCAGCGGCATCGGCGCCGGCATCGCGCGCGCCTTCGCCGCCGCCGGCGACCGCGTGCTGGCCACCGGCGCCACCGCGGCCGATGTCGCCGCCGCCGACCCGGCCGACCCGGCGGTCGCGCACCGCGTGCTGGACGTGCGCGACGCCGCCGCCGTCGCCGCGCTGCTGGGCGGCTTCGACACGCTGGACGTCGTGGTCAACTGCGCCGGCGTCATCCGCCGCGGCGCCGAGCACGACCCGGCGGTCTTCGCCGAGGTGCTGGACATCAACCTCGTCGGCACGATGCGCGTGTGCGCCGCGGCGCGGCCGCTGCTGGCGGCGCGCCGCGGCTGCATCGTCAACACCGCTTCGATGCTCAGCTTCTTCGGCGGCGGCCTGGTGCCCGGCTACAGCGCCAGCAAGGGCGGCGTGGCGCAGCTGACCAAGAGCCTGGCCATCGCCTACGCGGCCGAGGGCATCCGGGTCAATGCCATCGCCCCGGGCTGGATCGCCACGCCGCTGACGCAGGCGCTGCAGGACGACCCGGCGCGCAGCGCACCCATCCTGGCGCGCACGCCGCTGGGCCGCTGGGGAACGCCGGAGGATGTCGCCGGGCCGGTGCTGTTCCTGGCCAGCGACGCGGCGCGCTTCGTCACCGGCGCCGTGCTGCCGGTGGACGGCGGCTACCTGATCACCTGAACCTGGAGGTCTCGCCATGATCGTGCAGCTGCCCGGCATCCGGCCGGAGATCGCCGTGCAGGCGATTCCCGACGACGAGCGCGTCTGGGTGCCGCAGGCCGAGAACGTGTGGTTCCGGCCGCTGCTGCTCAACACCGTCACCGGCAGCTGGTGCAACCTGCTGCGGGTGCGCAGGAGCGGCGTGCTCTCGCGCCACATCCACCCGAGCTGGGTCACCGGCTACGTCATCCGCGGCAGCTGGCGCTACCTGGAGCACGACTGGGTCGCGTCAGAGGGCAGCTTCGTCTACGAGCCGCCGGGCGAGATCCACACGCTGGTGGTGGACGAGGCCAGCGGGGGCGCGCCGGAGATGATCACCTTCTTCAACATCGCCGGTGCGATGGTCTACGTGGACGAGCAGGGCCGCACCACCGGCTACGAGGACGTCTTCACGAAGATCGAGATGTGCCGCCGCCACTACCGCGACTGCGGACTCGGCGCCACCTACGTCGACCAGTTCGTTCGCTGAGCGCGGCCTGCGGGCCGAGCCGGGGCGGAGGGGCCCGCGTGTCCCGCACGCGGGCCGCGGCCGCTTCACGTGGCCGCGGCAAACCGCGTCACGCGGCGGGGCCTGAGCCACACACGGCTTCCGCGCTCCAGCCGCAGCCGCTCGCGCAGCGCGACGAATTCCGCGCGCGGCAGCTCCACGTCCAGGTAGCCCTCGGCGCCGTCGCGCCTGAACTCGATGCGCGTGGCCGCGCCCACGGTCAGCGTCTGGCTCAGCGTGGCCGCCCAGGCGCCCTCAACGCGCTCGCCGACGATCTCCAGCTCGTGCGGCCGCACGTACACCGTGTCCTGCGGGCCGGCCTTGACCAGGTCGCCGCCGCCCGGCGCATGCTCGCTGCGGCCGTGGAACAGGTTGACGTCGCCCAGGAACTGCAGCACGAAGGGCGTGGCCGGGTGGTCGTAGACCTCGTCGGGCGCGCCCACCTGCTCGATGCGGCCCTCGTTCATCACGACGATGCGGTCGGCGACCTCCATCGCCTCGTCCTGGTCGTGGGTGACGAAGACGCTGGTCACGTGCACTTCGTCGTGCAGCCGGCGCAGCCAGCGGCGCAGCTCCTTGCGCACCTTGGCGTCCAGCGCGCCGAAGGGCTCGTCCAGCAGCAGCACCTTGGGCTCCACGGCCAGCGCGCGGGCCAGCGCGATGCGCTGGCGCTGCCCGCCGCTCAACTGGTGCGGGTAGCGGTCGGCCAGCCAGTCCAGCTGCACCAGCTGCAGCAGCTGCATGACCTTGTCGCGGATCTGCGCCTCGGAAGGCCGGCTCGCGACATTCGAACCCGGCTTGGCCGTGCGCGGCCGCACCCGCAGCCCGAAGGCCACGTTCTCGAAGATCGTCAGGTGGTTGAACAGCGCATAGTGCTGGAAGACGAAGCCGACGTTGCGCTCGCGCACGTCGGCGCCGGTGGTGTCCTCGCCGTGGAACAGCACCTGGCCGCGGTCGGGCACCTCCAGCCCGGCCATGATGCGCAGCAGCGTCGTCTTGCCGGATCCCGAGGGGCCCAGCAGCGCCACCAGCTCGCCCGAGGGCACGGTGAGGTCTAGGTGGTCGCAGACGACGGTCTTGCCGAAGGCCTTGTACAGCTTGCGTACTTCGATGCTCATCGTTCACTCCGCGCGGCCATGGGCTTCGCGCTTCTGGCCCCTGACCCGTTGCTCGACCAGAAACTTCAGCACCAGCGTCAGCAGTGCCAGCAGCGCCAGCAGGCTGGCCACCGCGAAGGCGGCCGCAAACTGGTATTCGTTGTAGACGATCTCGATGTGCAGCGGCATCGTGTTGGTCTGGCCGCGGATGTGGCCGCTGACCACGCTGACCGCGCCGAACTCGCCCATCGCCCGCGCGTTGCACAGGATCACGCCGTACAGCAGCGCCCACTTCACGTTGGGCAGCGTCACGCGCCAGAAGATCTGCCAGCCGCCGGCGCCCAGCACGCGCGCCGCCTCCTCCTGCTCGATGCCCTGCGCCTGCATCAGCGGGATCAGCTCGCGCGCGACGAAGGGGAAGGTCACGAACACCGTGGCCAGCACGATGCCCGGCACCGCGAAGATGACCTTCAGGTCGTGCTCGATCAGCCAGGCGCCGAACCAGCCCTGCAGCCCGAAGACCAGCACGTAGATCAGGCCGGCGATCACCGGGCTCACGCTGAAGGGCAGGTCGATCAGCGTCAGCAGCGTGCTCTTGCCGCGGAACTCGAACTTCGCGATGGCCCAGGCCGCGGCCAGCCCGAACAGCAGGTTCATCGGCACGCTGATGCCGGCGGCGATCAGCGTGAGCTTGATCGCCGACAGCGCGTCGGGCTCGGTGATGGCGGCCAGGTAGACGTCCCAGCCCTTCTTCAGGGCCTCGTGGAAGACGCTGGCCAGCGGGATGAACAGGAACAGGGTCATGAAGCCGAGCCCGGTCCCGATGACCAGCCGCCGCACCCAGGGCGACTCGGTGGTGGCGGTGGCGATGCGCCGCGGCGCCACGCCGGCGCCGGCGGCCGGGCCGGCGATCACGGCGGTATTCATGCCAGGCCCCCCTGCCGCCGCCGCGCCCAGGCCTGCAGCAGGTTGATCACCAGCAGCAGCACGAAGCTCACCACCAGCATCACCACGGCGATCGCGGTGGCGCCGGCATAGTCGTACTGCTCGAGCTTGGTGATGATCAGCAGCGGCGTGATCTCGCTGACCATCGGCATGTTGCCCGCGATGAAGATCACGCTGCCGTATTCGCCCAGGGCGCGCGCGAAGGCGAGTGCGAAGCCGGTCAGCAGCGCCGGCATCACGATCGGGAAGATGACCTTGGCGAAGGTCTGCCAGCGGCTGGCGCCCAGCGTCGCGGCCACTTCCTCGAGTTCACGGTTCACGTCCTCCAGCACCGGCTGCACCGTGCGCACCACGAAGGGCAGGCCGATGAAGACCAGCGCCACCCACACCCCCAGCGGCGTGAAGCTCACCTTGAACGGCAGCCACTGGCCCAGCGTGCCGTTCTCGGCCCAGATCGCGGTCAGCGCGATGCCGGCCACCGCGGTGGGCAGCGCGAAGGGCAGGTCCACCATCGCGTCGACGAGACGCTTGCCCGGGAAGCTGTAGCGCACCAGCATCCAGGCCACGACGAGGCCGAAGACGGCATTCAGCGCCGCGGCCAGGAAGCTGGCGCCGAAGCTCAGCCGGTAGCTGGCCATCACGCGCGGCGTGGTCGTGGCGTCCAGGAACTGCTGCCAGGTCAGCGTGAAGGTCTTCAGGAAGGCCGCCGACAGCGGGATCAGCACGATCAGGCTGATGTACAGCAGCGCGAAGCCCAGCGCCAGGTCGAAGCCCGGCAGCACCGAGTGGCGCTTGAGCAGCGCACGACGCAGGATCACTGCTGGACCCAAGCGAGATCGCGCCGCCGCCGGGCCGCCCCAAGGCGGCGCAGCCCCCCCGGGGGGTGGCGAAGGCGTGAAGCGACGAGCCTGGGGGCCAACATCATCGGCCCTTGGCGGCCAGGATCACCTGGTCGTAGCTGGCGCCGTCGTTGAAGTGGTCCTTCTGCGCCTGCGTCCAGCCGCCGAAGACCTCGTCCACCGTGAAGGTGTCGACCTTCGGAAACTGCCGGGCGTACTTCGCCAGCACCTTGGGCGAGCGCGGGCGCAGGTTGTGCCTCGCGGCGACCTCCTGGCCCTCTTCGCTGTACAGGAACTGCAGGTAGGCCTCGGCCAGCTTGCGCGTGCCGCGCTTGTCGACCACCGCGTCGACCACGCTCACCGGGTTCTCGGCCAGGATCGTGCGCTGCGGGTAGACGAGCTCGAAGTCGTCGCCGAATTCGCGCGTGATCAGCGGCGCCTCGCTCTCGAAGGTGACCAGCGCGTCGCCCAGCTTGCGCTGCGCGAAGGTGGTGGTGGCGCCGCGGCCGCCGCCGTCCAGCACCGGCACGTTGGCGAAGATGCGCGTCACCAGCGCACGGGCCGCCTCCTGCGAGACACCGCCCTTGACCGCCGAGCCCCAGGCCGCGAGGTAGGTGTAGCGGCCGTTGCCGCTGGTCTTGGGGTTGGGGATGATGACCGAGACGCCGTCGCGCCCGAGGTCGTTCCAGCCGCGGATGTTCTTCGGGTTGCCCTTGCGCACCAGGATCACGCTGACGCTGGTGGTGGGGCTGGCGTTGTGCGGCAGCCGCTTCGCCCAGTCCGCCGGCACCAGGCCACCCCGCGCGTGCAGGATGTCGATGTCGTTGTGCTGGTTCATCGTGATCACGTCGGCCTGCAGGCCGTCGGCCACGCTGCGCGCCTGCCGGCTGCTGCCGCCGTGGCTCTGGTTGAGCGTGAGGACCTGGCCGGTGGTCTTCTTCCAGTGCGCGGCGAAGACGGCGTTGTAGTCCTTGTAGAACTCGCGGCTGACGTCGTAGCTGACGTTGAGCAGGCTGGCCGCGGCCTGCGCGCGGGCGGCGAATGGGGCCAGGGCCGCGATGGGCGCGAGCGGCGCGAGAGGCGACAGGGCGAGCGCACCCAGCAGGCGGCGGCGGGAGGGGTCCTTGGACACGGGGCACTCCTGGCCAGGGCCGGCGGGCCGCTGGCGGTTCAGGGAAAACGAGGAAGCCGACTGTAGGCAGCCGGCCTGCGGCAGGCCACGAAGGAATCCGAGCTTGCTGATGCGAAAAGCGAATGAGGTGCCGCGCGGCAGCGCCCCGGCCCGCACCGGGCGCGGCGCTGGCTCGGCCGGCGAGCCACCCGGGTGGCATGCTCGCGGCTTCGCGATCGCCCCCGGACCATGACCGAAACGCTCACCCCCGGCCTGCTGGTGCTGCACGGCAACCGCCTCGAGGCGCTGGCCGAGGCGGTCTTCGGCTGGCTGGCGCGCCACCCGCTGGCGCCGCTGGAGCACGAGGTCGTGCTGGTGCCCAGCAACGGCATGGCCGAGTGGTTCAAGGCCGAGCTGGCCGGCGCGCTGGGCGTGTGCGCCGCCACGCGCGTGGAGCTGCCGGCGCGCTTCCTGTGGCGCAGCTGGCGCGCGGTGCTGGGCCGCGGCGCGGTGCCGGCGCGCAGCGCGCTGGACAAGCAGCCGCTGGCCTGGTCGCTGATGGCGCTGCTGCCCGGGCTGGTGCACCAGGCCGAATTCGCGCCGGTTGCCGGCTTCCTGGGGCCGGAGGGCGACGCGCTGCGCCGCCTGCTGCTGGCGCGGCAGCTGGCGGACCTCTTCGACCAGTACCAGGTCTACCGGGCCGACTGGCTGGACGACTGGGCGCGCGGCGACGAGCGCCTGCGCGCCGCCGACGGCCGCAGCCTGCCGCTGCCGGCCGACCAGCGCTGGCAGCCGCGGCTGTGGCGCGCGCTGCTGGCGCGGCTGCCGGCGGAGCAGGCCGCGGCGGCGCGGCCGGCGCTGCACCGCCGCTTCCTGCACGCGCTGGAGACCGGCGGCGCGCAGGTCGCGCGCGCGCTGCCGCGCCGGGTGGTGCTGTTCGGCAGCACGCATATCCCGCTGCAGGCGCTGCAGGCGCTGGCCGCGATGTCGCGCCACGTGCAGGTGCTGCTGGCGGTGCCCAATCCCTGCCGCTACCACTGGGCCGACCTGATCGAGGGCCGCGAACTGCTGCGCGCCGAACGCCGCCGCCAGCCGCTGCGCGAAGGGCGCGAGCTCGACAGCGTCGACCCCGCCGAGCTGCATGCCCATGGCCACCCGCTGCTCGCCGCCTGGGGCCGCCAGGCGCGCGACTTCGTGCGCCAGCTCGACGCCTTCGACGACGCCGAGGCCGCGCGCCGGCGCTTCGCGCTGCCGCGCGTGGACCTCTTCGACGAGGGGCCGGGCGACACGCTGCTGGCGCAGGTGCAGGCCGCCGTGCGCGACCTCGTGCCGGTGGCCGAGCAGCGCGCCGCGGCGCGGCCGCCGGCCGCGGACGACCGCTCCATCGTCTTCCACGTCGCGCACGGTGCGCAGCGCGAGGTGGAGATCCTGCACGACCAGCTGCTGCACCTGTTCGCGCAGCCGCCGGGCGGCGCTGCGCTGGCGCCGCGCCAGGTGGTCGTGATGGTGCCGGACATCGCCGGCTTCGCGCCGGCCATCCGCGCTGTCTTCGGGGCCCATCCGCGCGGCCATGCGCGACATATCCCCTGGGGCATCGCCGACCTCGGCGCGCGCGGCCAGCACCCGCTGCTGGTGGCGCTGGAATGGCTGCTGCGGCTGCCGCAGCAGCGCGCCGGCTTTGGCGAGATCGCCGACCTGCTGCAGCTGCCGGCGCTGGCGCGCCGCTTCGGCATCGCCGAGGCGGACCTGCCGGCGCTGCTGGCCTGGGCCGAAGGCGCCGGCGCGCGCTGGGGGCTGTCGGCGGCGCACCGGCGCTCGCTCGGCCTCGAAGGCTGCGGCGACGCCAACACCTGGTCGTTCGCGCTGGACCGCCTGCTGATGGGCTACGCCGCGGGCGAGCTGCCGGCCGATGCGCAGGAGCCCACCGTCGAGCCGCAAGCCGAGGTCGGCGGCCTGGGCGCCGGCCTCGTCGGTGCGCTGGCCGAGCTGCTGCAGGCCCTGCAGCGCTGGTGGATGCTGGCGCGCACGCCGGCGCCGCCGGCCGGCTGGGGCGAGCGGCTGCGTGCGCTCCTCACCGGCTTCTTCACCGCGGCCGACGACGGCGAACGGGCGCTGCTCGCCGCGCTGGACGAGGCGCTGGCGCAGTGGCTGCAGGACTGCGAGGACGCCGGCCTGGCCGAGCCGCTCGCCCTGGACGTCGTGCGCGAGGCCTGGCCCGAAGCCGTCGACGACCCGGGCGCGCCCGGCGGCGCGCGCCGCTTCCGCGCCGGCGGCGTCACCTTCTGCACGCTGCTGCCGCTGCGCGCGGTGCCCTTCGAGGTGGTGTGCCTGCTCGGCATGAACGACGGCGACTACCCGCGCCGCGGGCCGCGCAGCGACTTCGACCTGATGGCGCTGCCGGGCCAGGCGCGGCCCGGCGACCGCTCGCGCCGCGACGACGACCGCCAGCTGATGCTGGACGCGCTGCTCGCCGCGCGCCGCGTGCTCTACCTCAGCTGGGCCGGGCGCAGCGTGCGCGACAACAGCGAGCAGCCGCCCTCGGTGCTGGTGGCGCAGCTGCGCGACCACCTCGCCGCGGTGTGGGGCGAGGACGTGGTGAAGGCACGCACCACCGAACATCCGCTGCAGCCCTTCGGCCGGCGCTATTTCGAGCCCGGCTCGCAGCTCTTCACCTACGCCGACGAATGGCGCAGCGCGCACGAGGCGCCGGCGGCCGCTGCGCCGCATGCCGCGGCGCCGGCAGCGGCGCTGGATGCCGCGGCCACGGCGCCGCTGACCCTCCGCCGCCTGGCCGACTTCCTGCGCAATCCGGTGAAGGACTTCTTCCGCCAGCGCCTGCAGGTCAGCTTTCCCGAGCAGGCCGCGCCGGTGCCCGACGACGAGCCCTTCGCGCTGGCCGGGCTGGACCGCTGGCAGCTGCTGGACGATGCATTGCAGGCCGCGCGCCGTCGCTTCGACGAGGACCCGCGGGCCGACGTCGCCACGCTGGTGCAGCGCCGTCTGGCGCGCGAGGCCCGCGCCGGCCGGCTGCCGCTGGCGGCGCCCGGGCGCCACGCGGCGGGCGAGTTGGCCGCCGAGCTGGCGCCGATGCTGGCGCAGGTGCAGCGCCTGCTGCTGCAGCATGCGCTGCCGCTGGACCGGCGCACGCTGTGGCTGCCGCACCCGCAGCAGCCGGGGCTGGTGTTCGACGACGTGCTCGAGGGCCTGCGCGCCGGCGCGGGCGGCCCGGTGCTGATCGACCTGCGTGCCAGCCGCATCGCCAAGGGGAAGAAGGACCCGCAGCCCCGTCCCGAGAAATTCGTCGAGACCTGGTTGCGGCTGCTGGCCGCCGCGGCCACCGGCGAGGCCGTGGCCGCGGTGCTGGTCGGCGCCGATGCGGTGGCGACCGTCGCGCCGCTGGCGGCGGACGAGGCGCCGCAGGCCCGCGCCACGCTGCTGGACCTGATGCAGGCCGCGGCCGCCTCCGCCGCGGGCGACGAGCCCTGGCCGACCGCGCTGCGCACGGGCCTGGCCTTGCTGGCGGACGACGGGTCGGCGAGGACCGTCTACGAGGGCAGCGGTCACGGCGGCCCGCCGGGCGAGGGCCGCGAGCCCTGTCTGGCACGCCTGTTCCCGGACTACGAGACGCTGGCGGCGGCGCCCGGCTACGAGGCGGCGACGACGCGTCTCTATGCGGCCTACCGCGGCTGGCTCGCCGCGCAGGTGTCGCTGCAGGGGCTGGAAGGTGCCGCGGTCGCCGACGACGACATGGCGGACGCCGGCGCGCAGAACGCGGCATGAGCGCCGACGTGCAGACGCTGGACGCGCTGACCCTGCCGCTGGCCGGCAGCCGGCTCGTGGAGGCCAGCGCCGGCACCGGCAAGACCTGGACCATCGCCGCGCTGGTGCTGCGCCTGGTGCTGGGGCACGGCGAGCCGGGCGCGCGGCCGGCGCGGCCGCTGGCGCCGGCCGAGATCCTGGTGATGACCTTCACGCGTGCGGCCACGCGCGAACTCGCCGATCGCATCCGCCGCCGCCTGGCCGAGGCGGCCGCGGTCTTCCGCGGCGAGGCCGCGGCGCGCGACGACGACGACTTCCTGCCGCGGCTGCTGGCCGCCTACCCCGAAGGCGAGGCGCGCCGCCAGGCCGCCTGGCGCCTGGCCGGCGCCGCCGAGGCCATGGACGAGGCGGCGGTGACGACCATCGACGCCTGGTGCCAGCGCATGCTGCGCGAACACGCCTTCGACGGCGGCGGCGGCTTCGCCGAGGACCTGCTGCCCGACGAGAGCCGGCTGCGCGCCGAGGCCGTGCGCGACTGGTGGCGCCAGCAGGTCTATGCGCTGGACGACGAGACGCTGGCTGAGGTGCTGCCGGTGCTGGGCAGCGTCGACGCGCTGCAAGGCCGCGTGCGGCCGCTGCTGGAGCGGCCGCCGGCCGCCGCCGCGGCCACGCTGGCTGAGGCCGTCGCGGCCCATCACGCGCGGCGCGCCGCGGAGCTGGGGGACCTCAAGGCCGGCTGGGTCGGGCATGCGGACGAGATGCAGCGCTGGCTGGACGAGCAGCTCGCCGCGCCGGCCTGTCCCTTCGTCAAGTCCAAGCTCAAGCCCGCGACCTACGGCGGCTGGCTGGACAAGCTGCGGGCCTGGGCCGCCGACCCAGCAGCCGATGAACTGCCGCTGACCGCCACGGCGCTCGAGCGGCTGACGCCGGCCGGCCTGCGCGCCGTGCTGCTGCCCGGGCACGAGGCCACGCCGCCGCGCTGCTTCGACGACTTCGCCGCGCTGCAGTCGGCGCTCCAGCGCCTGCCCACGCTGAAGGCCGCCGTGCTGGAACAGGCCGCCGCCGGCATCGCCGCGCGGCTGCAGGCGCTGAAGTCACGCGCCGGCACCTGGGGCTTCACCGACCTGCAGCAGCGCCTGGCCGATGCACTGGACGAGGCCCGGCGCGGCGACGCCGCACGGCGCCTGCGCGAGCGCATCGTCGCGCAGTTTCCGGCCGCGCTGGTGGACGAGTTCCAGGACACCTCGCCGCTGCAGCTGGCGATCCTGGAGCGGCTGTACCGCATCGCCGACGACGGGCGCGGCACGGCGTTGCTGCTGATCGGCGACCCGAAGCAGGCGATCTACGGCTTCCGCGGCGCGGACATCGGCAGCTACCTGCGTGCGCGCGCCGCCACCGCCGGGCGCCACCATGCGCTGGCGACCAACCGGCGCTCGACCGCGGCGCTGGTCGACGCCGTCAACCGGCTCTTCCTGCGCGCCGAGCGGCGCGACGCCGAGGGCGCCTTCGGCTACGCGGGCGGGCAGGGCAACCCGCTGCCCTTCGTCGAGGTCGGCGCGGCCGGGCGGCGCGAGACCCTGGTCGGCCGCGGCGGCGCACTGCCCGCACTGACGCTGTGCTTCGACGCGCAGCCGACGAACCGCGAGCTCGCGCGTGAACGCTTCGCGGCGCTGGCGGCCGAGCAGGTGGTCGCGCTGCTGAACGACGACGCGGCCGGATTCACCGCGCCCGGCGAGCCCCTCGTGCCGCTGCGCCCGGCCGACATCGCGATCCTCGTGCGCAGCGGTCGCGAGGCGGCCGAGGTGCGGCGTGCACTCGGCCGCCGCGGCGTCGCCTCGGTCTACCTGTCGGACCGCGACAGCGTCTTCGCCAGCGACGAGGCGGCCGACCTGCTGCGCCTGCTGCAGGCCGTGGCCTCGCCGCGCGAGCTGCGCGGGGTGCGCGCCGCGCTGGCCAGCACGCTGCTCGCGCGCACGCTGGACGAGCTGCGTGCGCTGGCCGACGACGAGGCCGCGCTGGACCGCCACTGCGAGACGCTGCAGCAGCTGCACGCGGCCTGGCGCACGCAGGGCGTGCTGGCGATGCTGCGCCGCGCGCTGCAGGCCTTCGGGCTGCCGGCGCGCTGGCTCGCGCTGCCGGCGCAGGGCGAGCGGCGGCTGACCAACGTGCTGCATCTGGCCGAGCTGCTGCAGGCCGCGAGCGCGCAGGCCGAGGGCCCGGCGGCGCTGCTGCGCTGGCTGGCGCGTGCCATCGACGACGCCGCAGCCGGCCGCGGCGGCGGCGACGAGCCGGTGCTGCGCCTGGAGAGCGACGCCGAGCTGGTGCAGGTCGTCACCGTGCACAAGAGCAAGGGACTCGAGTACCCGGTCGTGCTGCTGCCCTTCGCCGCCGACTTCCGCGACACCGGCCGCGACGGCGTGGTCTTCGTGCCCGGCGCGGACGGCCTGCGCCGCGCCGTGCCGGCGCCCGACCCGGCGCAGCGCGCGCTGGCCGAGCAGGAGCGCCTGCGCGAGGACCGGCGGCTGCTGTACGTGGCGCTGACCCGCGCGCGCCATGCGCTGTGGGTCGGCGCCGCGACGCTGTCGGAATACAAGCGCCTGCTGTGGCCCGACAGCGCGCTCGGCCGCCTGCTCGGCGGCCCCGGGCCGCTGGACGCCGAGGGCATTGCGGCCGGCGTGCAGGCCTTCGCAGCCGGGCAGCCGGCCATCGCGCTGGTGGCACCGGCCAGCGAGCGGCCGCCGCTGACCCGGCTGCGCGCGCCCGGCGCTTCAGTGTCGCTGGCGCCGGCGCGCGCCTATGCCGCGAGCTTCGACCGCAGCTGGACGGTGACGAGCTATTCGGCGCTGGTGCGCGACCTGGGGGCGGCGTCCGCCGAGCCCGACGCCGGGGCCGACGGCCTGGCGCTGCCGCGCCTGTTGCGCGACGACGAGCCTGCCGGGACGGCGGTCGAGGGCGCGCCGCCGGTGCCTTCGGCCGCGCCGTGGCACCGCTTCCCGCGTGGCGCCTATGCCGGCAACTTCCTGCACGGGCTGCTGGAGTGGCTGGCCGGCGAGGGTTTCGCGCTCGCGGACTCGCCCGCGCTGCAGCAGGCGCTGCGCCGGCGCTGCGAGCGCCAGGGCTGGGGCCACCGAGCCGACGAGGTGCTGGACTGGCTGGCGCGTGTGGCGACCACGCCGCTGCCGCCGCTGGGCCGGCCGCTGGCGCAGCTGCACACCGCCACGCCGGAGATGGAATTCTGGTTGCCGCTGGAGCGCCTGGACGCCGAGCGCGTGGATGCGCTGTGCAGCGAGCACCTGCTGCCCGGCCGGCCGCGGCCGCCGCTGGCCGGGCGCATGCTGCATGGGCTGCTGATGGGTTTCGCCGACCTCGTGTTCGAGCTCGACGGCCGATGCGGCGTGATCGACCACAAGAGCAATGCGCTGGGCACGCGCGACGCCGACTACACCGCCGATGCCATGGCCGCAGCCGTGCTGCAGCACCGCTACGACGTGCAGGCGGCGCTGTACCTGCTGGCGCTGCAGCGGCTGCTGCGGGCGCGGCTGGGCGCGCGCTTCGATGCGGCGCACCACCTGCACGGCGCGACCTTCCTGTTCCTGCGCGGCATCGCCGGGCCGGCCGCCGGCTGCCTGCAACTGGCGCCGCCGCCGGCGCTGCTGGACGCGCTGGATGCGATGCTGGGCGCCGCCACCGGAGCCGCGGCATGACGGTGGCCGAACTGATCGCGCTGCTGCAGCGCTGGCGCGAGGCCGGCACGCTGCGTGCGCTGGACCTCGCCTTCGTGCGCTTCGTGCACGCGCTGGCGCCCGAGGCACCGGCGGGCCTGCTGCTGGCCTGCGCGCTGCTGGCGCGGCTGGAAGGGCAGGGCCATGGCTGCCTGCCGCTGGACGAACTGGCGCGCGACCCGGCGGCCGTCTTCGGCGACGTTTTGCCCGAAAGTGCCGCGGCGGCGCTCGCGCTGCTTCCCGCCGATGCCGCCGCCGCGGCGCGCGACTGGGCCGCGTTGCCGGCGGCGATGCTGCAGGCCGGGCCCGGCGACGACCGGGGCGCCTCGCCGCTCGTCCTCAGCGGCGCGCGGCTGTACCTGCGCCGCTACTGGCGGCACGAGCGGCACATCGCGCGTGCGCTCGTCAGCCGCGCGCTGGCGCCGCCGCCGACGGTGGACGAGGCGGCGGCCGGCGCCCTGCTGGACCGCCTGTTCCCGCCCGCACCCGCCGAGCCCGGCCCCGACTGGCAGCGCCTGGCCTGCGAGCGTGCGCTGGACGGCCGGCTGACGGTGGTCATCGGCGGCCCGGGCACCGGCAAGACCTGGACGGCGGCGCGTGCGCTGGTGCTGCTGCAGGCGCTGCACGCCGGTGCGCAGCCGCTGCGCGTGGCGCTGGCCGCACCCACCGGCAAGGCCGCGGCGCGGCTGCGCCAGGCCATCGCGCAGGCGCTGGCCGAGCTGCGGCCGCTGCCCGAGGCCGCCGCGGCCGTCGCTGCGCTGACGGAACGCCTGGGCCCGGCGCGCACGCTGCACGCGCTGCTGGGCACGCGGCCGGGCACGCGGCGCTTCGTGCACGACGAGGCCGACCCGCTGGACGTGGACCTGCTCGTCGTCGACGAGGCGTCGATGGTGCACCTGGAGATGATGGACGCGCTGCTCGCCGCGCTGCCGCCCGCGGCGCGGCTCGTGCTGCTGGGCGACCGCGAGCAGCTCGCATCGGTGGAGGCCGGCGCGGTGCTCGGCGACCTGTGCGGCGCGCCGGCGGGCAGCGCGCTGGCGCAGCGCGTCGTCACGCTGCGGCGCAGCCGGCGCTTCGACGGCGCGATCGGCGAGCTCGCCGCGGCGGTCAACCGAGGTGACGGCGACGCGGCGCTCGCGGCGCTGCAGGGCAGCGGCGCCGTGGCGATCGACGCCGCGGCCGATGCGGCGCGCATCGCGGCGCTGGCGCTCGACGGCCGCGCGCTGCCAGCAGGCCTGGCGGAGGGCTGGCGGCCACTCTTCGAACGCCTGGCCGCGCGCCCGGCGGACGCGGCGGCCTTCGAGCCCTGGGCGCTGGCGCTGCTGGCGGACTTCGACCGTTGCCGCGTGCTGGCCGCGCTGCGCGAGGGGCCCTGGGGCGTGGGCGGCCTGAATGCCGCCGTCGAGCAGGCGGCCGCGAAGCGCGGCTGGCTGGACCCGCGCGGCGAGTGGTATCCCGGCCGGCCGGTGATGGTCACGCGCAACGACCCGGGCCTGGGCCTGTTCAACGGCGACATCGGCCTCGTGCTGAAGGCGCCGGACGGCACGCTGAAGGCCTGCTTCCCCGCCGGCGAGCGGCTGCATGCGGTGTCGGTCACGCGGCTGGCCGACGTGCAGACGGCCTGGGCGCTGACCGTGCACAAGAGCCAGGGCTCGGAGTTCGGGCATGTGGTGCTGGTGCTGCCGCAGGAGGACAGCCCGGTGCTGACGCGCGAGCTGCTCTACACCGGCATCACGCGCGCGCGCCGCGCGCTGACGGTCGTCGCGCCGCGGCCGGCGCTCGTCGCCACCGCGGCGGCGCGGCCGACGCGGCGCTTCAGCGGGCTGGCACAGGCGCTGGCGGCCCCGGGCTGAACACGGCCGCTCAGCGCGCCGCCGCCTCGCGCTCGCGCAGCTTGAAGCGCTGGATCTTGCCGGTGGCCGTCTTCGGCAGGTCGCTCACGAACTCGATCTGGCGCGGGTATTTGTACGGCGCCAGCTTGTCCTTCACGAAGGCCTTCAGCTCGTCGGCGCTGGCCTGGCCGCCGGGCACCAGCACGACGAAGGCCTTGGTCTTGGTCAGCCCGTCGGCGTCGGGCACGCCGATCACCGCGGCCTCGAGCACGGCCGGGTGCTGCACCAGCGTGGCCTCCACCTCGAAGGGGCTGACGTAGACGCCGCTGACCTTGAGCATGTCGTCGCTGCGCCCGCCGTAGGTGTAGCTGCCGTCGTCGGCGTTGCGGATGTACTTGTCGCCGCTCTTCGTCCAGCCGCCCTGGAAGGTCTCCTTCGTCTTGGCGCGGTTGCCCCAGTACATCAGCGCCGCCGACGGGCCCTGGATGTAGAGGTCGCCGGGCTCGCCGTCGGGCACCGGGCCGCCGCCGTCGCCGCGCAGCTCGACGCGGTAGCCGGGCACCGGCCAGCCGGTGCTGCCGTAGCGCACGCGGTCCGGGCGGTTGGAGATGAAGATGTGCAGCATCTCGGTGGAGCCGATGCCGTCCACGATGGGCACGCCGTAGTGCTTCTGGAATCGTTCGCCCAGCTCGGCCGGCAGCGCCTCGCCGGCGGAGGAGGCCAGGCGCAGCGCGACCGCGTCGCGCGCCGGCAGCGCCGGGTGCGCCAGCATGCCGGCAACGCCGGTGGGTGCGCCGTAGAACACGGTCGGCCGGCGCCCGCCCTGCGGCGCGGTGGCGCCCGTCCAGCGGCGGAAGACGGCCTCGGGCGTGGGCCGCTCGGCCATCAGCAGCACGCTCGCGCCCACCGCCAGCGGGAAGCTCAGCGCATTGCCCAGCCCGTAGGCGAAGAACAGCTTGGCGGCCGAGAAGCACAGGTCCTGCTCGCGCAGGCCCAGCACCGCACGGCCGTAGAGCTCGGCCGTCCAGTAGGGGTTGGCGTGCGAATGCACGGTGCCCTTGGGCCGGCCGGTGGAACCGGACGAATAGAGCCAGAAGGCCGGGTCGTCGGCTTGCGTGGCAGCCGCCCGGGCCAGCGGCGCGGCAGCGCCGGTGAAGGCTTCGAACTCGACCTCCACCGCATCGAGCGGGGCCACCGGCCGCACGACGACCACGCGCTGCAGTTCGTGGTCGGCCTTGACCATCGCGGCCTTCAGCACCGGCAGCAGCGCGCCGGACACCAGAGCGAGCTGCGCGCGTGAATGCTCCAGCATGTAGGCGTAGTCGTCGGCGGTGAGCAGCGTATTGACGGCCACCGGCAGCACGCCGGCGTAGAGCGCGCCCAGGAAGGCGACCGGCCACTCGTTGCAGTCGTGCATCAGCAGCAGCACCCGTTCCTCGCGGCGCACGCCGGCGGCGCGCAGCGCGCCGGCCAGGCGGCGCACACGCTCGTCGAGCGCACCGTAGGCCAGCGTGCCGTGGTCGTCGACGAAGGCCGTGCGCCCGGGGTGCGCCGCATTGGCCGCCAGCAGGTGGGCCGCGAAGTTGAAGCGCTCGGGCGGCGGGTTCACGCCGGCGCTCAGGTCTGCGGGGGTCGGGTCCATCGCTCGTCTCCTGTCGCGGCCTGCAGGCGCGCCGGCTTGTGGCTTGCCGGGGAATGCAGTATTGTGCTTGCCACGATCTTAGTTCGCGGGCCGGTCATGTCAAGCACTATATTGCCTGAAGCCGATGCCGGCACCGTGCTGCCGGGCGGCGAACCGGGCGAGCACAAGCATCCGTTCCTGGTCGCGCTGGGCGAACGGGTGCGTGCGCTGCGCGCCCGCCGGGGCATGACGCGCAAGGCGCTGGCGGCGGCGGCCGACGTCTCCGAGCGCCACCTGGCGAACCTGGAATACGGCGTCGGCAACGCGTCCATCCTGATCCTGCTGAACGTGGCGCAGGCGCTGCAGTGCTCGCTGGCCGAGCTGCTGGGCGACGTGACCACACGCTCGCCGGAATGGCTGCTGCTGCGCGAGCTGCTCGAGCAGCGCGACGAGGCCACGCTGCACCGCGTGCGCGTGGCGGTGGGCGAACTGCTGGGCACCGGCGGCGCGCATGGCCAGGGCCGCTCGCAGCGCAGCGCGCGCATCGCGCTGGTGGGGCTGCGCGGCGCCGGCAAGTCGGCGCTGGGTGCGATGCTGTCCGAGGACCTGGGCTTCCCGTTCGTCGAGCTCAGCCGCGAGATCGAGCAGTTCGCCGGCTGCAGCATCAGCGAGATCCAGGCCCTGTACGGGCAGAACGCCTACCGCCGCTACGAGCGCCGTGCGCTGGAGGAGGCGATCCAGATCCATCCCGAGGCGGTGATCGCCACGCCGGGCGGCATCGTCAGCGACGCCGCCACCTTCAACCTGCTGCTGGCGCACTGCACCACCGTCTGGCTGAAGGCCGACCCCGAGGACCACATGAAGCGCGTGCTGGCGCAGGGCGATACGCGGCCGATGGCGGCCAGCCGCGAGGCGATGCAGGACCTGAAGTCCATCCTGGCCGGCCGCGCCGCCTTCTACTCCAAGGCCGAGCTGCACGTGGATACCAGCGCACAGCCGCTGGCCGAGACCTTCGCGCTGCTGCGCCGGCAGGTGCGGCTGCTGCTCGGGTTGGCCGAACAACAGGCATGAAAATGCACATTCCTTTTGACATGGGCTTTGTTGTGCATTAAAGTGCGTCTCATCGGTCGCCGACCGACCTGCACCGAAGTGCCTGCGCGCCCGGACCCGGGCGCTGCCCGAAGGAGACCCCGATGAGCGATGCCCCCCGCGTCGACTACCAGACCGAACCCGGCCGCTACCGCCACTGGAAGCTGCGCTTCGAGGGCGCGGTGGCCACGCTGCTGGCCGACTTCGACGAGGACGGCGGCCTGCGCCCGGGCTACAAGCTCAAGCTCAACAGCTACGACCTGGGCGTGGACATCGAGCTGGCCGATGCGCTGAACCGCATCCGCTTCGAGCACCCCGAGGTGCAGACCGTGGTGCTGACCAGCGCGAAGGACAAGGTCTTCTGCTCGGGTGCCAACATCTTCATGCTCGGCCTGTCCAGCCACGCCTGGAAGGTCAACTTCTGCAAGTTCACCAACGAGACGCGCAACGGCATCGAGG
>CAZUPH010000010.1:31388-36170 GCA_964621995.1 uncultured Rubrivivax sp. | reverse complement strand
GTCGGCGTGCGCGTCAGCCGGCGGCGGCCGCCGCCAGCGGCGCGTCGGCGCCGACGTCGACGGCCGGCATCTGTGCCGCGGCGTCGCGGTGCGCCAGCCGCTCCACCGGCTGCGGCCGGCCGAGCAGGAAGCCCTGCAGCTCGTCGCAGCCGTGGCGGCGCAGCGCGGCGTGCTGCTCGGCGGTCTCCACGCCCTCGGCATTGACGCGGATGGCCAGCGAATGCGCCAGCGTGACGATCGAGCGCACGATGACGTCCACCTTGCCGTCGGCGCCCAGGCCCTGCGTGAAGGCGCGGTCGATCTTCAGCTTGTCGAACGGGAAGCGCCACAGGTAGGCCAGGCTGGAATAGCCGGTGCCGAAGTCGTCCATCGCGATGCGCACGCCCAGCGCCTGCAGCTCGCGCAGCGTGGCCAGCACCTGCTCGGTGTGGCTCATCAGCAGCGACTCGGTGATCTCCAGCTCCAGCCGCTCCGGCGCCAGGCCGCTGTCGGCCAGCGCGGCGCGCACCTCGGCGACGATGGCGCCGGGTTGACGGAACTGCGCCGGCGACAGGTTCACCGCCACGGCCAGCGGCTGCGGCCAGGACGCCGCCTCGCGGCAGGCGCTGGCCAGCACCCAGCGGCCCAGCGCCTCGATCTGCCCGGTCTCCTCGGCCACCGGGATGAACTCCGACGGCGGCACGAAGCCGCGCACCGGGTGCGGCCAGCGCGCCAGCGCCTCGTAGCCGATCAGGCGCTGCCCTTCCCCGGCCGCAAAGACCGGCTGGAAGTGCAGCTTCAGCGCATCGCGTGCGATCGCATCGCGCAGCTCGTGGGCCAGCGCGCGGCGTTCCTGCAGCACGCGGTCCAGCGCCGCGTCGTAGAAGCTCCAGCGCGCGCTGCCGCCGGACTTGGCGCGCTGCAGCGCGAGCTCCGCCGCGTGCAGCAGCGCGTCGGCGTCGTCGCCGTCCACGCCGTGGATCGCCGCGCCGACCGACGCGGTGGCGGTGATTTCGCCGGCCAGCCCGGGCAGGCGGTGCGGCTGCGCCAGGCTGTCGACGACGCGCTGGGCCAGCGCACGCACCGCCGCGCTGTCGGCCACCTCGCGCTGCAGCACCGCGAAGCGGTCGCCGGCCAGGCGGCCGAGCAGGTCGGCGCCGCGCAGCACGTCGCGCAGCCGGGCGGCCACCTGGCGCAGCAGCTCGTCGCCGGTGGCGCGGCCGTGTGCGTCGTTGACGTCGCTGAAGCGGTCCAGGTCGATGCACAGCACGGCCAGGCCGGCCGGCGCGGCGCCGGGGTCGGGCGCGCCGGCGGCATCGGGCGCCGACGCCCGCGGCACCGCCGCGCAGGCCTGCGCGAGCCCTTCGCGCAGCGTGGCGGCATTCAGCGCGCCGGTCAGCACGTCGTGCCGGGCGAGGAAGCGCACGCGCTCCTCGGCATGGCGCACGTGGCCGCTGTGGCGCTGCCACAGCGCGGCGGCGCAGGCGAAGAACAGGGCCAGCGCGCTGCCGGCGGCCAGCGCGGCGCGCTGGAACGAGGAGGCGGTGGTCGCCGCGAGCTCGCTCTGGTCGATGTAGACCTCCACGACGCCCGCCGTCCGGCCGCCGTGCAGCACCGGCACGTAGGCCTCGCTGTACACGGCGGGCCGCTGCACGCCGTCGCCGCGCCTGAGCGCGACCTCGGCGCGGGCGCCGCGCGCGACGGCGGCCGCGACGGCGCTGAGATCACCCTCGTCGTCGCCGCTCGGCGCCGGCGTGGCCAGCGAATCGGACACCAGCAGCAGCCGGCCCCGGGTGTCGAACAGCTTGAAGCGGAACAGCCCGGCCACGCCGCGCATCGCGGCGAGCTGGTCCTGTGCGCGGTGCGACGCCGGCTCGCCCATGAAGACGAGGTCCAGGTCGGGCACGTTGGATGCGATGTGCCGCGCCCAGCCGAGGGCGCTGCGCTCGGCGCCGGCCACCAGGTGGCGCTCGGCCAGGTGCTCGATCTCCTCCAGCGTCAGGCCTATCTCCGCCGCCACCACCACCGCCCGCGCCAGCGCGGCGGCGCTGCGCGCGCGCAGCCCGCGCGGCGGGGTCGGGCCGTGCCGGCGCGTCAGCACCGCGGGTACCTCGCCGCGCCCACGCCGGTGCCACCCGGTGCGCAGATGCGCACGCGCCCGGTCGGCGCCAGCGCCACCTGCAGCCGCTCGCCGCGACGGCTTTCCAGCAGCGCGGCGACACGCGCCTCGCCGGCCGCGGCTTCGGCCGCCAGCACGACGGGCTCGGCCTGCACCAGGCGCACGCCTGGGTGCTCGGCCGCGGATACGGTCTTGAGCTGGCAGGCCTGCGGCTGGCCGCAGCCGCAGCCGGGCGCCGTGGCCACGCTCCAGCACCAGGCGCCCGCCGTGCCCTGCGGCACCAGGTGCAGCGCCTGGCCGCGGCGCGCGGCCTCGAAGCGCGCGTCGGCCAGGTCGGCGGCCAGCGTCTCGGCGGCCGCATGCAGGCGCTGGCGGTCCAGCCGGCTGGCGAACGAGGGCAGTGCGATCGCGCCCAGCACCGCCAGCACCGCCAGCGTCATGCACAGCTCGATCAGCGTGAGGCCCAGGGCGCGTCGCGGCATGGCGCTCAGCGGTTCCAGCAGCGCGCCGACGGGCCGGCCTGGGCGAAGCCCGAGCGCACCTCCAGAGTCAGCGCGGCGCAGTGGCGGTCGGCGGCCTGCGGGCCCCCGTCGCGCACGCGTGCTTCCGCGCGGTAGGCCTCGGGGCCGGTCAGTTCCAGCGACAGCGCGTAGCGACCCTGCGCGCTGCGCGGCACGATGCCCAGCGCGGCGAGCTGCGGCGCATACAGGCCATGGTCGGCGCGGTGGCGTTCCTGGGCCGCCTGCAGCCGCGTCAGCGCGTCAACGGCATCCAGCCGCCCGGCCTGCAGTTCGCGCGCGCGCCAGGACGGCATCGCGATCGTGGCCAGGATGCCGACGATGGCGCACACGATCGCCATCTCGGTCAAGGTGAAGCCGTGCTGGGCGCCGGCCATCGCCTCAGCCCAGCGAGAGCAGGCGGCGCCGCTTCTGCGCCTGGTCGATCCAGCGCTGCAAGGTGCGCGTCGCGGGGCCGCCCAGCGGCTGCCACTCGCAGCCTATGCGCACGCCGCGTTCGGCCTCGCCCATGCCGGTGACGTGCTGCAGCGTCGCCGCGGCGCTGAAGCGGGTCTCGTGGTCCAGCTCGACCACCAGCTCGCCGATGCGCGTGCCGGCCTGCAGCGGCGGCACGTCCGCCGGCAGCCACAGCGCGCAGCCGCCGACGCTGATGTCGATCACGCGCAGCGCGAGCGCCATCTCCGGGATCGCAGGGTGGCGCAGCCGCGCCACCGGCACCTGACGGCCGCCCGGTCGCACGCGGTAGGCGCCGCGGCGCTGGAAGCGGTAGATCTCCTGCGGCAGCGCGCACTGCAGCGTGCTGGCCTGCACCCCGCGCACCAGCACCAGGCCGGCCAGATCGAACTGCAGCTTCACGCTGTCCAGGTAGGCCACCGCGACGGCCTCGTCGGCGTCGATCAGCGCCTGCAGCGCCACCGAGGCCGGGTCCACCAGGAAACCCAGGCGCTGGGCCTGGTCGTCCAGCGCCCACAGCGTGGTGGCCAGCGTGGCCCCGTCGGGGCCGCCCAGCAGCACCGGCACGGCCCCGTCGCGCAGCTGGCGCAGCAGGGCCAGTCGCTCGTGCGGGTGGCCGACGCGGAACGCGGCCCAGGCATCGGCCTCGCCGCTGGCGTTCAGCTCCGCCGGTCGGGTGTCCTCGAACATGGCCTGCGCCTGCGGGTCTGCCGGCTCAGTGGATGGTCTTGCGCCGGCCGGCGAGCGTCTCGTCCAGCTCCTGCAGCCAGGGCTCGGCGAGATGGCGGATCTCGGCGTCGTTGACCAGGATGCGCTGCATGATGCGCGACTTGATCTTCGCCGCCTCCAGCGCACGCGGGTCGGTCTCGCCGGGCCCGCCCGGCACCTGCTGCGCGGCATGCTTGAGCTGGCTGATCAGCAGCACGCAGGCGCCCTCGAGCTTGACGACCTCGTCCCAGTTGCCGGCACGCGCGGCGGCCAGCATGTCGGCGCTGGCTCGCTCGATGGCTTCGTAGTAGTTGAGCAGTTGCGGATCCATGGCAGGACTGTCGGGTCGCGGGGGCACGGGCATAGCGGGGCGTGACGGGATTCAGGGGCGTGCGCCAGCTGCGGCCGTCTGCCCGCCGATGGCGTTCCAGGCCTCGTGCAGCGGCTCGATCAGCCGCTTGCACTCCGCCAGCAGCGCCGGGTCGTTGCGCACGTTGGCCTGCATCAGGCGCTGGGCGATATAGCCGTACAACTCGTCGAGGTCGCGCGCCAGCGTGCCGCCGGCCTTCAGGTCCAGCGCACCGCGAAGACCTTCGTCGACGATGCGCAGCGCACGCGCGATCGCGTGGCACTTGCGTTCGGTATCGCGCTGGGCCAGGGCGCCCAGCGCTTCGGCCAGCGACTGCTCGAAGCCCTGGAACAGCAGCGCGACCAGACGGTGCGGGTCGGCAGCGGCGACCTGGATCTCGACGGCCGTGGTCTGGTAGGCCACCGCCCCGAAGGCGGGTGCGCGGCGTGCTGCGAAGGGCTGCGGGGCTGCAAACATCGGTGGGAATCGAAGTGGTGCGGAGTGCCTTGTTTATCGGTGCCCGCCACCACGTTCTTGAGCCGATGCACGCCTGCCGTGCACGTTGCCCGGGCGAGGTCAGCGCTTGACCACCGATGACGCGTTGAGCATCGCCATCTGCTGCGTGACGTAGCTCGACAGCGCGTTGAGCTGCCCCA
>CAZUPH010000010.1:0-31378 GCA_964621995.1 uncultured Rubrivivax sp. | reverse complement strand
ATCTGGGTGTCCAGCGCGCTGTACTGGCGCAGCAGCCGCTCCTCGGTGCGCTTCACGCGGTCCTCCAGGCGGTCCTGCTGCTGCTCCTTGGAGCGCACGCGGTCCTTCAAGCCCTGCTGGCGCGAGTCCAGCGTGCCGTCGCTGCCCAGCGCCCCGTCCAGCCACACCTGGAAACGCTTGGCGAAGCCGTCGTTGGCCGCGTTGCCCAGGTCGCTGTGGGCAAACAGCCGCTGGAGTTCGGTGCGCTCGGTCAGCGCGGCGTCAAGCTTGGTCTTGTCGACGACGATGGCGCCGTTGGTATCCAGGTTCAGCCCGATGTCGGCCAGGCGGCCGAACGTCGTGCTGGCGCCGGAGCTGTCGGTAAACATGCGGCGCAGCTGACCCAGCAACTGGACTGCACCGCGGTCACCCTGCAGCGCGCCGGCCTGCTTGGTCTCCGGGTCGTAGCGCGTCTGCTCGCGCAGCAGGCGAACGCTCTCGTTGTACGCGCTGACGAAGGTATCGATGGACTTCTTCAGTGCCTCGCTGTCCTGTTCGACGACGACCTCCGTGGTGCCGGCCTGGCGCAGCGTGATGCTGACGCCCTCGAGAGCACCGTCCAGCGTATTGGTGGCCGACACCAGCGGCAGCCCGTTGACGCTGAAGACCGCGTTGCCTGCGCTCTGTGCGCGAGTTGCGGCACCCGCGCCGGCGGCAATGCGCGGGTCGTAGGCCAGCGACGACAGCCCCTGCGCGTCGGTGGCGTTGCCGTCGTCGTCGGCGAGCACTTCGACGCGAAAGCCGTTTTCCAGTCCGGTCTCGGCAGAGCGCAGTACCAGCCGCGAACCGTTGACGTCGGTGCTGATGCTGGCCAGCACGCCGGCGCCGGAGGCGTTGATCGCGTCGCGGATCGCGCTCAGCGTATTGGTGGCCGGCGCGATGGTGATGTCGACGGCGGTGGCGCCGGCCTTGGGCACCGGCGGCACGGCATCGAAGTCGCCGAGCTCGATGCGCAGCGTGCCCGAGCCGAGCGTTGCCGACGGGCCGGCAAAGGCCCGTGTGGCCACCGTTTGGCCCTGCGCCAGCTGCGTCACCGCGACCTCGTAGCGCCCGGCCTGCGCCCCACCCTTGGCGGTGGCCGATACACCGGCGGGGTTGGACGAGGTCGCCGACATGGTGTTCCAGGTGTCGGCCTTGTTCAGCGCCGATGCGGCGTCGCGCAGCGTCGACAGCGCGCCCTGCAGCCGACCGAAGGCCGAGAGCTGGGTCTGCAGCTGGCTGACCTCGGTCTTCAACAGCGTGATCGGCCGGCGCTCGATGGCGACGAGCTGGGTGACGATCGCGTTGACGTCGAGGCCGCTGCCGATGCCGGCGGACGAGATGGCCATGGGGAGGGGCTCCTGGGCTGCGGCTTTCAGGCGGCTGCCAGGCAGGCAACCGACCCAGGCCGGGTCATGGCGATGTTGTCGGCCGGGCGTGGCGGATCTTTAGCGTCTGGCCGCGAGACCCCTGCAAACGCCGAGGCCCGCAAACGCGGGCCTGGACTTGTCGGCGGCGCGCTTCGCGACGCCCGCTGCAGGGCTTGCGCCTCAGCGCTGCAGCAGAGACAGCACCTGCTGCGGCAGCTGGTTGGCCTGCGCGACCATCGCGGTGCCGGCCTGCTGCAGGATCTGCGCGCGCGACAGGCTCGCAGTTTCCGCCGCGAAGTCGGCGTCCATGATGCGGCCGCGGGCGGCAGCCTGGTTCTCCACGGAGACGCGCAAGGTATTGATGATCGCGTCGAAGCGGTTCTGCACTGCGCCGTACATCGCGCGCTCGGTATTGATGGTGGTCAGCGCGAGGTCGATGTTGGCCATCGCGGCGCTGGCGGTGGCGGCCGTCGAGATGGCGCCGCCGGTGACGTTGGTGATGGTCGCGGCGGTCGACAGGTTGGCCGTCGTGACGGTGATCACATCGGTATTGTCGGCGCCGACCTGATAGGTCTGCGCACCGGCGCCGGCGGCCAGGATGTTGATGCCGTTGAAGCGCGTATTGGCCAGCGTGCGCGTGATCTCCGAAGACAGCTGGCCGAACTCTGCATTCAGGTTGGCGCGGTCGTCGGTGCCGTTGGTCGCGTTGGCCGATTGCACGGCCAGTTCGCGCATGCGCTGCAGCATGTCGCCGATCTTGCCGATCGCACCTTCCGCGGTCTGCGCCATGGAAATGCCGTCGTTGGCATTTCGGATCGCGACGTTGCCGCCGCGCACCTGCGTATTCATGCGCTCGGCGATGGCCAGGCCGGCGGCGTCGTCGCGTGCCGAATTGACGCGCAGGCCGCTGGACAGGCGCTGCATTGCGGTCGTCAGGCTGTTCTGCGAAGACGCGAGGCTGCGCTGGGCATTCAGCGACGCGATATTGGTGTTGATCGTCTGGGCCACGTGAAGCTCTCCGAGCGGAATGAGTGAATTGCTCCGACCCTCGGGGATCGGCTCCGGCAGGGCTCACGCGACGGGATGTCGATCGTTGTTCCTGCTGTACCCATTCTTCGGCCACTGTGGCATCGACGATGCAGCGAAAAGGCGGCCGAAGCCGGCCCAGATCCTGCGCGGCATTGCGAGACCGCACAAAGCACAACGGAGCCCGAAGGCTCCGTCGTTGAAGATGCACGGGGCCCGAAGGCCCCGACCTGTGTTGAACGGGGCCCGAAGGCCCCGTGTGGACTTTTCAAGCGGCGCCGCGCGAGCGCGCCGCCTCCTGCCCAGCTGATGCCGCGCTCAGCGGATCAGGCTCAGCACCATCTGCGGCAACTGGTTGGCCTGGGCGACCATCGCGGCGCCGGCCTGCTGCAGGATCTGCGAACGCGACAGGCTGGCCGTCTCGGCAGCGAAGTCGGCGTCCATGATGCGGCCACGGGCGGCCGCTTCGTTCTCGTTGGCCACGCGCAGCGTGCTGATGATGGCGTCGAAGCGGTTCTGCACCGCACCGTAGGTCGCGCGCTCGGTGTTGATGGTGGTCAGCGCGGTGTCGATGTTCGCCATCGCGGTGCTGGCCGCAGCGGCGGACGAGATCGAGCCGCCGGTGACGTTGGTGACTGCCGCGGCCGTCGACAGGTTGGTCGTCGTGACGGTGACCGTGTCGGTGTTGTTCGCGCCGACCTGGAAGACCTGCGCGCCGGCGCCGGCGGCCAGGATGTTGATGCCGTTGAAGCGCGTATTGGCCAGCGTGCGGGTGATTTCGGCGCTGAGCTGGCCGAATTCGGCGTTCAGGTTGGTGCGGTCGTCGGTGCCGTTGGTCGCATTGGCCGACTGCACGGCCAGTTCGCGCATGCGCTGCAGCATGTCGCCGACCTTGCCGATCGCGCCTTCGGCCGTCTGCGACAGCGAGATGGCGTCGTTGGCATTGCGGATGGCGACCGCGCCGCCGCGGACCTGGGCGTTCATGCGCTCGGCAATGGCCAGGCCGGCGGCGTCGTCGCGCGCCGAGTTGACGCGCAGGCCGCTGGACAGGCGCTGCATGGCGGTGGACAGCGATCCCTGGCTGGCGGCCAGGTTGCGCTGGGCGTTCATAGACACCACATTGGTGTTGATGGTCATGGACATGATGGGCGTTCCTTTGCTTTGCTGAGACTCCCGGCAGACGCCGGCTTTGCCGTGCCCGCCTTTCGGCGGGCTGCGTCCGGCCAGTCATCCGTATCGGCATCCAGCACGAACCTCGAAGTTCTTCTGCTGGCGCCGGCGGTCGCCTGTTTCCGGACCTCGGTCGGGACTGTCGCCTCGGCCGATGGGTTGCATATCGGAAGGGGTTGCGCCGCACTTTAGGGTTCGATGACGCGCCTCAAGCACGGTCAGGCTGGCGTTGCGACACGGAACAGCACCTCAAGTCCGGCGTTGTTCCTGCCGACGCGTGGGCGAGGCCCCGCTTAGGCTGCTGCAGCGGCAGTCCGCCGTCGAAGGCGTCGCTGTCGGCGCCACGGTCCTGTCGCCGTCACCGTCTCAACCGCTGCCATGCCACAAGCCGCCCCCATCAAGATCGATCACCGCGCCCAGCAGGCCTGGCTGCAGGGTCAGGCCTTCGCACGGCAGGGCCGCTGGCACGACGCTGCCAGCCGTTTCGAGAAGGCGGCCCGGTTGCAGCCGCGCGACGCCTTGTATTTCGTCAACCTGGCTGACGCGCGGCTGAAGTCCGGGGAGGCCGAGGCTGCGCTGGCAGCGGCCACGGCGGCACGGCGCGCCGACCCGGACAACGCGCTGGCGCTGGCACTGCAGTCCAACGCGCTGGTGACCCTGAACCGGCGCGGCGAACTGGTCCTGCTGCTGGAAGCGGCGCCGCAGGCCCTGCTGTCGCCCGAGCTGTGGGCGGCGCTGGTGATGTCGCTGCTGGCCACCGGCCATTCGCAGCGCGCGCTGGAGCGGGGCCTGCAGGCGTTGACCTTGCACCCCGCCGTCGCGGCGTTGCACCTGTGCCTGGGTGAAGCGCTGGGTGCACTGAAGATGAAGCGTGAGGCCGCGCAATGCCTGCGCACCGCGCTGCTGCTGGGCGTCGGTCCGCGACAGCCTGCGCTGGAAGATCTGGCTGCCTTCTACGAACGCGAGACCTGTCAATGGGAAGACCAGCCAGCCCGGCTGGCCGCCCTGCATGCGGCGCTGCCCGAGGGGGCCGCGGTGGAGGCCAACCCCTTCGTGCACGCCGTGCTGCTGGACGACCCGCTGGTGCAGCTGCGCACCGCGCTGGCCCACTCGCGCTTTGTTGCGCAGCAGCTGCGGCCGCTCCCACCTGTACCGACGCCCGTGGCGTCCACTGGCCGCGCATTGCGCGTGGGCTATCTGTCTTCGGACTTCCACGGCCATGCGACGGCCTACCTGACGGCCGAGCTGTTCGAGCGGCACGACCGCCGGCGCGTGAGCCCGGTGCTGTACAGCCTGGGACCGGACGACGGCAGCGCGATGCGCGAGCGACTGCGCCACGCCGGCGACCGCTTCGTCGACCTGCGCGACCAGGCGGCGATCGAGGCCGCACGCCGCATACGCGCCGACGGCATAGACATCCTCGTCGACCTCAAGGGCTACACGCAGGGCGCGTGCCCGGCGGTGCTGGCCCACCGGCCGGCACCGGTGCAGGTGGCCTGGCTGGGCTTTCCGGGCACCTGCGGGGCCCCGTGGATCGACTATGTCGTCGGCGACCCCTGGGTCACGCCGATGGAGCACGCCGCGCATTTCAGCGAGAAGATCGCGCAGCTCCCCGGCTGCTACCAGAGCAACGACGGTGCACGTCCGGCGCCTCGGCCGCCCACGCGCGCACAGGCCGGGCTGCCCGAAGGGGCGCTGGTGCTGTGTGCGTTCAATCAGCTCTACAAATTGTCGGCCGAGGTCTTCGACACCTGGTGCGCGCTGTTGCGCGAGCTGCCCGAGGCCGTGCTGTGGCTGCTGGAGTGGACCGCCGGCACGGCGCAGACCCTGCGCCAGGCGGCCGCCGAGCGTGGCGTCAACCCGCAGCGGCTGATCTTCGCGCCATCGCTGCCGCAGCAGGCCCACCTGGACCGCGTGGGCTGCGCCGACCTGTTTCTCGATACCTGGCCCTGCAATGCGCACACGACGGCCAGCGACATGCTGTGGGCCGGCGTGCCGGTGGTCACGCTGAGCGGGCAGACCTTCGCGTCACGCGTCGCCGGCAGCCTGCTGCATGCGGTCGGCACGCCGGAGCTGATCTGTCACGACGTGGCCGGCTACCGGTCGCTGGTGCGGGCACTGGCGCACGACCCGGTGCGCCGGCAGGCACTGCGCGACCGTCTGGTTGCAGCGCGGTCCGCGTCGCCGCTGTTCAGCGGTAGCCACTTTGCCGAGCAGCTGGAGACGCTGTACGAGCGCATGTGGCAGCGCGCCGCTGCCGGACTGGCGCCGGAGCATCTGCCGGCCTGAAGGCGCCGAACCCGGCGCCGGCCAAGGCGCCGGACAAGCCGGGAACAGCACGGCGCAGGGCTGCCTTCTCCGGCGTCGGACGGCGGCGCCGGCGCGCACAATCGACACAACGATGGGGATACCCGAGGCCGCCCGCATGCCCGCCGATCCGCGCCTGTTCGCCGAACTCGACTTCGACGGCTTTCGTGCGCTGGCGCGCGACCCGGCGCTCAGCCGTCACGAGAAGGTCGGCTTCCCCGACAGCTACCGCGAAGGGCACGAGCCCGCCATCTTCGCCGACATGCTGCGCAAGCTGCCGCGGCTGCAGCGCCCTGGGGCCACGGTGCTGGAGGTCGGTCCTGGCTGCAGCGCGCTGCCGCGCCTGCTGTCCGCGCACTGCGCCGAGCGCGGCAGCCGGTTGCTGCTGGTGGACAGCGCCGAGATGCTGGCGCTGCTGCCCGACGCGCCGCACCAGGAGAAGATGGCCGGGGCCTACCCGGCGGCGCTGCGCGAGCAGGCAGCCGAACTGGCCGGTCGCGTGGACGTGATCGTGGCCTACAGCGTGATCCAGTATCCGTTTGCCGAGGGCAACATCTTCGACTTTGTCGACAGCGCATTGGCGCTGCTGGCCGAGGACGGCGGGGAGATGCTGATCGGCGACCTGCCCAACACCACGATGCGCAAGCGCTTCTTCGCCAGCAGCGCCGGCGCCGCCCTGCACCGGGCCTACACCGGCCGCGACGAGTTGCCGCCGGTGCAGTTCAACACCCCCGAGCCGGGTCGCATCGACGACGCGGTGGTGCTGGGGCTGCTGGCGCGCGCCCGCGCGCAGGGTGTGCACGCCTGGGTGCTGCCGCAGGACCCGGCGCTGCCGATGGCCAACCGCCGCGAGGACCTGCTGCTGCGCAAACCCTGACAGGAACTGCACGATGGACAAGACCCGCGCCCTGGTGATCGTCGGCGACTCGGCCTTTGCCGAGATCGCCTGCGAGTATTTCGACGCCGACACGCACTACGAGGTCGTGGCCTTCGCAGTGGAGCGTCCCTACCTGCGGCGCGATACGCTGCTCGGGCGGCCGGTTCGCGCGTTCGAGGATCTTGCGGCTCTGCATCCCAGTGCTTCCCACGACGTCTTCGTGGCCGTCACCTATGCGCAGCTCAACCGGCTGCGTGCGCGGCTGGCGAGCCAGGCGCGCGAGATGGGCTATGCGCTTGCTTCCTACGTCAGCCCGCGCGCCTTCGTGTGGCGCAACGTGAAGATGGGCGAGCACTGCTTCGTCTTCGAGCACAACACCGTGCAGCCCTTCGTTCGGCTGGGCGACAACGTGGTGCTGTGGAGCGGCAACCACATCGGCCACCACTCGGTCGTGGAGGACCACTGCTTCGTGTCCTCGCAGGTGGTCGTCTCGGGCTTCTGCCGCATCGGCGCGCACAGCTTCCTGGGCGTCAACGCGACGGTGGCCAACAACGTCGTCGTCGGGCGCGACAACTGGGTCGGTCCGAATACCGTGCTGATGAAGGACACCGCCGACGGCGCGCTGTTCCGCACCGAGCAGCCGGAAGCCGCCCGCGTGAGCGCGCCGCGCTTCTTCAAGGTCGCGGCGTGAGACCTGCGCGCTGGCGTCGGCATGGCCTGGTCTGGGGCCCGGACGGCACGCAGGCCTGGGCCCGCAGCCATGCCAGCACGCCCACGCCCGTGCGGCTGGCCGACGGTCGGCTGCGCGTGTTCGTGCAGTGCCGCGACGCGCAACAGGTAGGACGCATCGGCTGGGTCGACCTGGATGGCGAAGACCCGCGTCGCGTCCTCGGTACCGCCGGGCAGCCGGCGCTGGACATCGGCGCGCCGGGCCACTTCGACGACAACGGCGTGATGGCCACCAGCGTGCTGGTGCTGCCCGACGGCAGCCTGCGCCTGTACTACGTCGGCTTCGAGTTGTGCCACCGCATCCGCTACCGGCTGCTGACCGGTGTCGCACACAGCGACGACGGCGGCACGAGCTTCCGCCGCTGGCGAACGACACCCGTGCTGGAGCGCACGCCGGCCGAGCCGCACATCCGCGGGGGCGCCTGGGTGCTTCGCGAAGGCGACGGCTTTCGCATGTGGTATGCCGCCGGCGGGTCCTGGGAGCCCATCGATGGCAAGGCGATGCCGGTGTACGACCTGCGCCATCTCCGCTCCGTCGACGGCCTGCACTGGGGCGACGAAGGCCAGGTCGTGCTGGCCATCGTCCCGGCGCACGAACATGGCTTCGGCCGCCCGGTCGTGCAACGCTTCGGCACCGGCTGGCAGATGCACTATTCGATCCGCCGCCGCCGGCCTGCACGCTATCGGCTTGGTCTTGCAAGCTCCGGCGACGGCCTGCTCTGGCAGCGCGAGGACGACATGCTGGGGCTGGACGTGCAGCCCGGCTCCTGGGACAGCCACAGCATCGAATACGGCGTCGAGATCACCGCCGGCGGCCGGCGCTGGCTGCTGTACAACGGCGACGATTTCGGCGCGGCCGGGTTTGGCATCGCCGAACGGCTGGCGGACGACTGATGCGGGTGCGCGCCTTCAGCGAAGACGACGCCGAGCGCTGGGACGCGTGCTGCGCCGCTGCCGTCAACGCCACCTTCCTGCATACGCGGCGCTTCCTGGCCTACCACGGCAACCGCTTCGACGACCTGTCGCTGGTCGTCGAGGATGCGCAGGGCGCGGTGCTGGGCGTGCTGCCGGCGGCGCGCGACCCGCAGGATCCCGACACCGTGGTTTCGCATCCCGGTTCGACCTATGGCGGGCTGGTACACGGCGGCGCGCTGCGCGGCGAGGCCATGGTTCAGGCGCTCGCCGCCGCCGCGGCGCACCATGGGGCGCTGGGCCTGCGGCGGCTGCGCTACAAGGCGCTGCCGCATGCCTACCACCGGGCACCGGCACAGGACGATCTCTACGCGCTGCAGCGGCTGGGCGCGCAGCGCAGCCGCTGCGATCTGTCGAGCTGCATCGACCTGGCGCACCGGCTTCCGGTCGCGACGCGGCGGCGGCGTGCCCTCGCCCGGGCGCGGCGCGCCGGGCTTCAGGTGCACGCGGGCGACGCTGCGCGTGCCGGGCTGCCGGCGCTGTGGGACGTGCTGCGCGAGAACCTGCGCCAGCGTCACGGCGTCGAGCCGGTGCATACGCTGGACGAGATGGCCGCGCTCGCGCAACGCTTCCCGCAGCACATCGCCGTGCGCCTGGCCTGCCGCGCTGCCCATGTGCTGGCCGGCAGCGTGCTTTTTCGCACCGGGGCGGTGGTGCATGCGCAATACCTGGCCAACAGTGACGAAGGCCGCGAATGCGGCGCGCTGGACCTGGTGCTGGAGACCGCGATCGACGAGGCGCGCGCCGACGGTGCGCGCTATTTCGACTTCGGCATCAGTACCGAGGACGGCGGGCGGCGGCTGAATGCCGGCCTGCATGCCTACAAGTCAGAGTTCGGCGCCGGCGCGCTGGTGCACGAGTTCTACGAACTGGCGCTGCCTTGCGTCGGAAACTGAGCGAACGAGGAAGACCCCCATGGCCCTGGAAGACTGCCGGCTGATCGAACTGCCCAAGATCCACGATCCGCGCGGCAACCTCACCTTCATCGAGGCCAACCGCCATATCCCGTTCGGCATCGAGCGTGTGTACTACCTGTACGACGTGCCCGGCGGGTCGGACCGCGGCGGGCATGCGCACAAGTCGCTGCACCAGTTTCTGATCGCGATGTCGGGCAGCTTCGACGTCGTGCTGGACGACGGCAAGGACCGCAAGCGCGTGCATCTGGCGCGTTCGTACTACGGGCTGTACCTGTGCCCGATGGTCTGGCGCGAGCTGGACAACTTCTCGTCGGGTTCGGTGTGCATGGTGCTGGCGTCGGCGCACTTCGACGAGGCCGACTACCACCGCGACTATGCGGAATTCATGCGCGCACGCTGGGCGCCATGAACACCCCGGGCGTCGCCTTTCTGGACCTTGCGGCGCTGCATGGCCGCCGCCGTGACGCACTGGCCGCAGCGCTGCTGCGCGTGCTGGACAGCGGGCAGTACCTGCTGAGCCACGAACTTGCGGCCTTCGAGTCCGAATTTGCCGCCTACTGCGGTACGCGCCACGCGGTGGGTGTGGGCAACGGCCTGGATGCGTTGACGCTGCTGCTGCGCGCGATGGACATCGGCCCGGGCGACGAGGTCATCGTGCCCGGCCACACCTTCGTCGCCACCTGGCTGGCGGTCAGCCAGGTCGGCGCCACGCCGGTGCCGGCCGACGTGATGGAAGACACCGCCAACCTGGACCCGGCAGCGGTGCAGGCGGCGCTGACGCCGCGCACACGCGCCATCATCGCGGTGCACCTGTACGGCCAGCCGGCGGCGATGGATGTGCTGCGGGAGATTGCGCGCCGCCACCGGCTGCGCCTGATCGAGGACGCGGCGCAGGCCCACGGCGCCCGGCTGCACGGCGTGCGCGCCGGCGCGCTGGGCGACGCGGCAGCCTTCAGCTTCTATCCGGGGAAGAACCTGGGCGCGCTGGGCGACGGCGGTGCGGTGACCACCGACGACGATGCGCTGGCCGATCGCCTTCGGCTGCTGCGCAACTATGGCTCGCGGCAGAAGTATCTGCACGAGGCCGCCGGCGTCAACAGCCGGCTCGACGAACTGCAGGCCGCCGTGCTGCGCGTGAAGCTGCCGCTGCTGGATGAGGACAACGCCCACCGTGCGCGGCTGGCAGCGCGCTACCTGCAGCGGCTGCAAGGCGCGCCGATTGGTTTGCCGGCGGTGGCTGCGGGCGCGCAGCCGGTGTGGCATCTGTTCGTCGTGCGCTGTGCACAACGCGAAGCGCTGCAGACCGACCTGCAACGCCGTGGCGTGCAGACGCTGGTGCACTATCCCCGCGCCTGCCACGAGCAGCCGCTGTATGCGGGGCGCACCTGGCCCGCGTTGCCGGTGAGCGAACGACTGCAGCACGAGGTGCTGAGCCTGCCGATGGGGCCGCACCTGGACGAGGGTGACGTGGACCGCGTCTGCGACGCGGTGCTGGCGTCGCTGGCCGGGCGTTGAGGGGCCGGCGCGGGGCTTTCGAGGGCTGCCGAGTCAGGCCGGCACCGGGTCGGCCGGCGCGGCCTCGCGTTCCGTCGCAGCGGTGGCCTGCACGGTGACCGCACCGTCGCGGTCGGCTGCCAGCGCGCCGTGCCAGAAGACCTCGAAGCGGCCGTGCAGGGTGGCCAGGTCGGCACCGTCGCGCTCGACGAGGTCGACAAAGGCGCCCATCAGTGCGTCGTCGGGATAGCGCATCAGGCACTGGCGCACGACGCGCGCGATGGCCGCCGTGGTCCCGTGCGCATCCAGCGCAGCCAGCGACCAGGCATCCAGCGCCAGGGCCGCCCACGCAAGATAGCCGCAGCGGTGGCCGAACGATTGCTGCGCCGAGGTGGAAGACGACGCGTGCTGCCGGAAGCCGCCGAGGTGTTCGTCCAGCCAGGCCAGACCGCCGTGTCGTGCCGCCTGAAGCATCAGGCCGATGTCGGCCAGGCCGTAGGTCGACAGGCGCGCCAGCGTCGGATGCAGCAGCTGCATCGCGGCATCGCGCGTGAAGACGGCGTGGCTGAATTCGCCCAGCCAGTTGTCGCAGCCCGGGATGGTGGTCGCCGCCAGCGCAGCGAAGTCCAGCCGCAGTGCACGGCCCGGCGACTGCGCGGCCGCCATGTCGCGTAGAGACGGCGGCAGCGGAAACTCGCCGCGCACGCTGCCCTGGTCATCCACCAGCACGCGCCGGCTGACCGAGGCAGCCACGGACAATGCGCCATGAGCGTCGAAGTGGCGTTCGTAGAAGGTGGACGCCAGCAGGTCGTCGTCCATCATCAGGTGGACCAGTCGCACGCCATGTGCATGACCGCGCAGCAGCGCATGCAGGTTGGGCATGGAGCCTTGCCGCGGCCCCTGCACCAGCGTGATGTCCAGCCGGCGAGTGGCCTCGCGCCAGGCTCCGCTGCGCAGCAGGCGCGAAATCTCGGCGCCGGGGCTGTCGTCGGAGACCACGACGCGAAAGTCGCGCCAGGTCTGCGCGGCCAGCCCACCCAGCACCTCGCCCAGGTAGGTGGGCTTGTAAGCGGGGATCAGCGTGACCAGCG
Organism: uncultured Rubrivivax sp.; assembly: GCA_964621995.1. Classification (GTDB taxonomy): domain Bacteria; phylum Pseudomonadota; class Gammaproteobacteria; order Burkholderiales; family Burkholderiaceae_C; genus Rubrivivax. The sequence continues at coordinate 19,407 of CAZUPH010000010.1, read as the reverse complement.
CCGTCATGCCAGCGCCTCGATCTGCACCTGGCCGTTCGCGCCCACCGTCCCGCACAGCGTGTGCACCGGCCCGAAGGCCGCGTGTTTGGCCGCCAGCCGGCGCGCCGAGGCGTGGAAGTCGGCCGGCAGCCGGTAGTCGCCCCAGGAGTTGTGCAGCAGCGGCAGGCGCACGATGCGCGCAAAGCGCCGGTGCTCGCAGACCGATTGCACACACAGGTCGGTGGCCCAAAGGTGCCAGCCCAGCGTGGGGTCGATGCGGTGCAGGCTGTCGCGTGCGATCACGATGGCCAGCTCGTCCAGCGAGGTCGCGTGGTCGCTGGCCGGGTGGTCGAATCGCGACCAGCGGTCGATCACGAAGCCCGACGGCACGAAGCGCCCGCGCGCCGCGTCGGCGGCCATGCCGGCAAAGCCGATCAGCGTGCCTTTGCGTTCGGCCGCGGGCACGGCGGCCAGCAGCGCCTGCAGCCGGCGGCCGAAGCCGCGTGGCAGGTAGACGTCCTGGTGGCACAGCAGCACCCAGTCGGAGGCCAGATGCTCGGCGGCGCGCTCGAGGGCCTGCGCGGGCGTAGCCGCATCGCGCACGCTGATCAGTCGCGCGCCGACCTCGGCCAGTCCGGCCGAGCGCTCGATGTCCACGGCGTACTGCGCCTCGCGCGAGGTCGGCACGACGACGTCGAAGCGGCCGGCGGCACCAGCGTCGTCAGCCGGTGGCGGATCGTCGAACAGGCGCCGGGCGCTCACCACCATGCGCTGCAGGCCCAGGCGGCGCGCCGCGGTCGGTGCCGGCAGGCCCAGCGTGCCGGCCAATGCCAGGCACTGCGCCGCATCGTCGCCTTCCAGGGCGCGCTGCTCCACGTGTTCTGCGTGCGGCATCCAGCCTTCGTCGAGCAGCAGCTTGTACAGCGACGGGGGCGTGGCGTGGCGCAGCGCATGGGCCAGCGCACCGTCGTCGTCGTCGCTGAGGTCACCGGTGACGACCCGCCGAAGCAGGTCGTGCATGCCCGGGCCGGCGAGGTCGACGAGCAGCGTGCCGCCTTGCGCTACGCGCTCGCCCAGCGCGCGCAGGCGGGCGGCGGGGTCGTGCGCACGCGCCAGTTCGTCGTGCCCGACCAGCACGAGGTCGAAGCGGTCCTGCGGCAGTTCGCCGCCGGTGGCGACGCAGCGCCAGTCGGTGCCGTCCGCCTGCGAAAGCAGCGCCACGCCACCGGCACGCAGCGCCCGTGGGGAAGCCGAGCCGGGCGGCAGGTCGCCCTGCGCGCGCAGTGCGGACTGCACGACCTGCTGCAGCGGCTGGGCCGACGGGGGCTGCGGGGCCAGGGCGTGCGACCGTTCGCCGGCGCGGGAAACGACGATCAGCATGCGCGCGCTCGGTCAGGCGGCCGCGGTGATGGCGGCGGTGGGGGCCGCGGTCATCGGGGCGGTCGCCGCGGTCGCTGCCGGCGCGGCGTGGTCCGCCACCTCGCCGGCGTTGTGCGCTGCAGGCACCCAGCGCGGCGCGTCGTCGTCGGGCAGCCGGATCCCCGGCTGCAGCGTCAGCGCCACCATGCGTTCCTGCGGGCTGGTGGCCACCTTGCGCAGCAGCACGTGCAGCAGCGTCGCCGTGCCCGCGTCACGCGCGCAGGGCCGCTGCTGCGCGTCAAGCGCCGTGCACCCCAGCACCTCGAAGCGGTGGTCCAGCCAGCCCTGCGACCAGAACCATTCGCTGACATAGCGCCAGGTCTGCTCGTTGATCGCGCGCAGGTGGCGCGGGTCCTGCCACGCGGTCGGTGCGCCGTCCAGCGGCACTTCTACGTGCAGCTCGCCGCCTTCCTGCAGCAGCCGCAGCAGGCTGTCGAGCAGCGGCGCGAGATCGGCGACACACTGCAGCACGTGGCTGGCATCGATGCGTTCGAACTGCCCCTCGTCCAGCATCACCGGGCCTGCGGTGTGGGAGCTCAGCTGCGCCGGCAGCGCCAGCGGGTGGCTCAGGTCCAGCAACAGGTCGGGTTCGGCAGCGGGGTCGATGTCCACGTTGAGCCAGCCGCTGCGGTAGTCGCGCCCGCTGCCCAGGTTCAGCCGCGTCGGCCGCCAGGGCCCGGCGGCGACGAAGCTGCGGTGGGCCTGGGCATAACCGGCCGCGAAGGCCGCCAGCTCGGCGTAGGCTGCAACGGGGTCGTGGGCGGTGAAGCGCTGCAGTGCCGTGGCCGACAGTGCGTGCCATTCGGGGGTGTCGAAGTCGTGTTCGAAGAACTGTTCGAGCTCGCCGCCCTGCAGCCACAGCACGCTGTCCTCGAAGGCCGGGTGGGGGCCGCTGGCCTCGGTCCGCTCGCTGATCACAGGCGTTCCCAGCGACAGGCAATGCGCGGCGCGCGCCTGCTCGAAACGGCAGCTGTCGTAGAAGTGCACATTGAGCACCGCCTTGGCCTGGCGGATGAAGTGGTCGCGGTCCTCGCCGTACAGCGGGGCGTCGAACATCGTCACCTGGCGGCCCGTGGACTCGATGCGCTGCAGCCATTGCGCACGACGCTCGTTCATGCTGCCGATGAACAGCAGGTCGATCGGCCGCTCGGCCAGCGGCAGCGGCCCGGCGGCGGCCAGGTACGGCGCGTACAGCATCGGCACCACCGGCACGTCCTGCGGATCGCGGGCGTAGTGGCCGACATTGGCCGGGTCGTAGTCGACGACACCCGACGATGCGAGCAGCTTCAGGTAGGCCGCGGGCACCGCTGCGCCGTCGCGGCCCAGTTGTTCCAGGTTGACGAACAGGCAGGTGTGGCGCTGGCGCAGCGCCGGGTCGAACCCCAGGTGCGCGCCGAAGACCAGGTTAAGGGCGTCGTGGCGCAGCCGGTTCTTGGCCATCGTCACCTCGGCGCCCAGGCGGCGCAGCTGCCAGCGGAAGTAGCGCGCCGGATCCAGCAGCGCCATCCAGTGCACGTAGCCCGGCGGCGCGACGATGCTGATGTGCACGGGCGGCAGGGTGCCGGCAGGCGGAAGGTCCGGTGAGGTTTGCATGATCGGGCAGCTTAGGCGGCGGCGGCCGGCGCCAGCGCGCGGAAAAAGGCCGCCAACTCGTCGCTGTTGGCGGCCATGCCGCCGCGGCGCCTGCGATGCAATGTGGCCATGCAGGATCGCTGGCGCATTTCGCTGGTCACCATCGCGCGCGACGAAGCGCCACGCCTGGCCCGGCTGCTGGCCAGCGTCTCGCCGTGGGTCGACGAAATGGTCGTGCTGGACACCGGCTCGCGCGACGAGACCGCGGCCATCGCCGCCGCGGCCGGCGCCCGGGTGGGCCACTTCGTGTGGTGCGACGACTTCGCTGCCGCACGCAATGCCGCACTCGACCTCGCCGGCGCCGACTGGCACCTGGTGCTGGACGCCGACGAGTGGCTGATGACCGGCGCCGAGGTGCTGCAGCAACTGCGGCGCACCGCGCCGACCTTTGTCGGCAGCATCGCACTGCTCGACCACTTCGACGACGGCCGGCCGCGTACCGCACACCAGCGGCTGACGCGTGTGCTGCCCGGCGCGGTGCGCTATGCGGGCCGCGTGCACGAGCAGCCGCAGCACGGTCTGCCGACGTGGACGCTGGCGCTGCAGGTCGGTCACGACGGCTACCTGCCCGAACGCCTGCAGGCCAAGCGCGGGCGCAACCGCCGCCTGCTCGCACAGGCGCGGGCCGAGACGGCTGGCGACGATGGCTACCTGTGGTACCAGACCGGCAAGGACGCCGCCGTCTACGAAGACCACGCCGAGGCCGAGACAGCGTTCGCGCGCGTCGCGGCGTTGCTGGGGCCGGGCACCTCACGCCCGCCGTGGTGGACCGACCTCGTCGCGCGGCGGCTCTTCGCGCTCAAGCGACTGGGCCGTCATGCCCAGGGGCTGGAGCTGGCGGCCGATGAATTGCAGCGCTGCGACGGATCGCCGGACTTCTTCTTCGCGCTCGGTGACCTGCTGCTGGACTGGGCGGCGGAGGAACCGGCGCGTGCGGGCGAACTGCTGCCGATGATCGAGCAGGCCTGGAGCCGCTGTCTGGCGATCGGCGAGCAGCCGGGGTTGCCCGGTGCGGTGGCGGGGCGCGGCAGCTTCCTTGCAGCCCACAACCTGGCGCTGGTCTACGAAGGCACCGGGCGGGTCGCGGAGGCGGCGGCGGTGCGGGGCCGCCATCGGGCCCCTGCGTGAGCGGTTGCTGGGGTCCGGGTGTTCTCGGCGGTCTCTGTGCGTGCCGCCGCTTCAGCGGTCGATGCCTGCGGGCGCCTGGACCAGCGCGCGCAGCAGTGCCTCGCATCGTGCCAGCTGCTCCAGGCTGACAAATTCGTCGGCCTGGTGCGCCTGCTCGATGGACCCCGGCCCGCAGACCACGGTCGACATGCCCTGGCGCTGAAACAGCCCGGCCTCGGTGCCGAAGGCGACCAGGGTCGTGCGCTGGCTGCCCAGCAGCCGCTGCACCAGCTTCACGACCGGCTCGTCGGCGGCGGCGCTGAACGCCGGCATGTCGGCGGTATTCTCGAAGCGCATGCCAGCCTGCGGCGACACCGCCTTCATCGCCGGCTCCAGCGCCGCGGCGGCGGCGGCGATGCGACGCTGCAGGGCGTCGACGTCGCTGCCCGGCAGGTCGCGGAATTCGTAGTGCAGCCGTGCCGATTCGGGAACGATGTTGTCGGCGATGCCGCCTTCGATGCGGCACACCGCGGCGGTGGTGTACGGCACGTCGAAGCCGGCCTGGCGCGGGCCGCTGTCGCGCAGCTCGTCGGCCAGCGCCGCGACTGCGGCCGCGATGCGCGCCGCGGCCTCGACGGCGTTGACCGCCATCGGCGTCAGCGACGAATGCGCGGCCTTGCCGTGCACATGGCAGCGCCAGCGGTGCACGCCCTTGTGCGCCAGAGCCGGCGTCATGTTCGTCGGTTCGCCGACGATGCACAGCGCCGGCGCCAGCCCGGCGTCGCGCAGGTCGGCCAGCAGGTGGCGCACGCCGAAGCCGCCGACTTCCTCGTCGTAGCTGAAGGCATAGTGCAGCGCCAGCGGCGGGTCGGCTTCGAGGAAGTGCCGAGTATTGGCGACCACGGTCGCGATGAAGCCTTTCATGTCGGCGCTGCCGCGGCCGTACAGGCGGCTGTCCTTCACACGGCCCGACAGCGGGTCGTCGCTCCAGTCCTGGCCGTCCCAGGGCACGGTATCGGTATGGCCCGACAGCACCAGCCCGCCGGGCTTGTCGGCGCCCAGCGTGGCAAACAGGTTGGCCTTGCGGCGGTCTTCGTCCCAGGTCAACCGAAGGTCCACGCCCAGGTCGCGCAGGTGGTCGGCGATGCATTCGATCAGCGGCAGGTTGCTCTCGTGGCTGACCGTATTGAAGCGCACCAGGCGCTGCGCCCAGGCCAGGGCGTCGGGGGAGGGGTGGTGGTCCATGCGCCCGACTCTAGCGGCTAGCATCGTGTGATGCTCAAGACCGATGACTTGCCCGTGACCACGGCCGACATCGAGGCCGCCGCTGCCCGCATCGAAGGCGACATCCGCCGCACGCCGCTGTGGCGGCTGCCCGGCGCCGCACTGGGCGTGGACTGCGCCGAGGTCTGGCTGAAGCTGGAGCAGCTGCAGGTTTCGGGCAGCTTCAAGGCGCGCGGCATGTTCAACCGGCTGCGATGTGCGGCGCTGCCGGCGGCCGGCGTGACGATCGCGTCGGGCGGCAATGCCGGCATCGCGGCGGCCACCGCCGCGCAGGCGCTGGGCGTGCGCTGCGAGGTCTTCGTGCCCGAGGTCAGCAGCGCCGCCAAGCGCGCCGCGCTGGCCGCGCTGGGCGCCGAGGTGGTGGTCACAGGCGCTGCCTATGCCGATGCGCTGGCGGCCTGCCTGGAGCGGCAGCGAAAAAGTGGCGCGCTGCTGATGCACGCCTACGACCAGTCCGAGGTCGTGGCCGGCGCGGGCACGCTGGCGCGCGAGGTCGAGCTGCAGGCCGGTGTGCCCGAGCGGGTGCTGGTCAGCGTCGGCGGCGGCGGGCTGATCGCCGGCATCGCGGCCTGGTTTGCCGGCCGTGCCCGCGTGCACGCGCTGGAGCCGGGCGGCGCGCCGACGCTGCATGCCGCGCTCGCCGCAGGCGCGCCGGTGGATGTGCAGGTCGGCGGGCTGGCGGCGGATGCGCTGGGTGCGAAGCGCATCGGCAGCATCGCGTGGCCGATCTGCAGACGTCATGTCCACGCTGCGCATCTGGTCGACGACGCGGCCATCATCGTCGCGCAGCGGCGGCTGTGGCGCGATTTCCGGCTCGCGGTGGAGCCGGCCGCAGCGCTGCCGCTGGCGGCGCTGGCCAGCGGGCTGGTGCTGCCGGCGCGCCACGAGCGTGTGCTGCTGGTCGTCTGCGGCGCCAACCTGGATCCGGCCACGCTGGCGGACTGAGGGCGGCGCCCGCGCTGCAGCCCGGCGGCCGAACTGGTAAGGTGAGCGCAGGGTCCAAGGCAGTCCGGGCCCGTGGAGCCCGCCGATGTCCCCAGCACCGCCCGCGCCGCGCTTCCTGTCGTCCGACACGGTGGCCGCCGATCCACGCGCGGAACTGGCCGCCGGCCTGCTGCGCCGCCCGCAGGCCGCACTGGCGCCGAAATTCTTCTACGACCGCCTCGGCTCGGCGCTGTTCGTCGCCATCACCGAGCTCGACGAATACACGCCCACGCGCGACGAGGCCGCCATCCTGGCCCGCCACGGCGCGGAGATCGCCGCGGCGGTGCACGCGCGCCTGGGCCCGCGGCCCACGCTGGTGGACCTCGGCGCCGGCGACTGCGCCAAGGCCGCGGCGCTGTTCCCGCAGCTGAGGCCGGCGCGCTACGTGGCGGTGGACATCGCGGTGGACTTCCTGCGCGATGCGCTGGCCGCGCTGCAGCAGCGGCACCCGGACGTCGAGATGTGGGGCCTGGGGCAGGACTTCTCCGCGCGGCTGGCGCTGCCGGCGCCGCTGGCCGGCGGGCCGGCGCTGGTGTTCTACCCGGGATCGAGCATCGGCAACTTCGAGCCGAGCGCGGCGCTGCGGCTGCTGCGCGACGCGCACGCGGCGGCCGCCGGCGGCGCGCTGCTGATCGGCGTGGACCTGGTGCGCGCCCCGGATGTCCTGAAGGCCGCCTACGACGACGCACTGGGCGTCACCGCGGCCTTCAATCTGAACCTGCTGCGCCATGCCAACCGGCTGCTGGGCAGCGACTTCGACCCGCGGCAATGGGCGCACGAGGCCAGCTGGGACGCCGCCGGCTCGCGCGTGCAGATGTGGCTGCGTGCGCGCGAGCCGCTGCTCGTGCACTGGCCGGGCGGCGAGCGCGGCTTCGCGGCCGGCGAGCGCATCCACACCGAGGACGCGCACAAGTGGACACCGGGCAGCTTCGGCGCGCTGCTGCGCGACGCCGGCTGGACCGGCCTGCGCCACTGGTGCGACGACGCACGCCGCTTTGCGGTATTCCTGGCCGGCTCCTGAGCCCGGCCTCAGCGCAGGCCCAGGAACTCGAGCACCGGCGCCACGCTGGCGGCCGGGTCCTCCTCCTGCGGCACGTGGCCCAGGGTGTCGAAGACCACCAGCCGGCTGCCCGGGATGGCCTGCTCGAAGGCGCGCGCCACGCCGAGGTCGAAGATGCGGTCGCGCCCGCCCCACACCAGCAGCGTGGGCTGACGGATCGTCGCGATGCGCTCGGCATGCTCGCCGATGCGCATCGCCTGCAGCCGCTCGCGCAGCGCGCGCCGGTTGCCCTCGCGCAGCGTGAGCTCGAAGTAGCGGTCCACCAGCTCGGGCGTCACCTTCGAGGGGTCGCCGTAGACGCTGGCCAGGCCCTGCGCGACCAGCGAGCGCGGCAGGATCCATTCCGTCACCCGACCCAGCACCGGCGTGCGCGCGACGATCCAGCCCAGCGGGATGGCGTCCGGCGTGAAGGCCGGGCCGGCGGCGTCCACCAGCACCAGCGAGTGCACGCGCTCGGGCGCCAGCACCGCGGTGCGCCAGGCCACCTCGCCGCCCAGCGAGTTGCCGCCGATCACCGCCTGCCGAACCTGCAGGTGGTCCAGCAGGTCCAGCACGAAGCGCGCATAGGCGTCGCCGTGGTAGCCGGCCGCGGCATAGGCGCCGCTGGCCGGGCCGGTGAGGCCGAAGCCGGGCAGGTCGAAGCTGATGACGCGGCGCTGGCCCTTCAGCGCACGGACCCAGCCCTCCCAGGTGTGCAGGCTGGCGGAGGTGCCGTGGATCAGCACCACCGGCAGCGGGTCCTCGCGCGGGCCCTCGTCGCGCAGGTGCACGAGCTGGCCCTTGAGCTCGATGAAGTCCGAAGGCGGCGGCGCCCAGCGCGCGACCAGCGAGTCCACGGGCCGCTCGGGCGCGCGCGACATCGCCAGCACGACGGCGCTGAGCAGGATCAGCGCGCCCAGGAGGCGGATCAGCCAGCCGGTCATCGCGCGGCATTCTAGGAGGCTGCGCGCGGCCGGTTCCGCGCAGGAGGCGCTGCCTAGAATGCCCGCATGAGCTTCGTGCACCTGCGTGTCCACACCGAGTATTCCGTCGTCGACGGCACGCTGCGCATCGACGCCGCCGCGGCCGCCGCCGCGGCCGACGGCCAGCCGGCGCTGGCGATCACGGACCTGAACAATCTGTTCGGCGCGATCAAGTTCTACAAGGCCTGCCGCGCGGCGGGCGTGAAGCCGCTGATCGGCGCGGACCTGCTGATGGAGCCGGCGCCCGGCGAGCGCCAGCCCAGCCGCCTGGCGGTGCTGGTGCAGGACCGCGCCGGCTACCTCAACCTGTGCGAGCTGCTGGCGCGCGCCTGGGTGCACAACGCGCAGCGCAACCAGGCCTGGGTCAAGTGGGCGTGGCTGGACGAGCTGGGCGGCGGGCTGATCGCGCTGGCCGGTGCCGACGCCGGCGCGGTCGGCCAGGCCCTGCTGGCCGGCGACGAGGAGCGCGCGCGTGCGCTGGCCGCGCAGCTGGCGGCCACCTTCCCGGGCCGCTTCTACCTGGAGCTGCAGCGCGCCGGCGCGCCGGGCAACGAGGTGCAGGTGCGCGCCGCGGTCGCCCTGGCCGCGGCGCTTCGCCTGCCGGTGGTGGCCACGCACCCGGTGCAGTTCCTGGAGCCCGACGACTTCGAGGCCCACGAGGCGCGCGTGTGCATCGCCGACGGGGAGACGCTGGCCAACCCGCGGCGCGTCAAGCGCTACACGCGCGAGCAGCACTTCAAGCCGGCGGCCGAGATGGCGGCGCTGTTCGCCGACATCCCGAGTGCGGTGGCCAACACGCTGGCCATCGCGCAGCGCTGCAACCTCTCGCTGCTGCTGGGCAAGCCGCAGCTGCCGGACTTCCCGACGCCGCTGCAGCCCGACGGCACGCGCATGCCCATCGAGGCCTATTTCCGCCAAGCCTCGCAGGCCGGGCTGGAGAAGCGGCTGGCCGCGCTGTACCCGCATCCCATCCTGCGCGAGCGCGAGCGGGAGCGCTACGAGCAGCGGCTGGCCTTCGAGCTGGACACCATCGTGCAGATGGGCTTCCCGGGCTACTTCCTGATCGTCAGCGACTTCATCGTCTGGGCCAAGGAACACGGCTGCCCGGTCGGCCCGGGGCGCGGCTCGGGCGCCGGCTCGCTGGTGGCCTATGCGCTGTTCATCACGGACCTCGACCCGCTGGCGTACAACCTGCTGTTCGAGCGCTTCCTGAACCCCGAGCGGGTGTCGATGCCCGACTTCGACATCGACTTCTGCCAGGCCAACCGCGACCGCGTCATCGACTACGTCAAGGACAAGTACGGCCGCGACGCGGTGAGCCAGATCGCCACCTTCGGCACCATGGCCGCCAAGGCCGCGCTGCGCGACGTGGGCCGCGTGCTCGGCATGGGCTATGGCCACGTGGACAGCATCGCCAAGCTGATCCCGGCACCGCCGGGCAAGACGGTCACGCTGGCCAAGCTGCCGCCCGAGCCCGACCCGGGCGTGATCTACGCGCGCAAGGAGGCGCCGGAGCTCGAGCAGCGCGAGGCCGCCGAGGAGGAGGTGGCCGAGCTGCTGGCGCTGGCCACGCGCGTGGAGGGCATCGTGCGCAACGTCGGCATGCATGCCGGCGGCGTGCTGATCGCGCCGGGCCGCATCACCGACTTCTGTCCGCTGTACCAGCAGCCCGGCAGCGACAGCGCGGTGAGCCAGTACGACAAGGACGACGTCGAGGCGATCGGCCTGGTCAAGTTCGACTTCCTGGGCCTGGCCACGCTGACCATCCTGGAGCTGGGGCGCGAGTTCGTGCGCGCCCGCCGCCCGGGCATGGCCGACTTCGCCTACGAGACGCTGCCGCTGGACGACCCGAAGGTCTACAAGCTGTTCGCCGACGCGCTGACCGAGGCGGTGTTCCAGTTCGAGTCGCGCGGCATGCAGAACATGCTGCGCGACGCCAAGCCCAGCAGGCTGGAGGACCTGATCGCGCTGAACGCGATGTTCCGGCCCGGGCCGATGGACAACATCCCGACCTTCAACGCGCGCAAGCACGGCCGCGAGCGCATCGAGTATCCGCACCCGCTGCTCGAGCCGGTGCTGGCCGAGACCTACGGCGTCTTCGTTTACCAGGAGCAGGTGATGCAGGCCGCGCAGGTGATGGCCGGCTACAGCCTGGGCGGCGCCGACCTGCTGCGCCGCGCGATGGGCAAGAAGAAGCCCGAGGAGATGGCCAAGGAGCGGGTCAAGTTCCGCACCGGCGCGGTGGCCCGCGGCATCGACGAGGCCAAGGCCGACGAGGTCTTCGACCTCATGGAGAAGTTCGCCGGCTACGGCTTCAACAAGAGCCATGCCGCGGCCTATGCACTGCTGGCCTACCACACGGCCTGGCTGAAGGTGCACTGCACGGCGGAGTTCTACGCCGCCAACATGACGATCGAGGCCGACGACACCGACAAGCTCAAGGTGCTGCTGGCCGACGCGAAGCTCTTCGGCATCGCCTTCGAGCCGCCGGACGTCAACCGCGGCGTCGCGCGCTTCGAGCCGGTGTCGGACCGCATCGTGCGCTACGGCCTGGCGGCGGTGAAGGGCACAGGCGCCGGCGCCATCGAGGCCATCGTCGCCGCGCGCGAGGCCAGCGGCGAGCACGCCGGGGCCGGCGGCGGCCCCTTCCGCAGCCTGTTCGACTTCTGCCTGCGCGTGGACCGCCAGCGCGTGAACAAGCGCGTCGTCGAGGCGCTGGTCAAGGCCGGCGCCTTCGACGCTCTGCACCCGCGCGGCCTGGACGGCCGCGCCGCGCTGCTGGCCAGCGTGGGCCTGGCCTTCGAGTGGGCCGAGACGCAGGTCGCCAATGCGCTGCAGGGCGGGCTGTTCGACTTCGGCCCGGGCGAAGGTGATGGCCACGGCTCCAGCACCCAGGAGCCCGCGCTGGTGGCCGCCGAGCCCTGGGACCTGCGCGAGCGGCTGACCGTGGAGAAGACCGCGCTGGGCTTCTACCTCTCCGGCCACCTGTTCGAGGCCTGCCGCGACGAGGTGCGGCGCTTCGCGCCCCGGCCCATCGCCGAACTGGCGGACTCGCGCGAGCCGCAGCTGCTGGCCGGCATCGTCAGCGACGCGCGGCTGGTGAACGGCCAGCGCGGCCGCCGCATGGTCTTCCGGCTGGACGACGGCAGCGAGGGCGTGGACATCGGCATCGACGAGGACCAGCTCGACGAACGCCGCGAGCTTATCGCCGAGGACCAGCTGCTCGTGGTGCAGGCGCGCGTGCAGCCCGACCGCTACACCGGCGGCCTGCGCGTGACGGTGCAGCAGTTCTGGGACCTGGCCGGCGCGCGCGCGCGTTTCGGCCGCCACCTGGCGGTGGACGTCGCGGGCGCGGCGCCGCCGGTGGCCGACGTGCTGAAGCTGTGGCCGGCGCGCCGCGTGGACACCGAGCAGGGCGTGCTGGTGCAGGGCCTGCCGGTGCGGCTGCGGCTGCGGCGGCGCGAGGCCTGCGCCGAGCTCGACCTCGGTGACGAGGCGCGCTTCTGGCCCTGCGACGAGGCGCTGGGGCGCTGGCGCAGCATCGCGCAGGGCGGTGCTGCAACGATTGTGTACGAATGAAAAGCCCGTGAACCCCTGCCAACCGCAGCGGTCAGACCGGCGTTAGAAGTGCGTCTGCCACGACGACAGGAGTCCACGATGCCGAACTGGTTCAACGCCGCTGCGGCCACCGCCGCCGCCACCGCCGCCACGCTCGCCCTGTGGGCCGCGCCGGCCGCCGCGGTGGACGTCGGTGTCTCGGTGCAGGTCAGCCAGCCCGGCATCTACGGCCGCATCGACATCGGCCGCTTCCCGCAGCCGCAGGTGATCGTCACGCAGCCGGTGATCGTGGCGCGGCCGGTCGCGGTGGCGCCGCCGCAGCCCGTGTACATGTGGGTGCCGCCGGGCCACCGCAAGAACTGGAAGAAGCACTGCCGCGACTACGGCGCCTGCGGCGTGCCCGTGTACTTCGTGCGCCACGACTGGTACGACCAGCACGTGCATCCGCGCGGCAAGCGCGGCTGGCGTGACGACGACCGCCGCGGCAAGCCCGGCAAGGGCCACGGCAACGGCCGCGGCCGCGATGACTGAGGCGCGCTGCGAGGCGACCCACTAGGGGATAGTCTCCCGTCCGCCGCGGCAGCCGCCGCGGCACCATAGCGGGTCATGTTCGAGACCCCGCTCACCGCGCTGGTCCTCAGCGGCGGCGGCGCCCGCGCCGCCTACCAGGTGGGCGTGCTGCGTGCCATCGCGCGCCTGCGGCGCGAGGCGCTGGGCCCGCTGGCGCGGCTGCGCAACCCCTTCGGCGTCATCTGCGGCACCTCGGCAGGCGCCATCAACGCGGCCGCGCTGGCCTGCCAGGCCGACCGCTTCGAGGCCTCGGTGGAGGTGCTGGCGCGCGTGTGGCAGGGCTTCAGCGCCGACCAGGTCTACCGCGCGGATTCGCTGGGTGTCATCCGCAGCGGCGCGCAATGGCTCACCATGCTCTCGGTGGGCTGGGTCATCGCACGCTGGCGGCGGGCGCGCCCGCGCTCGCTGCTGGACAACGGGCCGCTGGCCGAGCTGCTGCAGCGCCTGGTGCCGCTGGAGCGGCTGCAGATGATGTTCCAGCAGCAGCAGCTGCACGCGCTGGCGGTGAGTGCCTCGAGCTACACGACCGGCGAGCACTTCACCTTCTACGACGCCGCCGTGCCGGTGGAGCCCTGGCAGCGCACCCAGCGCGTGGCGGCGCCGACGCGGCTGACGCAGGCGCACCTGCTGGCCTCCAGCGCGATCCCCTTCGTCTTCCCCGCGGCCGCGCTGCGGGTGGACGCGCAGCCGCACTGGTTCGGCGACGGCTCGATGCGCCAGACCGCACCGCTGTCGCCGGCCATCCACCTGGGCGCGCAGCGGCTGCTGATCATCGGTGCCGGCCGCATGCAGGAACCCACCGGCCGCGCCGTCGCCTCCGACGGCTACCCGAGCCTGGCGCAGATCGCCGGCCATGCGCTGGCGAGCATCTTCCTGGACGCGCTGTCGGTGGACGTGGAGCGGCTGCGCCGCATCAACCGCACGCTGGCGCTGCTGCCGGACTCGGCGCTGGCCGACACCACGCTGCGGCCGATCGAGACGCTGGTGATCTCGCCGACCCAGCGCGTGGACGACATCGCGTCGCGCCACCTCGGCGCGCTGCCCAAGCCGGTGCGGGCGCTGCTGCGCGGCGTGGGCGTGGGCGGGCAGGGCATGGACGCACGTGGCGCGGCGCTGGCCAGCTATCTGCTGTTCGAGGCCCCGTTCACGCGCGAGCTGATGGCGCTGGGCGAGGCCGACACCACGGCGCGGCGCGACGAGGTGCTGCGCTTCTTCGGCTGGGACCGCGTGGCCGCGGCGCGGCGCGAGCGCGCAGGCGGCGAGCCCGACATCGTGCTGCCCTGAAGCGCGCAGGCGGCGCGCCGCTCGCGCGGCCGCCGCCTGCGGGGCGAGGGCAGGACTCAGCCGCCGGACTTCACGGCCGTCGCGGCGCGTGCGGGCTTCTCGGTGCTGATGTCGGCGCTCTTGTCGGCGCCCTTGTCGCCGGACTTCTCGGCCTTCGCCGCACGCGGCGCCTTCGGCGCGGGCGCGGGCTTCGTGGCCGGGTCGTAGGCGCTGCCACCGACCGTCAGCCCGGCCTGGCTCAGCCGCGCGGCGTTGCCGTGGCCGACGCCGCCGACGCGGTCGACGAGGTCGTTCCAGTCCTTGAAGGGCTGCGCCTGGCGCGCCTGCAGGATGCGGCCCGAGAGGCCCGGGCCGACGCCCTTGACGGCCTCCAGCTCGGCCTGGCTGGCGCGGTTGACATCGACGGCGGCGAAGGCGTTCAGCGCGAAGGCGGCGACGAGCGTGGCGAAGAGGGTGCGGAACATGGCGATCTCCTTGCGTGGGTGGGTTGCGGTGCGGCCCGCTGCGCCGGCCTGGTCCCCGGATGTGGCCAGTGCAGCGGGTTGATCGGCATTGTTCGGAGACCGCCCGGCGCGGTCATTCCCCCGCGGCGGGGCTTCGCGGGGGCCACCCGCGAGCCCCCCTGCGCCATCCCCCGGGCGGGGGTCAGCGCGCCTGCAGCTGCGCCGCCGCGGCGGCCAGCACCTCGGCGGCCGCGGGCCAGCGGCCATGGCCGCCGAGCACCTGCACGCGCTCGCCCCAGGGTCGCCACAGCGTGGGGTCGCTGGGGCCCAGCACCGACAGCAGCGGCGTGCCCACCGCCGCGGCCAGGTGGCCGGGGCCGGTGTCGTTGGAGATCATCAACGCCGCCTCGCGCAGCAGCGCGGCATACACGCCCAGGCCTACGCCGGGCAGCAGCCGCGCGGCGGCATAGCGCTCGCGCGCCAGCGCTTCCTCGGCGCCCGGGCCGGGCAGCACCAGCACCGGCCGGCCCAGGCGGGGCAGCGCATGCGCGACGAAGTCCGGGAAGCCGGGCCAGTTCTTCTCCTGCCCGTTCCAGGTGCCGCCGGAGAACGGGCACACGACGACGAAGCCGGGCGCCACCCCATTCGCGGAGAGCAGCGCACGTGCCTGCTGCTGCTGCGCCGCCGTCGTGTGCAGCTGCACGCGGCCCGGCGGCGGCAGCACCTGGCCGAGCAGCGCGTCGCCCAGCCGCCAGTACACCTCGCCCTCGTGCAGGCCGCGCTGGCGCGGCACGGCGCGCGCGAGCAGCCAGCCGCGGCCCTCCCAGGCATGGCCCAGCGCACGCAGCCCGGCGAGGCGGAATTCCAGCGCGCTGGAGAACGAGTCCGGCAGGCACAGCGCGTCGATGCGGCGCGCTGCGTGGCCGCTGGCACGCGCCTCGTCGCGCAGCCGGCGCAGCAGCGCGATGCGCTCGCGCAGGGTCTTCGGCAGCACGTGCACCGGCCAGCCCTCGCCGGCCAGCAGCTCGCGCGCCCAGCCCTTGCCGACCAGCCGCAGGTCGAAGCCCGCCGCCGCCAGGCGCTGCAGCATCGGCAGCGCCAGCACCACGTCGCCGACCCAGTTGCGCAGGCGCACGATCAGCGGTCCTGCGGACGCGGGCGGGGAATTCGGCATGGGCAGCGGATAATGCCCGGCGATTCTGCCAGCCGGCCATCGTGGCCCGCGCCACCGCCGAGCGACATCCCGTGAGCCATCCCGTCCCGCCATCGCCGCTGCCCGCCGTCGAGGTCACGGCACTGCACGACCGCCTGCTCGCCGATGCCGCCTGGCCGCGCCACGAACCGCCACCGCCGCCCGGCGAGCCGTGGCGCTGGGTGCAGGCCAACCACCGCTTCAACAGCCTGCTGTGGGCCGAGGAGGACCTGGCGCGCCGCACCACCGTGGCCGACGCCGAGATCGCGGCCAACAAGCGCGCGATCGACCGCCACAACCAGGCCCGCAACGACGCCACCGAGCGCGTGGACGAGCTGCTGCTGACGGCGCTGGGCCTGGTCGACGCCGAGTCGGCGCGCTCGGACTCGCCGGTCTCGCGCGTGCCGGCGGGCGCGCGGCTGAACAGCGAGACGGCCGGCAGCATGGTCGACCGGCTGTCGATCCTGGCGCTGAAGGTGCACGCGATGCGCGCGCAGACGCTGCGCGGCGACGTCGACGAGGCGCACCGCGCCGCCAGCCGCGTCAAGCTGGAGCGCCTGCTGCAGCAGCGCGCCGACCTCGCCGGCTGCCTGGACGCGCTGCTGGCCGACGCCGCCGCCGGGCGCGCCTACTTCAAGGTCTACCGCCAGTTCAAGATGTACAACGACCCGCGCTTCAACCCCGAGCTGGTCAAGGAAGCGAAGGGAAGCTGAGCGGGTGCGGCTGCTGATCGTCAAGACCTCCTCGATGGGCGACGTGGTGCATGCGATGCCCGTCGTGGCCGACATGCGCCGGCAGCTGCCGGATCTCGAGATCGACTGGCTGGTCGAGGCCCCGTTCGCCGCGATCCCGCAGATGCACCCGGGCATCCGCCGCGTGCTGCCGATGGCCTGGCGCAAGTGGCGCGGCCAGCTCGGCAAGCCCGCCACCTGGCGCGCGATGCGCATGCTGCGCACGCAGCTGCGCGAGGCCGCCTACGACGGCGTGCTGGACCTGCAGGGCCTGCTGAAGAGCGCGCTGTGGGCGCGCCAGGCCGGCGCGCCGGTGGCCGGCTACGACCGCGCCAGCATCCGCGAGCCGGCCGCGGCCTGGCTGTACCAGCGCACCGCGGCGGTCTCGCGCGAGCTGCACGCGGTGGATCGCTGCCGGCGCCTGGCCGCGGCGCATGGCGGCTACGCGATGCCCGCCACGCCGCCGGACTTCGGGCTCGTGCCGCCGCAGGGCGGCTGGGCACCGCGCGGCGACTATGCGGTGCTGATCCCGAATGCCAGCCGCAAGGAGAAGCTGTGGCCCGAGCGGCACTGGGTGGCCGTCGGCCGCCGCCTGCTGGAGCTGGGCTGGACGCCGCTGGTGCTGTGGGGCCGCGACGAGGAGCAGACGCTGGCCGAACGCATCGCCGCCGGCTGCGAGGGCGACGTGCCGCCGCTCCTGAAGGTCGGCGAGATGGCCTCGGTGCTGGCCGGCGCGCAGACGGTGGTCGGGCTGGACACCGGCTTCACGCACCTGGCCGCGGCGCTGGGCCGGCCCACGCTGGGCATCTACTGCGACCACGAACCCGGGCTGGCCGGCATCACCGGGCCGGGCCCGGTGGCCAGCATCGGCGGCCGCGGCCAGGTGCCCGGCCGCGCCGAGGTGTTGGCGCTGCTGGAGCAGCAGCTGCCGCGGTAGGCGGTCGGAGCGGCTACAGCGCGTCGATGCGCTGCGGCGGGTAGCTGTCCCAGTTCAGGCAGCCCGGGCACTGCCAGAAGTGGTGCTGGGCCTCGAAGGCGCAGGAGGCGCAGCGGTAGCGCTGCAGCGGCCGCGCGGCGCGCGCCACCGCGTCCCGCAGCGCCGGCTGCAGCTCGGCCGGCCAGCCGTCGTGCGGCTCGTCCAGCACGAGCAGCGACGAGGACAGCGTCGGCTGCCGCTGCAGCTGCGCCTGTCGGCGCGCCAGGCGCGCACCGGGCTCGAGCGTGTCGCCGTCCAGCCGGTCCAGCGCCTGCACCAGCTCCACCGCCGGCTGCTGCTTCAGCAGCGCGGCGAGCGTGGCTGCGGCGGCCGCCTCCTGCCCGGCGGCGCGCGCCGCGGCGGCATAGTCCTCGGCCACCAGCAGGAAGGCCGCCGGGTGCGCGGCACGCAGTTCGTCCCAGGACGCCAGGGCCTGCGCCGGCTGGCCCTGGCGCGCGGCGCGCTGGCCGGCCAGCAGCAGCGGGCGCGGCGAGTGCGGCGCCGCCGTGCGTGCACGCTGCACCGCGGCGGCGGCGTCGTCGCTGCGGCCCTGCGCATCGGCGGCCTCGGCGAGCTCGCACTCGTAGTGCGCGATGCGCGACGCGTAGCCGGTGTCGCCCGCCGCCTCCAGCGCACGCGCCAGCGCCAGCGCACGCGGCCAGTCGCGCGAGCGCTCGGCCAGCGTCAGCAGCGCCAGCCGGGCCTGCGCATCGTGCGTGCTGCCCAGCAGCTCGGCCCAGGCCTGCTCGGCGCGGTCGAACAGGCCGGCCTGCATGAAGTCCTGCGCGAGCGCGCGCTGCGCGCGCTGGCGGTCGGCCGCCTTCAGGTCGCCGCGCTGCAGCAGGTGCTCGTGCACGCGCACCGCGCGCTCGAACTCGCCGCGGCGGCGGAACAGGTTGCCCAGGGCGAAGTGCAGCTCGGTGGTGTCCGGGTCGTCCTGCACGGCCTCGATGAAGGCGTCGATGGCCTTGTCGGCCTGCTCGTTGAGCAGCAGGTTTAGGCCCTTGAAGTAGGCGCGCGGCGAATCGGCGCGCTGCCGGCGCAGCTGCCGCAGGTCCAGCCGCGAGGCCATCCAGCCCAGCGCGAAGACCACGGGCACGCCGATCAGCAGCCAGCCGAGGTCGAGTTCCATGCGGATGTGCGTGCGGCAGGCCGGCGCGGGCTCACAGGCCTTCGCGCGGCGGGTGCTCGGGGCCGAATTCCGAGGGCAGCACCGAGGTCGGCGCGACGGTCGGCGCCACGGTCGCCTGCGGTGCCAGGCGCTGCAGCTCGCGGCGCTGGCGCCACCAGCTCGGCAGCATCGCCAGCACGCCGATGGCGGCGCCGGCGGCGAAGGCCACGAGCACGACGATGACCATCGGCGCCTGCCACCCCGCACCGAAGAACCAGTGCACCGTCGCCGGCTGCTGGTTGTTCAGCGCGAAGGCGAACAGCGTGAAGAAGATGAAGGCCCGGAGCAGCCAGACGAAGAGTCGCATGCGCCGCGCATTCTAGGAGCGCGCGCGCCTGCCCGGACGCGCCCGCGCGGTTCAGGCCGGCGGATCGTTCAGCGGCAGCCGCTCGTCCACCGCCTCGCGCAGCGCCTTGCCGGGCTTGAAGTGCGGCACCAGCTTCTCGGGGATCAGCACCTGCTCGCCGCTGCGCGGGTTGCGGCCCATGCGCGGGGGGCGGCGGTTGATGCTGAAGCTGCCGAAGCCGCGGATCTCGATGCGGTGACCGCGGGCCAGCGCGTCGGACATCGCGTCCAGGATCGTGCGGACGGCGAACTCGGTGTCGCGCTGCGTGAGCTGCGCGAAGCGTTCGGCGAGGCGGGCGACGAGGTCGGAGCGGGTCATGGCGGGTGGCGGCAGGGCAGGGTCTCACGAGGGGCGCCGGCCGGGCGGCCGGCGCATCGCAGCGCCCCGGGTCGGCGGTGGCGCACGCGGGGTGCGCCGGCCGCCGTCCGGGGCGTGCCGCTTACTCGCTGCCCTTGTCCAGCTTGGCGCGCAGCAGTGCGCCCAGGCTGGTGGTGCCGGCGGTCTCGCGCTCGTTGTTCTGCGCCAGGCGCTGCATCGCCTCCTGCTGGTCGGCGTTGTCCTTGGCCTTGATGCTGAGCTGGATCGAGCGCATCTTGCGGTCGACGTTGATCACCATCACGCTGACCTCGTCGCCTTCCTTCAGCATGTTGCGGGCGTCTTCGACGCGGTCGCGGCTGATTTCCGAGGCACGCAGGTAGCCGGTGACGTC
>CAZUPH010000009.1:27577-38986 GCA_964621995.1 uncultured Rubrivivax sp. | reverse complement strand
GGCAGGCTGAACAGCTGCGCGAGGATGAACAGCGCCCCGCCGACCGGGATCACCGACTGCGTCAGCCGCGTCGGCACCCAGCTCAGGCTGACCATCGTGTCGCCTTCCAGGATCTGCAGCACCTGCACCCCGAACCAGGTGAGCAGCGCGAAGAAGCCGATCACGCAGACCTCGCCGACCAGCACCGCCGGCACGCGCCAGCGCGGCGGCATCGCGTTGAGCAGGCCCGGGAAGCCGATGTGCGCGCGCTTGAGCGCCGCCAGCGCGGCGCCGTAGTAGGTCAGCCAGGCCAGCATGATCGAGGCCCCCTCGTCGTACCAGACGAGCGGGATGCCGAGCTTGCGGCAGGCCACGCCCAGCAGCACCACCACGGCCAGCGCGGCGAGCAGCGTGATGACGAAGGCGGTCAGCGTCCGGTCGAACGCGGTGCGGACGGCGTGGAACACGGGCGTGCGGTCACATGCCCTGGCCGAGCGCGATGGCCTTCTCGACCAGCTTGCCGCCGTCCGGCACTTCCTTCGCGAAGTCCTCGTACACCGCCTTGCTGGCCGCGATGAAGGCGTCCTTGTCGGCCTCGTTGACCTTCACGCCGGCGGCCTTGATCTTGTCCAGCAGGTCGTTGTCCAGCTTCGCGGCCTGCTCGTAGACATAGGCCTGCGTCTCCTTCGCGGCGGCGGCCAGCGCGGCCTGCACGTCGGGCGGCAGCGAGGCGAAGCGGCGCGCTCCGGTGGCCAGGTAGGCGGGCGTGTAGACGTGGCCGGTCATCGAGATGAACTTCTGCACCTCCTGGAACTTGGACGAGTAGATCTGCGTCAGCGGGTTCTCCTGGCCGTCCATCACGCCGGTCTGCAGCGCGACGAAGACCTCGCTCAGCGCCATCGGGCTGGGGTTGGCGCCGTAGGTCTGGAACATCTTGACGCGCCACTTGCCCTGCGGCACGCGCAGCTTCATGCCCGCCAGGTCGGCCGGCCGGACGATGGGCTTGGCGTTCGTCGTGATATGGCGGAAGCCGTTCTCCCACACCGCCAGCAGCTTGATGCCCCGGGCCTCGGCCATCGGGGCCAGCGCGGGCCACACGACCTCGGCCTCGATCTTCTTCATGTGCTCGCGGTTCTTCACCAGGTACGGCATCTCGAACATGCCGAAGGCCTCGACCGTGGAGGACATCACCGTCGACGGGATCGCGAAGTCCACGGTGCCCAGGCGCAGCTTCTGCATCAGCTCGGCGTCGCCGCCGAGCTGGCTGGAGCCGAAGGTCACGACCTTGGCCTTGGTGCCCAGCTTCTCGTTGGCGCGGCGCGCGAATTCGTTGGCCGAGAGCTCGAACAGCGAGCCCGGCCCGCCGACATGGCCGAGCTTGAGCTCCAGCTGCGCCGCCGCGGGCAGCGCGGTGAAGGCGGTGGCGGCGGCGGCCAGTGCGGCGGCCAGGACATGGCGGCGGGTGTTCATCGGCTTGTCTCCTTCACGGGGGTCGTTGTCGGTCGGGGTCGTGCTCAGGCCGCGGCCTGCAGCTGCGTGGGCGCGGCCGTCTGCGGCGCGCCGAAGTGCTCCATCGCGGCGGCCACGCCGCTGCCGGCCAGCGGCACGCCGGCCAGCTTCAGGCCCATCTCGACGCCGGCCAGCATGGCCAGCAGCGTGAGCTCGTTGCTGTCGCCGAGGTGGCCCATGCGGAACATGCGGCCCTTGACGCGGCCCAGGCCGGTGCCCAGCGAGAGGTCGAAGCGCTCGTGGATCAGCCGCCGCAGCGCGTCGGCGTCCACGCCGGGCGGCGTCACCACGCCGGTGAGCACCGGCGAGTACACGGCCGGGTCCGCGCACTGGATCGGCAGGCCCCAGGCGCGCACCGCGCGGCGCACGCCGGCGGCCCAGTGCCGGTGACGCGCGAAGACGTTCTCCAGCCCCTGGTCCAGCAGGATCTGCAGCGACTCGTGCAGCCCGTACAGCAGGTTGGTGTTGGGTGTGTAGGGCCAGTAGCCGGCCTTGTTCATCTCGACGATCTCGTCCCAGGCCCAGAAGGCCTTCGGCAGCCTGGCCGTCTTCGCCACCGCCTGCGCCCTGGGCGACAGGGCGTTGAAGCTGATGCCCGGCGGCAGCATCAGCCCCTTCTGCGAGCCGCTGACCGTGACGTCCACGCCCCAGTCGTCGTGGCGGTACTCGGCGCTGGCCAGGCCCGAGATGCTGTCCACCATCAGCAGCGCCGGGTGCCCGGCGTCGTCGATCGCGCGGCGCACCGCGGCGATGTCGCTGGTGACGCCGGTGGAGGTCTCGTTGTGCACCACGCACACGGCGCGGATGCGGTGCGCGGTGTCGGCGCGCAGCCGCTCGGCGATCATGTCGGCGCGCACGCCGTGGCGCCAGGCCAGCGGCAGACCGGTCTCGGCGCAGGTGCCGGGCAGGGCGAGGAACTCCGGCGCCAGGCCCAGCCGCTCGGCCATCTTCTTCCACAGCGTGGCGAAGTGGCCGGTCTCGAACATCAGCACGGCGTCGCCCGGGCTCATCGTGTTGGCCAGCGCGGCCTCCCAGGCGCCGGTGCCCGAGGCCGGGTAGACCACCACCGGGTGGCGCGTGCGGAAGACCTGCTGCAGGCCGGCCAGCACCTGCAGGCCGAGCTCGCCGAACTCCGGGCCGCGGTGGTCGATGGTCGGCAGGCTCATCGCGCGCAGCACGCGGTCGGGCACCGGGCTCGGGCCGGGGATCTGCAGGAAGTGGCGGCCGCTGGGATGGTGGTCTAGGGTCGGCATGCGGCGTCCGGGGCGGGGTCGGCAGTGGCGCTGGAGTTTTGCATACAGAATTGCTTTGTCAACCGAGTCGACCTGGGAATGTCCCGGGGTCCGGGCCTGCTAAACTGCATACAAGTCTGGGCGAACCCCTAGAAGTCCTGGAGACCCGACGCCGCGTGCGCATGGCCGAGATCCTGTCCGTCCCCCGCCAGGTGCTGCACCAGCAGGCCGCGCTGCGGCTGCGCCAGCTGATCGTCGAAGGCGCCATCGCACCGGGCGCCAAGCTCAACGAGCGCGAGCTCGCCGAGCAGCTGCAGGTCTCGCGCACGCCGCTGCGCGAGGCGATCAAGATGCTGGCCGCCGAGGGCCTGGTGGAGCTGCTGCCCAACCGCGGCGCGGTCGCCGTGCAGCTCTCGTCGCAGGACGTGGCCGATACCTTCGAGGTCATCGCCGGGCTGGAGGAACAGTCCGGCGGGCTGGCCGCCGAGCGCATCGGCGAGCAGGAACTGGCCGAGATCCGCGCGCTGCACTACGAGATGCTGGCCGCCTACACGCGGCGCGACCTGTCCACCTACTACCGGCTCAATGCGCAGATCCACGACCGCATCAACGCCGCGGCGCGCAACCCCGTGCTGACGCGCACCTACCACCAGGTCAATGCGCGTCTGCAGGCCTTGCGCTTCCGCTCCAACTTCGACGAACGCAAGTGGCAGCGCGCGGTGGCCGAGCACGACGCGATGGTGCAGCTGCTCGCCGCGCGCGACGCCGCCGGCCTGCGCGCGCTGATGCGCCGGCACCTGGAGCACAAGCGCGACGCGGTGCTCGAGCAGATGAGCGCGGGCACCCTGGCGATGGCGGGAGCGCGATGAGCCGCCTCCGGTGGCGGGCCGTTTGCGGCGCTTTGCTGACACTGCACGCCTGCCCACGCAGACCACCGTTCGCGCTGAGCCTGTCGAAGCGCCCGTGGTCCTCAGGGCTTCGACAGGCTCAGCGCGAACGGTTCGTCGGGGCGCCTCGAACGTCCGCCTTGCGCCGCAAGCCGACATCGGCCAACGTCGGGCCGGCTCGCGTCCGTTGCGCGGCGTGGGTGGCGCGGCACGCCAGGACATGAACGCACCGCTGCCCGCCACCGCCACGCGCGGCCTCGACGCCGCGGCGACCGAGCGACTGAAGCGCAGCGTCGGCCCCGACGCGGCCGAGCTGGCGCGGCGGCTGTCGCGCGAGACGCGCGGCGAGGTGCTGTTCGACGCCGCCTCGCGCGGGCGCTATGCCACCGATGCGTCGATCTACCAGGTCATGCCGGTGGGTGTGTTCGTGCCCCGCGCCGAGCGCGACGTGAGCACTGCGCTGGCCGTCGCGCGCGACCTGAAGGTGCCGGTGCTGGCGCGCGGCGCCGGGTCCTCGCAGTGCGGGCAGACCGTCAATGCCGCGCTGGTCATCGACTTCACCAAGCACCTGCGCCAGATCCACGACGTCAACCCGGCGGCGATGAGCGCCGAGGTCGACCCCGGCCTGGTGCTGGACCACCTGAATGCCGAGCTCAGGCGCCACGGGCTGTGGTTTCCGGTGGACGTGTCCACCAGCGCGCAGGCCACGTTGGGCGGCATGGCCGGCAACAACAGCTGCGGCTCGCGCAGCATCGCCTACGGCAACATGGTGCACAACGTGCTGGGCATCGGCGCCTGGCTCGCCGACGGGCAGCAGCTCGAATTCGGCCCGCTGCGCAGCCTGGGCGCGCGCGAGGCGCTGATCGCAGGCTTCGTGCGCGGCCTGGCCGACCGCCACCGCGCGCAGATCGAGCAGCACTGGCCCAAGGTCATGCGCCGCGTGGCCGGCTACAACCTGGACATCTTCCACCCGCAGAGCGAACGGCCGTACACCGAGGACGGCAGCGTCAACCTGGCGCACCTGCTGGTGGGCAGCGAGGGCACGCTGGCCGTGACGCGGCGGCTGAAGCTCAAGCTGGCGCTGCTGCCGCGCCACAAGGTGCTGGGGGTCGTCAACTTCGCGAGCTTCCGCCGCGCGATGGACGCGGCGCAGCACCTGGTGACGCTGGGCCCGACGGCGGTGGAACTGGTCGACCGCACGATGATCGAGCTGGCGCGCGCCAACCCGGCCTTCCGCGCGGTCATCGAGACCGCGCTGGTGCCGGGCACCGCCACGCCGGAGGCGATCCTGCTGGTGGAGTTTGCCGGCGACGACCGCGGCGCGCTGCTGCACCGGCTGGCGCAGCTGGTGGAGCTGGTGCACGACCTGGCGCTCGGCGGCCAGGTCGTCGAGATGCCCGACGAGGGCCTGCAGAAGGCGCTGTGGGAAGTTCGCAAGGCCGGGCTCAACATCATGATGAGCCTGAAGGGCGACGGCAAGCCGGTCAGCTTCATCGAGGACTGCGCGGTGCCGCTGCCGCACCTGGCCGAGTACACCGACGCGCTGAGCGAGGTCTTCGCGCGCCACGGCACGCGCGGCACCTGGTATGCGCACGCCAGCGTGGGCACGCTGCACGTGCGGCCCATCCTCGACATGCGCCGGGACGGGGCCACGAGGATGCGCGCCATCGCCGAGGAGGCCGCCGCGCTGGTGCGCCGCTACCAGGGCGCCTTCAGCGGCGAGCACGGCGACGGCCTGTGCCGCGGCGAGTGGATCCGCTGGCAGTTCGGTCCCGCGCTCGCGGAGGCGCTGCGCGAGATCAAGCAGCACCTGGACCCGGCCGGCCTGCTGAGCCCCGGGCGCATCGTCGACCCGCCGCGCATGGACGACGCCTCGCTGATGCGCTTAGCGCCCGCCTACCGCACGATCCCGCTCGAGCCGGTGCTGGACTGGTCGGCCTGGGACGTGCAGAACGACCCGGTGACCGAGACGACCACGGCGCCGGGCACGGGCGGCGACAACACCGGCGGCCTGGCCAAGGCGGTCGAGATGTGCAACAACAACGGCCACTGCCGCAAGTTCGACGCCGGCACGATGTGCCCGAGCTTCCGCGTCACGCGCGACGAGCAGCACCTCACGCGCGGCCGTGCCAACACGCTGCGGCTGGCGCTGTCGGGCCAGCTGCCGGGCGAGGGCTTCACCGGCGCGGCGGTGGCGCAGGCGCTGGCGCTGTGCGTCGGCTGCAAGGGCTGCAAGCGCGACTGCCCGACCGGCGTGGACATGGCGCGCATCAAGATCGAATTCGCGGCCCAGCGCGCCGCCGAGCGCGGCGTGGCGCTGCGGGACCGGCTGGTCGCGCGGCTGCCGGACATCGCACGCTGGGCCTCGCGCTGGCCCGGGCTGTTCAACCTGCGCGACCGCGTGCCGGGGCTGGCGCGGCTGTCCGAACGTTGGCTGGGCCTGTCGGCTGCGCGCAGCCTGCCGCGCTGGCGGCGCGACACCTTCGAGCGCGCCGCGCCGGCGCTGGCGCTGGCCACGCGCGAGCAGGTGCTGACGGCGGCGCGCCAGCAGATGGGCCTGGTGCTCTTCGTGGACACCTTCAACGGCTTCCTCGAGACCGAGAACGCCGTCGCCGCGGTGCGCGTGCTGCAGGCCGCCGGCTATGCGGTGCATGTGGCCACCGCGCCGGGCGGCCGCGCGCTGTGCTGCGGCCGCACCGCGTTGGCGGCCGGGCTGATGGACGATGCACGGGCCCGCGCCACCCAGCTGCTGGACACGCTGGAGCCCTACATCGACGCCGGGCTGCCCATCGTCGGGCTGGAACCCTCGTGCCTGCTGACGCTGCGCGACGAGTACCTGGTGATGAAGCTCGGCGAACGCGCGCCGCGCCTGGCCGCGCTGGCGCTGCTGCTGGAGGAGTTCCTCGCGCGCGAGGCGCGCGCCGGCCGCTTCGCGCCCGCGCTGCGCGCGGCCACGCGCCCGCTGCGCGTGCACGGCCACTGCCACCAGAAGGCGCTGGGCGCGCTGCCGCCGGTGCTGGAGGTGCTGAAGCTGATCCCCGGGGCGGAGGTGTCGGTGATCGAGGGCTCGTGCTGCGGCATGGCCGGTGCCTTCGGCTTCGAGGCCGCGCACCACGCGGTGTCGATGCAGATGGCCGAGCTCTCGCTGCTGCCCGCGGTGCGCGCCGCGCCCGAGGCGATCATCGTCGCCGACGGCACGAGCTGCCGCCACCAGATCGCCGACGGCGCCGCGCGCCAGGCGCTGCACGTGGCGCGCGTGCTGGCCGATCACCTGCAGCCGCCGCCGGCGCATTGACCCGGCGCGCGCGCCGCCGTCCGGCCGCACTCCCGCATCGCGGAAGCGAAAGCGAGGGTTAGACCCGAGTTTGTCAGCCCCGCATCAGCGTCGCGTCAGCCGGCGTTGGAACCGCGTCAGAGGGGGGTCAGAGCACGCGCCGATAGTCCGGCCAGGGCGTGAAGGTGTTCACGTCGCGACCATTCCCCCGCCAACGTTCACGAGGAGACGCCCGTGAAACACGATTCCCAGGGCTACTGGAAGGCCACGCTGGGGCTGCTGACGAAGATCCTGGTGATCTGGTTCGCGGTCTCCTTCGGCGCCGGCATCCTGTTCGTCGACTTCTTCAACCAGTTCCACCTCGGCGGCTACCCGCTGGGCTTCTGGTTCGCGCACCAGGGTTCGATCTACGTCTTCATCGCGCTGATCTTCTGGTACGCGAAGAAGATGAACGACATCG
This sequence comes from uncultured Rubrivivax sp., assembly GCA_964621995.1. GTDB lineage: Bacteria > Pseudomonadota > Gammaproteobacteria > Burkholderiales > Burkholderiaceae_C > Rubrivivax. Next base: position 31,645 of record CAZUPH010000009.1, on the reverse strand, counting down.
ACCGCCGCTTCGACGTCCAGGAAGAGTGAGGGCGGGACCATGGAACTGCAAACCACGATCTACCTCGTCGTCGGGCTGAGCTTCGCGCTGTACATCGGCATCGCGATCTGGGCGCGTGCCGGCTCGACGAGCGAGTTCTACGCCGCCGGCGGCAACGTGCACCCGGTGACCAACGGCATGGCCACCGCGGCCGACTGGATGAGCGCCGCGTCGTTCATCAGCATGGCCGGCCTGATCGCCAACATGGGCTACGGCGGCGGCCTGTTCCTGATGGGCTGGACCGGCGGCTACGTGCTGCTGGCCATGCTGCTGGCGCCCTACCTGCGCAAGTTCGGCAAGTTCACGGTGCCGCAGTTCATCGGCGACCGCTTCTACTCCAAGAGCGCGTCCACGGTGGCCGTGATCTGCCTGCTCACCGCCTCCATCACCTACATCATCGGCCAGATGACGGGCGTGGGCGTGGCCTTCAGCCGCTTCCTCGGCGTGAGCAGCGACGTGGGCATCTACGTCGGCATGGGCATCGTCTTCGCGTACGCGGTGTTCGGCGGCATGAAGGGCATCACCTACACGCAGGTCGCGCAGTACATCGTGCTGATCCTGGCCTACACGGTGCCGGCGATCTTCATCAGCCTGCAGCTCACCGGCATCCCGCTGCCGCAGCTGGGCCTGGGCGGCGACTACGCCGGCACCGACGTCTCGCTGCTGGCCAAGCTCGACCAGGTCGTCACCGACCTGGGCTTCGGCAAGTACACGACGACCACCGCCGGCAGCACGCTGAACATGTTCGTCTACACGCTCAGCCTGATGATCGGCACCGCCGGCCTGCCGCACGTGATCATGCGCTTCTTCACCGTGCCCAAGGTCAAGGACGCACGTTCGTCGGCGGGCTGGGCGCTGGTCTTCATCGCCATCCTGTACACCACCGCCCCGGCGGTGGCCGCGATGGCCAAGCTGAACCTGCACGGCACCGTCAACACCGCGGTGGCCACGGGCGGCGACCTCTACGCGCCTGAGGCCAGCATCAAGGCCGAGGAGCGCCCGGACTGGATGAAGCGCTGGGAGAAGACCGGCCTGCTGAAGTTCGAGGACAAGAACGGCGACGGCCGCATCCAGTACTACAACGACGCGACGAAGAATGCCGACGCCAAGGCCAAGGCCGAGGCCGCGGGCTGGAAGGGCAACGAGCTCAGCGTCAACGCCGACATCATCGTGCTGGCCAACCCGGAGATCGCGCTGCTGCCCAACTGGGTGATCGCGCTGGTGGCCGCCGGCGGCCTGGCCGCCGCGCTGTCCACGGCGGCGGGCCTGCTGATGGCCATCTCCTCGGCCGTCTCGCACGACCTCGTCAAGGGTGTCTTCGCGCCGAACATCAGCGAGAAGAACGAGCTGCTGGCCGGCAAGCTGTCGATGGCGGTGGCCATCGTGATCGCCGGCTGGCTGGGCCTGAACCCGCCCGGCTTCGCGGCCGGCACGGTGGCGCTGGCCTTCGGCATCGCGGCCAGCTCGCTGTTCCCGGCCATCATGATGGGCATCTTCAGCAAGAAGATGAACAAGGAAGGCGCCATCGCCGGCATGCTGGCGGGCCTGTTCGTGACGCTGGTCTACGTGTTCGCGCACAAGGGCATCTTCTTCGTGAAGGGCACCGAGTTCGTGGGCCTGATCGGCGGCCCGAACAGCTTCTTCGGCATCACGCCGGAGGCCTTCGGCGCGATCGGCGCGCTGGTCAACTTCGTCGTCGCCTACGCGGTGGACAAGGTGACCAAGGAGCCGCCGGAGCACATCCAGGCGATGGTCGAGGCGGTGCGCGTGCCGCGCGGCTCCAAGGCCGTCAGCGGCGCGCACTGAGCGGCGCGTCCGCAGCGGTCAGAATCGGGGCCCTGCCGGCACACGGCAGGGCCTCGCCCCTTGATCCCTGGAGGGGCCACGCGAGAAGCGCGCACCCGACGCGCCGCACCCCGAGACACGAGGAGACCGGCGATGGTGTTCAACCCCAGCATCGCGCTGAACTGGATCCTGTACCTGGCGCTGTGGCCGATGGCCTTCTTCTGGCTGCGGCGCGCCTGGCGCATCGGCGTGCGGCGCGACTTCTCCGAGGTCGCGCTCAAGCACGGCGAGCCGCCGGCGGACCCGGCGCGCTGGGCCCGCTGGCAGCTGCTGATCGACGGCATCGCCGGCCTCGTCGCCGTCAGCGTGGCCGTGCTCGTGCCGCTGGCCGGGCTGCCCTTCGAGACCTGGACCGCGCTCGCCGGCAGCACCGTGATCTGCAGGATCTTCCTGGACTTCGCGCTCAGCCGGCAGGCGCACGGGCTGGCGGCGAAGCCGCGCGCGTAGCGGCATGCCGGCCGCCGCGCTGCTGCGCCAGCGCCTGGTGGCGCTGTTCGCGCTGGCGCTGGCGCTGCTGAACTTCCCGCTGCTGGCGCTGTGGGACCACGAGGCGCTGGTCGCCGGCCTGCCGCTGTTCCCGGCGGCGCTGTTCGTGCTGTGGGCGGTGCTGATCGGCACGCTGGCCTGGCTGCTGGAAGGCAGCGACGACGGCTGACCCGCCCATGCCGCCGGCCCTCGTCCTCGGCGCCTCGTTCGCCTACCTCGCGCTGCTCTTCGGCATCGCCGCGTGGGCCGAGCGGCGCGCGCGCGGCGCTCGCTCGGTCATCGGCAACGGCTGGGTCTATGCGCTGTCGATGGCCGTGTACTGCACGGCCTGGACCTACTTCGGCAGCGTCGGCCGCGCCGCCAGCGGCGGCGTGTGGTTCCTGCCCATCTACCTGGGCCCGACGCTGGCCATGCTGCTGGCCTGGGTGGTCGTGCGCAAGATGATCCGCATCGCGCGGCGCCAGCGCATCACCTCGATCGCCGACTTCGTGGCCAGCCGCTACGGCAAGAGCCCGCTGCTGGCCGGCGCGGTGACGCTGATCACGGTGGTGGGCATCGTCCCGTACATCGCGCTGCAGCTCAAGGCCATCGCCACCGGCTACGCGGTGATGACCGCGCCCGGCGCCGGGGTCGGCGCCGCGCCGGTGCACGGCCCGGGCGCCTGGTGGGCCGACGGCACCTTCTACGCCGCGCTGCTGCTGGCCGGCTTCACGATGGTCTTCGGCACGCGGCAGCTCGACGGCACCGAGCGCCACGAGGGCATGGTCGCGGCGATCGCCTTCGAGTCGCTGGTCAAGCTGCTGGCCTTCCTGGCCGTCGGCGCCTTCGTCACCTGGGGCCTGTTCGGCGGACCGGGCGAGCTGTTCGCGCGCGCCCACGCGGTGCCCGAGCTGCGCGCGCTGCTGACGCTGGGCAGCGACGGCTTCGGCTACGCGCAGTGGCTGGCGCTGACGCTGCTGGCGATGCTCTCGGTGCTGTTCCTGCCGCGCCAGTTCCAGGTCATCGTCGTCGAGAACGTGGCCGAGCACCACCTGCGCCGCGCGGCCTGGGTGTTCCCGCTGTACCTGCTGGCCATCAACGTCTTCGTCCTGCCCATCGCGCTGGGCGGGCTGCTGTTCTTCGGTCCCGGGCAGGCCGACCCCGAGGCCTTCGTGCTCTCGCTGCCGCTGGCCGCGGGGGCCGAGGCGCTGGCGCTGGCGGCCTTCATCGGCGGGCTGTCGGCGGCCACCGGCATGGTCATCGTCGAGGCCATCGCGGTGTCGACCATGGTCTGCAACGACCTCGTGATGCCGGCGCTGCTGCGCCTGCGCCGCTTCCACGCGCGCAGCGGCGGCGACCTCACGCGCATGCTGCTGGCCATCCGCCGCGCCGCGATCCTGGTGCTGCTGCTGCTGGGCTATGCCTACTACCACGTCGCCGGCGAGGCCTATGCGCTGGTCAGCATCGGGCTCATCAGCTTCGCGGCGGTGGCGCAGTTCGCGCCGGCGGCGCTGCTCGGGCTGTACTGGAAGGGCGGCACGCTGCGCGGCGCGTTGACCGGGCTGGTGGCCGGCGCGGCGCTGTGGGCGTGGACGCTGCTGCTGCCCTCGATCGGCTGGCGCGGCATGTTCCTGGTGGGCGTCATGTTCCAGAAGAATTTCGACCGCCTGCACGCCCTGCTGGCCGGACGGGCCCTGCCGCTGCTGGCCATCTACTGCG
>CAZUPH010000009.1:2859-27567 GCA_964621995.1 uncultured Rubrivivax sp. | reverse complement strand
GTCGGGCTGGATCGCCGACGGCTTCGTGCGCGAGGGGCCCTACGGCATCGCCTGGCTCAGGCCCGAGGCGCTGTTCGGGCTGCAGGGCCTGGACCCGCTGACGCATGCGCTGTTCTGGAGCCTGCTCGTCAACGTCGGCCTGTTCGTGGGGCTGTCGCTGGCACGCGCGCCCTCGGCGCGCGAGGCGGCGCAGGCGGCACTGTTCGTCGATGCGGACGTGGACGCCCGCGTGAATGCCGCCGGCGCGCCGGCCTTCTGGCGCGGCCGCGCGCTGCTGTCGGACCTGCAGCCGCTGATGCGGCGCTTCCTGGGCGCCGAGCGGGCCGATGCGATGCTGGCCGACTACGCGCGCCGCGCCGGCGTGGCGCGCGTGCAGGACCTGCCGGCCGACGCCGCGCTGGTGCAGTTCGTCGAGACGCAGCTGGCCGGCGCGATCGGCAGCGCGTCGGCACGCACCGTGGTCGCGTCGGCCGTGCAGGAGGAGCCGCTGGCGCTGGACGACGTGATGCGCATCCTGGACGAGGCCACGCAGCTGCGCGCCTATTCGCGTGCGCTGGAGGCGCAGCGCGCCGAGCTGCAGCGCGCCGGCGCGGAGCTGCGCGCGGCCAACGAGCAGCTGCAGGGCCTGGACCGGCTGAAGGACGACTTCATGAGCAGCGTCACGCACGAGCTGCGCACGCCGCTGACCAGCATCCGCGCGCTGGCCGAGATGATGGCCGACGACGCGGACATGGAGCCCGCGCAGCGCCAGCGCTTCGTGGCCATCATCGTCGCCGAGGCCGAGCGGCTGTCGCGCCTCGTGGGGCAGGTGCTGGACCTGGCCAAGATCGAGTCCGGCCATGCCGAGTGGCACGACGAGTCGGTGGACCTCGAGGCGCTGGTGCGCCGGGCCGCCGCGGCGATGGAAGCCCCGCTCGCCGAGCAGGGCACCGTGCTGCGGCTGGATCTGCAGCCCGAGCTGCCGCCGCTGCGCGCCGATGCCGACCGCCTGCTGCAGGTGCTGACCAACCTGCTGGGCAATGCGGCGCGCTTCGTGCCGCGGCCGGGCGGCGTGATCCGCGTGCAGCTGAGCGCCGAGCCGGCCGGCGCCACCGTGCGCGTGCAGGACAACGGGCCCGGCGTGCCCGAGGCCGAGCGCGCGCGCATCTTCGACCGCTTCCAGCAGGGCGCCGGCGCCGCGGCCCGCCCCGGCGGCACCGGCCTGGGCCTCGCGATCTGCCGGCGCATCGTCGAGCACCTCGGCGGGCGCATCGCGGTGGGCGATGCTGACGACGGTCAAGGCGCCTGCTTCGAGTTCACCGTACCTTGGCGCGCCGCGCAGCAGGGGCCGAACCCATGAGCCACCGCATCCTGATCGCCGACGACGAGCCCAACATCCTGATCTCGCTGGAGTTCCTGATGAAGCGCGAGGGCCACGAGGTGCTGCTCGCGCGCGACGGCGGCGAGGCGCTGGACCTGGTCCGCCGCGAGCGCCCGGCCCTCGTGCTGCTGGACGTGATGATGCCGGTGATGAACGGCTTCGAGGTCTGCGCCGCGCTCAAGGGCGACGACGCGCTGAAGGCCACGAAGGTGCTGATGCTCACCGCCAAGGGCCGCGAGACCGACATCGCCAAGGGCCTGGCGATGGGCGCCGACGCCTACATGACCAAGCCCTTCTCCACGCGCGAGCTGGCCGAGCGCGTGCGCGCGCTGCTGGCGCCGGCCGGCTGAACGCAGCGGCGCGGCGCAAGGCCTCCATGCGGCGCGACCCCGCCTTGCTGCGTGCCCAGTTGCTGGGCGCCGGCGCCGTGCTGCTGCTGCTGGCCCTGTGGGCCGGCGCGTTGTGGGCGCTGGCGGCGGCGCTGCTGGCGGCCGAGGCGCGCGCGGCGATCGCCGGTGTGCTGGCGGAACATGCGCCGCTGCTGGGGCTGGCGGCCTTCGCCGGCGCCGGCGCGCTGGCCGCCGCCGCGGCCGCCGCGGCGAAGGCGCTGTACCGGCGCCATGTCGCGGCGCCGGCGCGGCTGCTGGAGCAGGGCCGCGCGCTGCTGCAGCCCGGCGCGGCGCCGCTGCCGGCGCAGGACGGGCCGCTGGCGCAGGCGCTGGCCGCGCTGATGGGCGAACTGGTCGCGCAGCGCGAGCAGCTGCGCGGCGACATCGCCGCGCAGGTGGCCGAGGGCAGCCGCGGCGTCGAGCAGGAGCGCCAGCGCCTGGCCGCGCTGATGGCCGAGCTGACGCAGGCCGTCGTGGTGTGCAACCTGGACGGCCGCGTGCTGCTGTACAACCAGCGCGCGCGGCTGCAGTTCATGGCCCTGTCCAGCGCGCCGCAGGTCGCCGGCGGCGCCGAGCTGATCGGCCTGGGCCGCAGCATCCATGCCGTCTTCGACCGCCGGCTCGTCGAGCATGCGCTCGAGCAGATCCGGCAGCGGCAGCAGCGCGGTACGGCGCATCCTTCGGCGCAGTTCGTCACCGCCGCACCCGGCGGGCAGCTGCTGCGCGCGCGCATGGGGCCGGTGCTCGGCGCGGCGAGCGACGGCGGCGACGGCGCAGCCGCGCCGCTGGCCGGCTTCGTGCTGCTGCTGGACGACATCACCGGCGAGCTGCGGCGCGACCTGGCGCAGGACCAGGCGCTGCTCGCGCTGACCGAGGGCAGCCGCGCCTCGCTGGGCAACCTGCAGGCGGCGCTGGACGTGCTGGACGACGACACGCTGGACGCCGCCACGCGCGCGCGCTTCATGGCCGTGCTGCGCGACGAGGCGCGCGCGATGGCCCGCCGCCTGCACGAGACCGCCGCCGCCAGCGCCGAGGCCGTGCGCACGCGCTGGCCGCTGGAGGACATGCTGGGCGCCGACCTCGTCGCGGCGGCCGCGCGGCGCATCGCCACGGCCTGCGGCGTGCGCACCGGCAGCGAGGAGGTCGATGCCGCGCTGTGGCTGCGCGTGGACAGCTTCGCGCTGCTGCAGGCGCTGGCCGGGCTGGCGACGCGGCTGGTCGACGAGTTCGAGGTGCGTTCGCTGCGCCTGCGCCTGCTGGACGCCGCCGACGGCCGCCACGCGCGGCTGGACCTGATCTGGTCCGGCCAGGCGATGAGCACCGAGACGGTGATGAGCTGGGAGGCCGAGCCGCTGCGCGTGGCCGGCGAGACGAGCGCGCTGACCGTGCGCGACGTGGTGCAGCGTCACGGCGGCGAATTCTGGTTCGAGCGCGACCGCGTGCGCCACCAGGCCTTCTTCCGCTTCCTGCTGCCGCTGGCCGCCGGCGAGGGGCCGGGCGTGCAGCCGCTGCAGGCGGCGGCCGGCGCCGACAGCCGGCCGGTGTTCTACGACTTCGACCTCTTCCAGGCCGGCGCCGGCGCGCATGCGCTGGACGACACGCCGCTGGCCGCGCTGGCCTACACGGTCTTCGACACCGAGACCACCGGGCTGGACCCGGCCGGCGGCGACCGCATCCTGCAGATCGGCGCGGTGCGCATCGTCGGCGGCCGGCTGCAGCACCAGGAGGCCTTCGAGCAGCTGGTGGACCCCGAGCGCGGCATCCCGGCCGCCGGCATCCCGATCCACGGCATCACGCCGGACATGGTGCAGGGCCAGCCCACGCTGGCGCAGGTGCTGCCGGCCTTCCACGCCTATGCACGCGAGACCGTGCTGGTGGCGCACAACGCGGCCTTCGACCTGCGCTTCCTGCAGCTGGCCGAGGCCGGGACCGGGGTGCGCTTCGAGCAGCCGGTGCTGGATACGCTGCTGCTGTCGGCGCTGGTCCACCCGCAGCAGGAGAGCCACCGGCTGGAGGCCATCGCCGAGCGCTTCGGCGTGCCGGTCGTCGGCCGCCACACCGCGCTGGGCGACGCGCTGGTCACGGCCGAGGTCTTCGTGCGGCTGCTGCCGCAGCTGCAGGGCCTGGGCATCACGACGCTGGGCCAGGCCCGCGAGGCGGCGGCGCGCACCTGGTATGCGCGGCTGAAGTACTAGGTCCCGCCGGGGTGGGCCGGCGCAGGCGCCGGTGGTCCAATGCGGGCATGAACCAGCCGACACCCGCGCCCACCGGTCTGCCGCCCTTCGTCCTCGTGCACGGTGCCTGGGGCGGCGCCTGGATCTGGCGCCGCGTGCTGGGGCCGCTGCGCGCCGCGGGGCACGAGGTGCATGCCGTCACGCTCAGCGGCGACGGCGACCGCGCCCACCTGCGCCACCGCGGCATCAAGCTGTCGCATCACATCGCCGATGTCGTGGCCGCCGTGCAGGCCGAGGAGCTGCGCGGCGTGATCCTCGTCGGCCACAGCTACGGCGGCATGGTCGTCACGGGGGCGGCCGACCGGCTGCTGCAAGCCGACGCACAGGCCGTGCGCGGCATCGTCTACGTCGACGCGATGGTGCCGCTGCCCGGCGAGGGCTGGGGCGACGGACATGGGCCCGAGATCGTGGCCGCACGCACCGCGGCGGCCGAAGCGAACGACTTCGCGCTGCCGCCGCCCGACCCGCGGGACTTCGGCCTCGAGGGCGCCGACCGCGCGTGGCTGCTGCGCCGCCAGGTGCCGCATCCCTTCGGCCCCTACCGCGACCCGCTGCCCTTCGACGGCGAGCGCTGGGCCCGGCTGCCGCGCAGCTTCATCGACTGCAACGCCCCCGCCTACCCGACGATCGCCGCGATGCGCGAGCGTGCCCGTGCGCTGCCGGGCTTCCACGTCGAGGTGATCCCGACCGGCCACTGCCCGATGGTCAGTGCGCCGGCGGCGCTGGTGCGGCTGCTGCTCGAGGCCGCCGCACGCGCCGGCTGAGGCCCCCGCCTCACTCGGGCGGCAGCGCGCCGTCGCAGGCCTGGGAGAAGGGCTGGCGTACCACCTGCAGCGTCACGTGCCCGATGCCGAAGCGCTCGGCCAGCAGCGCGCTGCAGCGCTGCAGGAAGGCGTCGTCGCCGCCGCCCTCGGGCATCACCAGGTGCGCGGTCAGCGCGACCTGCGTGGTGCCCATGGCCCAGACGTGCAGGTCGTGCACCGCGGCCACGCCCGGCTGCGCCGCGAGCAGCGCGCGCACCGCGTGCAGCTCCACCTGCTCGGGCACGCCGTCGAAGAGCAGGTGCAGCGACTGCCGGAACAGGTCCCAGGTGCCCCAGACGACGACGGCGGCGATCAGCAGGCTGACGACGGGATCGATGCGCTGCCAGCCCAGCCACAGCGCCAGGCCCCCGGCGAGCACGACGCCGGCGGAGACCAGCGCATCGGCGGCCATGTGCAGGAAGGCGCCGCGGATGTTGAGGTCCGCCTCGCGACCGCGCAGGAACAGCAGCGCCGTCGCGGTGTTGACGACGATGCCGATGCCGGCGACGACCATCACCGTCACCGCCTGCACCGGCTGCGGCGACTGCAGCCGCTGCGCCGCCTCCCAGGCCAGCGCGCCCATCGCCACCAGCAGCAGCAGCGCATTGGCGAAGGCGGCCAGGATGCTGGCGCGCTGCCAGCCGTAGGTGTGGCGCGCGTCGGGCCGCAGCCGGCCGGCCAGTGCACCGCCCCAGGCCAGCACGAGCCCGGCCACGTCGCCCAGGTTGTGCGCGGCGTCGGCCAGCAGCGCCAGCGAGCCGACCTGCCAGCCGTAGTAGGCCTCCAGCGCGACGAAGCCGAGGTTCAGCGCGATGCCGATCGCGAACGCGCGGTCGTGGCGCGCCGGGCCGTGCGCGTGAGCGTGTGCTTGCCCGTGCCCGTGCCCGTCTTCGTGCTGCCCGCTCATCGTTGCGCAGGGGCCGCCGGGGCCACCGGCCGTTGGGGGGCCGGCTTCATCGGCGGGGGGTGGTCGTCATGCCGCAAGCATGCACCAGGCGCATCGTCCCCTTCAGGGTGCGCCGGGCAGGGGCCGGCCGGCCGGGACGCCGCCGAACCAGTGCCGCCTGCGGTTGGCAACGGCCACCAGCGACAGCATCACCGGCACCTCCACCAGCACGCCGACCACGGTGGCCAGCGCGGCGCCGGAGCCGAGCCCGAACAGCGAGATCGCCACCGCGACCGCCAGCTCGAAGAAGTTGGAGGTGCCGATCAGGCAGGCCGGCGCCGCCACCTCGTGCGGCAGCTTCAGCCAGCGCGCGCCCAGCGCAGCGATGAAGAAGATGCCGTAGCTCTGCAGCACCAGCGGCACCGCGATCAGCGCGATGACCAGCGGCTGCGCGACGAGGGTCTCGGCCTGCAGCCCGAACAGCAGCACCACGGTGGCGATCAGGCCGGCCACCGACCAGGGCTTGATGCGCGCGATGCGCGCGGCCAGCGCCCGCGACCCGTCCTGCGCGCCGCGCGTCCAGCGCCGGCGCGTCCACACGCCGGCCACCAGCGGCAGCAGCACGTAGAGCACGACGCTGAGCAGCAGCGTCTGCCAGGGCACCGTGACGTCGGTGACGCCCAGCAGGAAGGCGGCGATGGGCGCGAAGGCGACGACCATGATCAGGTCGTTGACCGAGACCTGCACCAGCGTGTAGTTCGGGTCGCCCTTCACCAGCTGGCTCCAGACGAAGACCATCGCGGTGCAGGGCGCCACGCCGAGCAGGATCATGCCGGCGATGTATTCGCGGGCCGACTGCGGGTCGACCCAGGGCGCGAACAGGTGCTCGAAGAACAGCACCGCCAGCGCCGCCATCGTGAAGGGCTTGACGAGCCAGTTGACGACCAGGGTCAGCGCCAGCCCGCGCGGGCGCCGGCCGACCTCGCGCAGCGCGCCGAAGTCGACCTGGATCATCATCGGGTAGATCATCACCCAGATGAGCAGCGCGACGGCCAGGTTGACATGCGCCAGTTCCAGCGCGGCCACGGCCTCGAACAGGCCCGGCAGCCAGAGGCCCAGGCCGACGCCCGCCAGCATGCCCAGGCCGACCCAGACGGTGAGGTAGCGTTCGAAGAGCCCCATGCCGGCGCGTTCAGCGGCGGCCGATCTCGCGCACCTCGCGCTGCAGCGCCAGCCGGTCCAGCGACTCGATGGGCAGCGCCAGCATCAGCTCGATGCGGCGCTTGAGCGTGACGGCGGTGTCCCAGAAGGCCTGCGCGCGGGCGGCCTCGCTGCCCTCGGCCAGTGCGGGGTCGGGCACGCCCCAGTGCGCCGTCATCGGCTGGCCGGGCCAGACCGGGCAGGCTTCGCCGGCGGCCTTGTCGCACACGGTGATCACGAAGTCCATGGCCGGCGCGTCGGCGCGGGCGAATTCAGCCCAGTCCTTGCTGCGCAGGCCCTCGGCCGGCACGTGCAGGGCCTGCAGCGTGCGCAGGGCCAGCGCATGCACCTCGCCGCGCGGATGGCTGCCCGCCGACCAGGCGCGAAAGCGCCCGGGCGCCAGGCTGTTGAGCAGGGCCTCGGCGATGACCGAACGCGCCGAGTTGTGGGTGCAGATGAACAGGACATGGTGGACGCGTGTGGACATGGGGGTGGCCTCGGCGGTGGGCGCGGCGTGGGGATCAGCAGTCGGTGCAGCGGCTCGTCGCCGCCGGCGCGCAGGGCTGGCCGCCGCAGCAATGGGCCAGCAGGTAGTCGGTGAGCGCATTCATGCGCGCCAGCTCCGGGCGGTAGATCAGGTGCCGGCCGTCGCGCTGCGGCGTCACCAGGCCGGCCTGCGCGAGCTCCTTCAGGTGGAACGACAGCGTGGAGGCACCCACGCCCAGCGTGGCCGACAGCACCCCGGGCGTGAGGCCGTCGGGGCCGGCGCCCACCAGCGCGCGGAAGATGCGCAGCCGCTGGCCCTGGGCCAGCGCGGCGAGCGCCGTGACGGCGGCGGCTTCGTCGATGTCGGTGCGGGTCGCGGTGTCCATGCCGTGGTCTCCTCAGGTGGCCGGCGCTGCGGCGGGCAGGCTGCGCTGCGCCGGCAGCGCCAGCGTCAGCGCCCAGCACAGCACCAGCATCAGCGCCGAGCCCGCCAGCGCGCCGACGAGTCCGAAGCCCTGGTACAGCAGGCCCGACAGCAGCGTGCCGACGAAGCGGCCGAGCGCATTCGCGGCGTAGTAGAAGCCCACGTCCTCGGCCGCCTTCTCGCTGCCGGCGTAGGCCAGGATCAGGTAGGAGTGCACCGAGGAGTTGATCGCGAAGACGAAGCCGAAGACGCCCAGCCCGCCGACCACCACCCAGGCCAGGTGCGGCACCGGGGCCAGCACCGCCCCGGCCAGCGCCAGCGGTACCAGCGCCAGCGCCGCCGACCAGGCGCGGGCCGCCGGCACCTCGCGGCTGAGGCCGTCGTAGCTGCGCCGCACGAGATTCGGCGCCAGGCCCTGCACGACGCCGTAGCCGATGGTCCACAGCGCCAGGAAGGCGCCGACCATCGTGAAGGTCCAGCCGGCCGAGTACAGGAAGACCGGCACGCCGACGACGAACCACACGTCGCGCGCGCCGAAGAGCATCACGCGCGCGGCGGCCAGCAGGTTGATGCCGCGGCTCTTGGCGAACAGTTCCTTCGCCGACTTCGATGCCCGCGCCTTGCCCATCAGCGGCGGCACGAAGGCCAGCACGCCGGCCAGCACCACGGCCAGCAGGCCCGCCATCAGCCACAGCGCGTGCTGGAAGCCCAGCCCCTGCAGCAGCAGGCCGCCGAGGAAGAAGCCCACGCCCTTCATCGCATTCTTGCTGCCGGTGAAGAAGGCGACCCACCTGAACAGGCGGCCGGAGGCGCTGCCCGCCGTGAGCTTGATCGCCGACTTGCTGGCGGTCTTGGTCAGGTCCTTGGCCACGCCGCACACGCCCTGCGCCAGCACGACCCAGGCCACAGACATCACCGCGGTCCAGTCCGGCGACAGCGCCGACAGCAGCAGGAAGCCGCCGATCTGCGTCGCCAGCCCCACCACCAGCATGCGCTGGATGCCGTAGCGCGTGGCCAGCCAGCCGCCCAGCAGGTTGGCGACGACGCCCATCGCCTCGTACAGCAGGAACAGGAAGGCCAGCGTGAACGGCGAGTAGCCCAGCCGGTAGAAGTGCAGCAGCACCAGCATGCGCAGCGCGCCGTCGGTCAGCGTGAAGCCCCAGTAGGCCGCGGTGACCAGCGCGTAGTGGCGGGTGCCGGCGTTCATGGTGCCGTCGTCGTCGCGGTCACAACCCCTGCGTGTGCAGGTGGCAGGCCAGGTCCACCATGCGGCAGGCGTAGCCCATCTCGTTGTCGTACCAGGCGTAGACCTTCAGCAGCGTGCCGTCGGTGACCAGCGTGGACGGTGCATCGACGACGGCGCTGCGCGTGTCGCGCGCATAGTCGGCGCTGACCAGCGGGCGCTGCTCCAGGCCCAGGATGCCGGCCAGCGGCCCGGCCGCCGCGGCGGCGAACAGCGCATTGACCTCGGCCGCCGTGGTGGCGCGCTGCAGCTCGAAGACGCAGTCGGTCAGCGAGGCATTGAGCACCGGCGCACGCACCGCGTGGCCGTCGAGCTTGCCCTTGAGCTCGGGGTAGATCAGCGCGATGGCGGTCGCGCTGCCGGTGGTCGTCGGCGCCAGGCTCAGGAGCGCGCTGCGCGCGCGCCGCAGGTCCTTGTGCGGCGCGTCGACGACCAGGTTGGTGTTGGTCGGGTCGTGGATGGTCGTGATCTGACCGTGGCGGATGCCGACGGCCTCGTGCACCACCTTGACCACCGGCGCCAGGCAGTTGGTCGTGCACGATGCGGCGGTGACGATGCGGTCGCGCGCCGGGTCGTAGCGCTGCTCGTTGACGCCGACGACGATGTTGAGCACGCCACCGCTCTTCACCGGTGCCGCGACGATCACGCGCTTGGCGCCGCGCTCCAGGTGGCCCTGCAGCGTCTCGGGGGTCAGGAACCTGCCGGTGCATTCCAGCACCAGGTCCACGCCGAGCTCGCCCCAGGGGATCGCGGCCGGGCTGGCGTGCGACGAGAAGCCGAGCCGGCGGCCGCCGATGCGCAGCGCCGCCTCGCCCTCGGCCGCGATGTCCTCGCGCCAGCGCCCCTGCACGCTGTCGAACTGCAGCAGGTGCGCGGTGGCCGCCGCGCCGCCCTTGATCTCGTTGAGGTGCACGACCTCCAGCCGGTGGTGGGCGCGCGGGTCCTCGGCCGGCCGCTCGGCGGCGCCGAAGGCGGCGCGCAGCGCCAGGCGGCCGATGCGGCCCATGCCGTTGATGCCGACTCTCATGGCTTGGGGTGCCCCGCGAAGCGGGGTCATGTTTCGACAATTCGATGATTGTAGAAATGAATATGACGCCGCCATGACAGCGCGGCCGCCGCGGCGTGCGGACGCTGTGATAGCGTGATTGCGCCCTCCACCACCGGAATGCGCCGATGTTCGAGACCCCGGTCGCCGCCAGCAGCGTGAGCGAACAGATCGAAGCCGCCGCGGCGGCGGTCGAGGCCCAGGTCATCGCCTGGCGGCGCGACCTGCACCAGCATCCGGAGCTGGGCAACCGCGAGTTCCGCACCGCCGGCCTGGTGGCCGACCACCTGCGCGAACTGGGCTTCGACGAGGTGCGCACCGGGGTCGCCCACACCGGCGTCGTGGGCCTGCTCAAGGGTGGCCTGCCCGGACCGGTGGTCGCGCTGCGCGCCGACATGGACGCGCTGCCGGTCGCCGAGCAGGTGGACCTGCCGTTCGCGAGCAAGGTGCGCGCGGTGTGGAACGGCGAGAACGTCGGCGTCATGCACGCCTGCGGGCACGACTGCCATGTCGCCATCCTGATGGGCGTGGCGCAGGTGCTGGCGGGGCTGCGTGCGCAGCTGCGCGGCAGCGTCAAGTTCATCTTCCAGCCCGCCGAGGAGATGCCGCCCGAGGGCGAGGACGGCGGCGCGAAGATGATGATCGCCGAGGGCGCGCTGGAGCGCCCGGTGCCCAAGGCCATCTTCGGCCTGCACGTCACCTCGCGGCTGCCGCTGGGCGTGGTCGGCTACCGGCCGGGGCCCACGATGGCCAGTTCCGACCGCATGAAGATCACCGTCACCGGCCGCCAGACGCATGGCGCCGCGCCCTGGATGGGCGTGGACCCCATCGTCACCGCGGCGCAGGTGGTGCTGGGGCTGCAGACCATCGTCAGCCGCGGCGTGGACATCAGCCGCGAACCGGCGGTGGTGACCGTGGGCATGATCAAGGGCGGCGTGCGCGAGAACATCATCCCCGACCAGGTGGAGATGCGCGGCACCATCCGCACCTTCGACGAGGCGATGCGCGACGACATCCACGAGCGCGTGACGACGCTGGCCGAGTCGGTGGCGCGCGGCTCGCGCGCCGGCTGCAAGGTCTGCATCGAGAAGAACTACCCGGTCACCGTCAACCACCCCGAGCTGACCGCCGCGATGGCGCCCACGCTCGCGCGCGTGGCCGGCGACGGGCTCAAGGTCGTCGACAAGGTCACCGGCAGCGAGGACTTCTCGTTCTTCCAGCGCGTGGTGCCCGGCTTCTTCTTCTTCGTCGGCGTCGTGCCGCCGGGACTGGATGCGAATGCCGTGGCGCCCAACCACTCGCCGCACTTCTTCGTCGACGAACGCGCACTGCTGACCGGCGTGCGCGCGCTGGCGCACCTGGCCTGCGACTTCCTCGAGGCGCGCTGAGGCAGGCTGCGGCGGGCCAGCCCGCCCGCGGCGCGCTTGCGCCAGGTCAAGCGTGCGTGCGCCCGGCCGTCCACACTGCGCGGCCATGAGGCAGTGGGTCGTGGTGGTCTGGGCGGTGCTGATGGTGGCGGCGGCCGGGGCCGTCTGGCTGACGGTGGAGTTCCGCCGCGACCTGCAGCGCCACGCCACGCGGCTGGCCGAAGGCAGCCGCATCGTCGCCACCGCCTGCGGACCGGTGGAGCTGGGCTTCGCCGGTCCGGCCGACGGGCCGCCGCTGCTCGTCGTGCACGGCAGCGGCGGCGGCTACGACCAGGGCCTGCTGCTCGGTGCCGGCCATGCGGCGCGCGGCTGGCGCGTCATCGCGCCCTCGCGGCCGGGCTACCTGCGCACGCCGTATCCGGCCGAGGGCGACCCCTCGGGCGAAGACCAGGCCGACCTGCTGGCCTGCCTGCTGGACACGCTGGGCGTGCCGCAGGTGGCGCTGATGGGGATCTCGGCCGGTGGCGTGCCGGCGCTGCACTTCGCGCTGCGTCACCCGCGGCGCCTGCACGCGCTGGTGCTGATGGTGCCGGCGGTGCACCGGCCCGACCCCGCGGTGCCCACGCCCGGCTGGGCGCTGGCGGTGCTGGACCAGGTGCTGAAGGCCGACTTCCCCTTCTGGCTGCTCGCGCGCGCCGCGCCGGACGCCGCGCGGCGCCTGGTGCTGGCCACGCCGGCGGACGCCTATGCCGCCGCCGATGCCGGGGAGCGCCGGCGCGCCGATGCGCTGCTGGACGCCATCCTGCCGGTCAGCGCGCGCCGGCAGGGCCTGCTCAACGACTCGCGGCTGACCACCGGCGCGGCGCGCGTGGCGCTGGAGTCGATCGCCGTGCCGACGCTGGTGATCAGCGCACGCGACGACGGCTACGGCACCTGGGCCTCGGCCGAGTACAGCGCCCGGCACATCCCCGGCGCGCGCTTCCTGGGCTTCGAGCGCGGCGGCCATGTGCTGCTGGGGCACGAGGCCGAGGTCGTGGCGGCGGTGGCGGCGCTGCAGCCGCTGCTGCGCGACTGAGCACCGGCGCGGTCACTGCCCCGGCGGCGGCTCCCACAGCTCGACCTTGTGGCCCTCGGGGTCCAGCACCCAGCCGAACTTGCCGTACTCGGACTCGTCGACCTTGTCGAGCACCTGGCAGCCTTCCTCGCGCAGCGCCTTCAGCAGCGCGTGCAGGTCGGCGACGCGGTAGTTGATCATGAAGGCCGCCTTGCCCGGCGCGAAGGGCTCGCCGTCGTCGCTGCCGACCGACCAGATCGTCGTGCCGCCGGCGGGGCGGCCCTCGGCGTCGGTCCAGGTGAAGGCCGCACCGCCCCAGTCCAGCACGTCGATGCCGAGATGCCGCCGGTACCACTCGCGCAGCGCGACCGGGTCGCGCGCGCTGAAGAAGATGCCGCCGATGCCGGTGACGCGCTTCATGCTGGTCTCCTCGCTGCGTTGCCCGGCGCAGGCTACGCCGCGCCGCGTGTGCTGGCAAGCCGGCCGCGGCGCGCCACAATGCACGCGAGCCCGCCCACCGTGGGCGGCGCGCCGGCCCTGCTGCGATGAAGCCCGACGTCACCGTGCTGCTGTATCCCGGCTGCATCTGTTTCGAGATCGCGCTGGCCGCCGAGACGCTGGCGCCGGCGTGCACGCTGCACTACCTGACGCCCGACGGTGCCGACCACGCCGCCTCCAACGGCGCGCGGCTGCGCGCCGATGGCGCCTATGCAAGGCTGTTCCAGGCGCCGGCGCCGGCGGCCGTGCTGGTGCCGGGCGGTGACCCGCGCAGCATCCTGCTGCCGCAGGACCGCGCGCGCGAGCCGCTGCGCGCCGCGCTGGACGGCGGTGCGCTGCTGGCCGGCATCTGCGCCGGCAACCTGGTGCTGGCCGCGGCCGGCGTGCTGGCCGGGCGGCGCGCCACGCACAACTACACCGCGGCCTGGGCGCCGGCCGAGAAGGTGGCGGCGACCGCGCCGTACTGGGCCGGGCTGCACTACGAAGAGGCCGACCTGGTCGAGGACGGGCCGGTGATCACCGCGATGCCCTGGGCCTACCGGCGCTATGCCGCGGCGGTGGCGCGGCGGCTGGGCGTGCTCGACGAGGCCGGCGAGCAGGCCCTGGCGTCGTACCCCCAGCGCCGCGCGCTTCAGCCGCCCGCGGGCGCCCCGCCTGCCGCGGGCCGGGGCACCTCGTAGCGCAGTTCGGCGAAACCGCTGCCGATCTGGCGCACGGCCACCAGGCGCAGCGACGGCGAGACGATGCGCCGCGGCAGCAGCGGCTGCCCGGCGCCCAGCGTGACCGACCCGACCTGCACGTGGATCTCGTCCAGCAGGCCGGCGTCGTGGAACTGCCCGACCAGCTCGCCGCCGCCGACCAGCCAGACGTTGCGGCCGGCGGCCGCGGCGGCCATCGCCGCGTGCACCGGCCGCACGTCGCCCTGCACGAAGCGGATGTCCGCGCCCGGCACGCCCGGCAGGCTGCGGTGGGTGAACACCCAGGCCGGCTGCGCATAGGGCCAGGCGGCGCGCGGGTCGGCGGCCGGCGCAATGACGTGGCGCAGCATCCACTCGTAGGTCGAGGCGCCCATCGCGAGCGCGCCGACGCCGGCGATGAACTCGCCGTAGCCGGTGTCGGCGATGTCGCCGAGCGGAAACAGCCACTCCAGCGAGTGGTCCTCGGTGGCGATGTAGCCGTCCAGGCTGCAGGCGGTGTAGTACTGGGTCTTCATGGCCGCGCACGCTAGCATGGCCGGGCGCCACTGCAGCCACTGCAAGGAGCCCACGATGATCCCGCCCTTCCGGACCAAGGCCGCCGCCGGGCTGGCCGCACTGCTGACGGCCTTCGCGGCGGCGCCGGCTGCCCTCGCGCAGGGCACGGCCGCGCCGCCGGGCTACGACGAGGCGCTGGCCAAGGCGCTCGGCGCCGACGAGCTGGGCATGCGCCGCTACGTGCTGGTGATCCTGAAGACCGGCCCGCGGCCGATGCCGCCCGGCCCGGAACGCGACGCGATGTTCCGCGGCCATTTCGCCAACATGAAGCGCCTGGCCGAGGAAGGCAAGCTGGCGCTGGCCGGCCCGCTGGACGGCGTGGAGGGCCGGCGCGGCATCTTCGTCATCGCAGTGGCCGACATCGAGCAGGCGCGCGCGCTGACCGAGACCGACCCGGTCATCGCCAACGGCGAGATGGTCGCCGACTACCACCGCTACTACGGCTCGGCGGCACTGATGCAGGTGCGCGAGACGCACGAGCGCATCGCGAAGAAGAGGTTCTGAGCGCGGGCGCCTTCAGCCGGCCGCCGGGTCGGCGGGCATGTCGGAGGGCACGCCGGAGCGCACGCGCGCGATGACGCCGAAGGCGTGCCAGCGCGTGACGCCGCCACCGCTCGGGCGCACGCCGTCCTCGAGGTCGAAGGACTCGAGCTCCAGCCCGGCCAGCGGCGCACGGGCGTCGGCCTCGGCGAGGACCATCACGTCGCCCTGGGCGGCAAAGGCATGCCGCTCGCCGAACAGGTCGCCGGCGAAGCGCCCGCCCGGCCGCAGCGCGGCGCGGATGCGCTGCCACAGCGCCGGCCAGGCCGCCGGCGGGCAGAAGGGCAGGCTGAAGCCGGCCCAGACGAGGTCGCAGCGCGGCAGTGCGAAGTCCTCGTACGGCGCCTCGTGCAGGTGCAGGCGCTGGCGTGCGTCGGCCGGCACCTGGGCGGCCAGCAGGCCCAGGCTGGGGCCGTCGCTGTCGACGGCATGCACGGTCCAGCCGCGGCGCAGCAGCGCCAGCGTCTCGGCACCCGAGCCGCAGCCCAGGTCCACCGCCACGCCGGCCGTCGTGCCGGTCAGCTCGGCCAGGTCGACGGCGCGGCGCAGCAGCTCGCGCGGCGGACGGCCGAGCGCAACGCGGTTGAAGCCGGTCCACTTGCCGTCGCCGTCCGTGCTCATGAAGCCGGTCCCGCAGTCGTCGTGCCCGCTGTCAGCGCCTCGCGCAGCGCCGTCTTCAGCACCTTGCCGTAGTGGTTCTTCGGCAGCGCCTCGACGAAGCGGTACTGCTTGGGCCGCTTGAAGCGCGCGATGTGCGCGAGGCAGTGCGCGTCCAGCGCACGCTCGTCGGCCGCGGCGCCGGGCTGCATCACGACGAAGGCGACGACGACCTCGCCCCATTCGGGGTCCGGCGCGCCGACCACCGCGGCCTCGGCCACGCCGGGCGCGGTGAGCAGCACCTCCTCCACCTCGCGCGGGTAGATGTTGCTGCCGCCGCTGATGACGAGGTCCTTGCTGCGGTCCTTCAGCGTCAGGAAGCCGTCGGCGTCCAGGCAGCCGATGTCCCCGGTCCACAGCCAGCCGTCGCGCAGCGCGGCGGCCGTGGCCTCCGGGTTGCGCCAGTAGCCGGCCATCACGCTGTCGCCGCGCACCAGCACCTCGCCGGTCTCGCCGGGTGCGCAGTCGCGGCCCTGGGCGTCGGCCACGCGCACGCGCACCGGCGTCTGCGCGACGCCCACGCTGGCCAGCCGTTCGGCATGCCGCGGGTGGGTCTCGTCGGCAATCACTTCGCGCGACAACGCAGTGGCGGTCATCGGCGTCTCGCCCTGGCCGTAGATCTGCACGAAGCGCGGCCCCATCACGCGCAGCGCGCGCCGGATGTCGGCCAGGTACATCGGCGCGCCGCCGTAGACGATGGTCTTGAACGAGGCGGCGCAGTCCGCCGGCGTCAGGCCGGCGGCCTCGGCATGGTCCACGAGCCGCTTGACGATGGTCGGCGCCGCGAAGGTGGAGAGCGGCCCGAGCTCGCGCCCCAGCGCGAACAGCTCCGCCGGGTCGACGCCGCCGCTGGCCGGCACCACGTGCCGTGCGCCGGCCATCAGGTGCGGGACCGCATACAGGCCGCAGCCGTGCGACATCGGCGCGCCGTAGACGATGGTGTCGCCGGGCGCCACCGGGTCGACGTCGACGAAATAGGTCAGGCCCATCGTCAGCAGGTTGCGCTGCGTGATCATCACCCCCTTGGGCCGGCCGGTGGTGCCGCTGGTGTAGAAGAGCCAGGCCAGGTCGTCCGGGCCGGCCTCATGCGGCGGCGGCGCCGGCCCTTCGGCGGCTGCCAGCGGGGCGAGCAGCGCATCGGCCTCGGGGCCCTCGGCGTCGATCTGGCGGTGCAGCCCGGCGATCGCTGCGGGTGCCACGTCGCGCGTCACGAAGCCCCAGCGCGCGCCGCTGTCGGCGACGATCCAGGCCACCTCCGACGGGTGCAGCTTGGCATTCACCGGCACCACGGCCAGCCCGGCCCACCAGGCGCCCCACAGCAGCTCCAGGTAGCGCGGGTGGTTGCGCATGAACAGCAGCACGCGGTCGCCGGGCGCCAGGCCGGCGCCGCGCAGCCGCGCGGCCAGCGCCGCGGCCCGCGCGGCCCACTGGCCGTGCGTGGCGTGCGGCGCGCTGCCTTGCAGCAGGGCGGGGCGGTCGGGGGCCCGCAGCGCCTGGCGCTGCAGCAGCTGGGCGAGGTTCATCGGCGGGCTGCGGTCGCGTTCAACGGTTCGCAGGGTAACGCTGCGCCAGCACGTCCTGCAGCGTCTTGACGACGCCGAAGGCGTCCTTCAGCGTGCTGCGCTCGAACTGGCTGAGTTCCTCCGGGTGCAGGTAATTGTCGGCCGTCCGGCCCTCGGCGATCTGCCGCGCCTGGTGGCG
The DNA here is from genome assembly GCA_964621995.1 of uncultured Rubrivivax sp. GTDB lineage: Bacteria > Pseudomonadota > Gammaproteobacteria > Burkholderiales > Burkholderiaceae_C > Rubrivivax. Next base: position 10,427 of record CAZUPH010000009.1, on the reverse strand, counting down.
GATGCGCAGCGTGCACAGGAACTCCAGCGCGTCGCGCAGGTCGCGCACGCTGCCCGGGCTGACCTCGCCGCTGCCCGCCGCATGGGCGAGCCGGTCGTGGGTGTTGACCGCGGCGTCGCCGCCGGCCAGCGCATAGACGCGCGCCAGGTCGATCACCGGCACGATGCCGTGGTGCTTGAGGTCGAAGCGGCCCTTGTGCTCGCCGCTGCGGATGGGCGCGAGGCCCCCGAACAGCCCCAGCGGCGGCTGGCGCGACAGCGCATTGCCGACGAGGTGGCCGAGGAACAGCCGCGCCCGAGGCGTGTGCGCCAGCACCTCGGCGCGCAGCGTGTCCAGCAGCTCGCGCCGGCCGGCCACCACGCGCACGTCGAAGAAGACGCTGCACAGCATCAGCGCCATCGGCTCGGGGGTGTCGATCCAGCGCCGGAAGTAGTCGGCCCAGACGCGCCGCGGCTGCCGCCAGCGGTCGGTGCGCGCCATCATGTCGCCGGGGCAGAAGACGTAGCCGCAGGCGTCCAGCCCGGCGTTCACGTCCTCGGCCAGGGCCTTGAAGTAGGCGCCGTGCGCGGCCTCGTCGAAGGCATCGTCGAGCACCAGGCAGTTGTCCTGGTCGCTCTTGGCCGTCTGCTCGTGGCGCGCCTGCGAACCGGCGGCGACCCAGGCGTAGTCCACCGGCGGCGGGCCCAGCCGCGCCTCGGCCAGGTGCAGCAGGCGCATCGTCAGCGCATCGGCGATCGCGGTGACGATGTGCCCGGTGGCATGGGCGCTGGCCCCGGCGTCCACCAGCTGGCGCTGCAGCGCCTTCACGCGGCCGGCCGCGGCGACCAGGCCTGCCAGCGTGGTCTGGCGGTGGATCTCGCCGGCCAGGTAGACGGCCGAGCTGCTGTGCTGCTCGTTGACGTCGGTGGCGGTCACGATGCCGGCCACCGCCGCGCCGTCCATCACCGGCACATGGTGGATCTGGTGGCGCGCCATCAGCAGCAGCGCCTCGAAGGCCGGTGCGTCGGCCGGCGCGGTGAGCGGGGCGACGGTGGCGATCTCCAGCACCGGCAGCGCCGGGTCCAGCCCGGCGGCCAGCGCGCGGTTGCGCAGGTCGCGGTCGGTGACCAGGCCGAACAGGTGGCCGTCCTGCACCAGCAGCAGCGAGGACACACGTTCGTCCCGCATGCGCTCGGCCGCGGCGCGGATGCTGATCTGCGGTGACGCGGTGACCGGTGCACGCTTGAGCAGCGCACGCAGCGGCGTCGTCAGCAGCGCGGCGTGGCCGGCGGCGGGGGGCAGCGTGGCGGGGGCGGTGGCGTCGTCGGAGGCGGTCATGGCGGCAGGCTGGGCGCCCCTGCAGTCTCGCCGATCAGGCTGACGCGAAGGCCGGCGGCCGGCTTGACCGGCGTCAAGCCGGCGGGCCGACGCAGGCGCGGCGAGAATGCGCGCTGGACAGCGCCGCAGGAGACCGCCGCCGATGAATGCCCCGCACAACCGCATTGCCCTCGTCACCGGTGCCGGCAGCGGCATTGGCCGCGCCACCGCCAATGCGCTGGTGCGCGACGGCTGGCGCGTCGTCTACAGCGGCCGCCGGCTGGAGGCGCTGCGCGAGTCCATCGCGCAGGCCGAGGACCCCTTCGGCGACATCGCCGCGCGCGCCTTCGCGGTGCCCGCGGACGTGACCAAGCCCGACGCCGTGCAGGCGCTGTTCGACTTCGTGCGGGCGCGTTTCGGCCGCCTGGACCTGCTGTTCAACAACGCCGGTGTCTTCACGCCCGGGCTGCCGCTGGAGGACCTGACGCTGGAGCAGTGGCGCGCCGCGGTGGACACCAACCTGACCGGCGTCTTCCTGTGCACGCAGCAGGCCTTCCGCATCATGAAGGCGCAGCAGCCGCGCGGCGGCCGCATCGTCAACAACGGCTCGATCTCGGCGCATGCGCCGCGGCCGAACTCCTCGCCCTACACGGCGACCAAGCACGCGATCTCCGGCCTCACGAAGGCCAGCGCGCTGGACGGCCGCGCCTTCGACATCGCGGTCGGGCAGATCGACATCGGCAACGCGGTGACCGAGCTCACCGCCGGCATGGCCACCGGCATGCCGCAGGCCGACGGCAGCGTGCGCCCGGAGGCGCGCATGGACGTGGCCCATGCCGCCGCCGCGGTGGTTCACATGGCCAACCTGCCGCTGGAGGCCAACGTGCTGTTCATGACCGTGATGGCCACCGGCATGCCCTTCGTCGGCCGCGGGTAGGCGGGCCGCGCGGCGGCGCGGCGGCGCGGCCGCTCAGCCTTCCGTCGCCGGGCAGCTCAGCGCCGCGCGCGCATGCAGCTCGGCGGCGGCCGCCTGTGCCAGCTGCACCTCGTGCACCGGCGTCATCGACTGGCTGTGGATGCCGGCCAGGATCGCCAGCGTGACGACGGCGGCCAAGCCGAAGGCGCTGGCATGCTGCGTGGTGCGGGTGACGAAGGCATTCATGGCGGGCTCCTGGGGACTGCGCTGCGGTACTCGATGCCTGCACTGTAGGCAGCGGCCCCGGTGCGCACCACCGCGCTGCGACGAACTGCGTCCGCGCCGGCGCGAGCGGCGGACGGTTGCGACGAACGGCCGCCGCCGCTGGTCAGCCGGTCAGCCGGCCTGCGCGGCGCGCCAGGCCTGCAGCAGCGCCGCCTCGCGCTCGGGCGCAAGTCCGGTGCGCGGGCGTGGCGGCCCTTCGGCGGTGGCCGCCAGCGGCGCCGTCTGCGCCCAGGCCGCGGTATCGGCCAGCGTCGCGGCCAGCGGCCGGCACTGCAGCCCGGCGGCCAGCGCCCGCGCGATGTCGGTGCGGTGGATGCCCGCGTTGCGCCGCGGCAGCCACAGCGGCAGCTCGGTCCATGGCGCCACGCCCTGGGCGAGCAGGAAGTCCTCCGCGACCCAGTCCAGGCGCGGCGGGTCCGACCCCGGTGCGAGCATGCGGCAGGCCTCCTCGAGGAAGGTGCCCATGGTCAGCGGAGCGGCCGGGCCGGTGAGGTTGAACGGCCCGCTGCGCCCGGCCTCGGCCTGCGCCAGCATCCAGGCCGCGGCGTCACGGGCGTCGATGAACTGCACCGGCGCGGCCGGGTCGCCCGGCGCCAGCACCTCGCTGCCCGGCGCGGCGCCCAGCAGCCGGCGCACCCACCAGGTGAAGCGCTCGGTGGGGTCGTGCGGGCCGACCAGCAGCCCCGGCCGCGGCAGCAGGCAGCGGCCGGCACCGAAGCCGGCCACGGCGGCCCGCTCGCACAGCACCTTCAGCCCGCCGTAGGTCTCGCCGGTGACCTGCTCGGTCGCCGGGTCGGTCAGCGTCGCGAGCGGCGCGTCCTCGCTCGGCGGGCCGGCGTCGGGCTCGGCGTAGACACTGATCGTCGAGACCATCTGGTAGTGGCCGACGCGCCCCGCGAGCCGCGCCGCGACCTCCTGCACCTGGCGCGGCCAGTACGCGCTGGTGTCGACGACGGCGTCGAAGCGGCGGCCGTCCAGCACGGCGAGACCGGCGTTGCGGTCGGCGATCAGGTGCTCGGCCTGCGGAAACAGGTCCCAGCCGCTGCGCCCGCGGTGCAGCAGCGTGACGCGGTGCCCTTGGGCGAGCGCGAGGTCGGCGAGGTGGCGGCCGAGGAAGCGGGTGCCGCCGAGGACGAGCAGGTGCATCGGGCGATTCTGGCGCCGCTTCAACGACAACGGCCGCGCAGTGCGCGGCCGTTCGGGGTGGGCGGGGCTGCGCTCAGGCGCTCGTGACGGCGGCGCGGCGACGCGCCAGCCCGCCCATCGCGGCCAGGCCCAGGCCCATCAGCGCCCAGGTGCCCGGCTCCGGCACCGGCTGCAGGAAGCCGCGGATCTCGCCGCCGGGGAAGGTGGTGCTGTGCACGTTGAAGTAGGCGGTGCCGGCATTCAGCCCGTTGAGCAGCGCCGCCGAGGCGCCAGCCACCGTGCCGCCGCCGAAGTTGTTGATGAAGCCGGCGGTGAAGGTGCTGGCCTGAGTGAGGTCCAGCGTCGTCTGGTAGAAGCCGAAGTTCACCCCCACCGGGAAGCCCGGCAGCGTGCCCGGCGTCACCGCCACGCCGACCGTGCCGGTATCCGGCACGGCGGTGCAGCAGTGGATGTGCGCGACCGTCGTCGTGCCGGACAGGCCGAAGAAGATGGCCGCGATGTCCAGCGTCTGCGCGCCCATGTCGTAGTCCACGAGCACGGCGCCGGACCCGATGGCGCCCGGCACCTCGGGCGACAGCGCGCTGGCGAAGGAGTAGGTCTGGGCCTGGGCGGCGGAGGCGGCCAGGGTCAGGGCGGCGGCGAGGGCGATCGCGGTCTTCATGGCAGGTCCTCGGGTGGCGGTTGCGGGCACCGGGAAATGCCGGTGCCTCGCGGAAGGGCGTACTTCCGCACGGATCGGATATTCCACCCGGCGCCGGCAAGCCGCCACCCCCTGACCGAGTGGTGCGGCGCGCGGAATATTCCGCCGCCTCAGGCAGTACGCGTGCCGCGCCCGGGGTCTGCCGCCGGCGGCGGCGCCAGGGGCGCCCCGGCGGCCAGCGCGCGCAGGCAGTCCAGGCACAGGCAGCCGTCGTAGCGGCCGCGCAACGCCGCCAGCGATGCCGGCGGCAGCACCACCGTGGTGCACGCGCAGGGGGCCGCGCCGGCCGCGCCGCAGGCGAAGACCCCGCCGCAGCGCGGGCAGCGGTCGGGGGCGGCCCCGGCGGACACCCCGCTCAAGCCGCGAACAGGCCGCGGTGCTGCTCGCGCAGCAGGTTCTTCTGCACCTTGCCCATCGCATTGCGCGGCAGCTCGGGCACCACGAAGACCTGCTTGGGCACCTTGAAGTTGGCGATGCGCGACTTCAGCGCCGCGATCGTGGCCGCCGGGTCGGGTGCGGCGCCCGGGCGCGGCACGACGACCGCGACCACCGCCTCGCCGAAGTCCGGGTGCGGCACGCCGACGACCGCACTCTCGGCCACGCCGGGCAGCTCGTTGAGGTAACCCTCGACCTCCGCCGGGTAGACGTTGTAGCCGCCGCTGATGATGAGGTCCTTGCTGCGCCCGACGATGCTCAGGTAGCCCTCGGCGTCGAAGCGGCCCACGTCGCCGGTCTTGAACCACAGGTCGGGCGTGAATTCGTCGGCCGTCTTCTCCGGCATGCGCCAGTAGCCCTTGAAGACGTTGGGGCCCTTGACCTCGATGCCGCCCGTCTCGCCGGCCGGCAGCGGGCGGCCCTTGTCGTCGTGCACGCGCACGCCCACGCCGGGCAGCGGCAGCCCGACCGTGCCGCCGCGGCGCGCGCTTTCGGGCCGGTAGGGGTTGGAGGTCAGCATCAGCGTCTCGCTCATGCCGTAGCGCTCGAGGATGGTGTGGCCGCTGCGCTCGCGGAAGGCCTCGAAGGTCTCGATCAGCAGCGGCGCCGAGCCGCTCACGAACAGCCGCATGTTGCGGCAGCTCTCGCGCGTGAAGGTGGGCTCGCCGAGCAGCCGCACGTACAGCGTGGGCACGCCCATGAAGACCGTGGCCTCGGGCAGCCGGGCGGCCACCGCCCGGGGGTCGAAGCGGGCGAACCAGATCATGCGGCTGCCGCTCAGCAGCGCGCCGTGCAGCGCGACGAACAGGCCGTGCACGTGGAAGATCGGCAGCGCGTGCAGCAGCACGTCGCCTTGCTGCCAGCCCCAGTAGGTCTTCAGCACCTGCGCGTTGGACAGCAGGTTGCCATGCGTGAGCATCGCGCCCTTGCTGCGTCCGGTGGTGCCGCTGGTGTAGAGGATGGCCGCCAGGTCGCCGGCCGCGCGCTGCGCGGTGGCGTGCTCGTCGGCGTGGAAGGCGGCGCGCTCGAGCAGCGTGCCGCTGCGGTCGTCGTCCAGCGTGAAGACGTTCTTCACGCCGGCCTTGAAGGCGATCTTCGACAGCTTCGGGAAGGCCGCGCCGCTGCACACCAGCACCGCCGGCTCGGCGTTGGCGATGAAATACTCGAGCTCGGCTGCCTGGTAGGCATTGTTCAGCGGCAGGTAGACATGGCCGGCGCGCAGCACGGCCAGGTAAAGCATCACCGCCTCGACACTCTTGTCGACCTGCACCGCAACGCGCGAGCCCTGCGGCAGCTCCAGCGAGTCCAGCAGGTTGGCCAGCATCGCGCTGCCGCGGTCGAGGTCGCGCCAGGTGTACGCAAGGGTCGTCGCGGTGTCGGCCGTCTCGACCGCCACCGCGTCCAGGTCCGCAGGAAACGCCGCGCGCAGCGCGGCGTAGAGGTTGCCGTTGCGCATCAGTCGAGCTTGGCCCCGGAGTTCTTGACCACCTCGGCCCAGCGCCGGACCTCGCTGGCGACGAAGCCGCCGTAGGCCTCGCCGTACAGGTTGGGCGTCTCGGTGCCCAGGCTGGTCCACATCGCCTTCAGCTCGTCGCCGCCCATCGCCTTGCGCATCTCGCCCTGCATCGCGGCCACCGCGTCGGCCGGCGTGCCCTTGGGCGCCCACAGGCCGTACCAGGTCGACACCTGGTAGGTCGGCAGCCCGGCCTCGCCGGTGGTCGGCATGTCGGGGAAGGCCGCGGCGCGGCGGTCGGCGGCCACCGCCAGGCCGACCAGTCGTCCGCCGCGGATGTGCCCGGCCGAGGAGCCCAGGCCGTCGAAGGCCAGGTCGACCTGGCCGGCGATCAGGTCCTGCAGCATGGGCCCGGCGCCGCGGTAGGGGATGTGCGTGATGAAGGTCTTGGTCTGCAGCTTGAACAGCTCGCCGGCCAGGTGGTGGCTGGTGCCGTTGCCGGCCGAGCCGTAGTTCAGCCGCCCGGGGTTGGCGCGCAGGTGCTGCAGCAGCGCCGGCAGCGTGCGCGCGGCCACGCGCGTCGGGTTGACCACGATGACCTGCGGCACGCTGGAGATCAGGCCCACCGGCACGAAGTCGGTCAGGATGTCGTAGTCCAGCCGCGGGTACATGCTGGGCGCGATCGAGTGGTGCACCGCGCCCATGAAGAAGGTGTAGCCGTCGGGCGCGGCCTTGGCTGCCACGCTGGCGCCCAGCGTGCCGCCCGCGCCGCCCTTGTTGTCGATCAGGAACTGGCGCCCGGTGTTGCGCCCCATCACCGAGAACAGCGGGCGCGCGAAGGCGTCGGTGCCGCCGCCCGGCGGGAAGGGCACGACGATCGTCACCGGCTTGACCGGCCAGCCCTGCGCCCGTGCAGCGGGCAGCCCCAGCGCGGCGGCCGCGCCGGCGGCGCCGACGATCAGCGCGCGGCGGCGGGTCAGCGGGGCGGCGGCGGGGGAACGGGACGGGTCGCTCATGGTGGTCTCCTGGTCTTGTGGGCCGGGCGGAACCGCACCCGGCAACGGCTTCGGCAAACCGGCAACGCTACAACAAGGCCTGCACCGCGCGGGAGCGGGCAACCTCGCCTTGCTGGAACAGCTCGTGCCCGGCCTCGACCTTGTCGAGGTCGTACAGGTAGTTGACCCATCAGCCCGAAGCTCTGCTTCAGGCCCTTGGGCGAGAGGTCGCCGCGCGGGTTGAGGCGTTCCAGCCGCGCGCCGTTGTCCAGGTGGAAGCGCGCCACCGGGTCACCGGCGGCGGTGGGCGACAGGGTCAGCAGCCAGGCCGCGGCCAGCGCC
>CAZUPH010000009.1:0-2849 GCA_964621995.1 uncultured Rubrivivax sp. | reverse complement strand
GAGGTCGCCACCGCAACGCGCGGCAAGCCGCGCCAGCGCGGCCTGCAGCGCCTGCTGCTGCGGCCGCCGCAGGCCGGGCAGCGCCGCCGGGTCGGGGCCGGCGAGCAGCCACTTCGCCAGCCCCGGCACCGGCGACAGCGTGCAGAAGCGGCGCAGCTGCGGCAGCTCGTGCTTGAGCTGCTCGGCGACGCGCTTGATCAGGAAGTTGCCCAGGCTCACGCCGCGCAGGCCGGGCTCGCAGTTGCTGATGCCGTAGAACGCGGCGACGCGGAAGCGCTCGCCCGGCAGCGGCGCGCTGGCCTTGTCGATCAGCGGCGCGATGGCCTCGGGCATCTCGGGCAGCAGCGCGACCTCGACGAAGATCAGCGGCGCCTCCGGCAGCTGCGGGTGGAAGAAGGCGAAGCAGCGGCGGTCGGGCTGCAGGCGGCGGCGCAGGTCGTCCCAGCCGTCGATCGCGTGCACCGCCTCGTGCTGGATGATCTTCTCCAGCAGCCGCGCCGGCGAGTCCCAGTCCACGCGCTGCAGGTTCAGGAAGCCGGGGTTGAACCAGCTGTTGAGCAGGTGCAGCAGGTCCGCCTCGAGCGCCGCCCATTCCGGGTGGGCGGGCAGCCGGCGCATGAGTTCGCGGCGCAGGCGAAGGATGCAGGCGGTGCCGCCGGGCGTGCGGTTCAGCCGCCGCAGCAGCTCCTGGCGCGGCGGCTCGGCGGCCCGGCCGAGGGCGATCAGCCGCTCGGCGTCCGGCGCGCGGTGGTAGTCCTCGGCCGCCCGCAGCACGGCCTTCGGGTCGGGGCTGAGCTCGCGGGCGAGGTGGTCGAAGAAGGCGTCCAGCGTGGCGCCCTCGAGCGCGCCCAGGCGCCCGATGAGTGCGCGGCCGATGCCCACGCTGTTGGCCTCGCCGCGCTCGGAGAGCAGCCGGCGGCCGCCCAGCACTGCGGCGCGCAGCGCCCGTTCGTCGCGGCGGCGGGCCGCGGCCTGGCGCAGTTCATCGAGCATCGGCGGGCATCGGGTGAGCGGGGTGCAGCCGGCTCACTTTACGGTGGCCGGCGCGGCGGTGCGGCGCGCGTTTTCCCGCGCGCGGCGCCGGCGCCGGACAATGCACGCGCCATGTCCACCGCGCAACCCCTTGCCCCCGTGCGGCCCCTGGGCGCCGGCCTGCCGGCCGATGCCGACGCGCTGCTGAAGCTCGCGGTGCACAGCGCCTTCGACGTCTTCGCGCGCAGCGCGATGGGCATGATGGTCGTCGACCGGGAGCACCGCGTGGTCTGGATCAGCGAGGGCTACAAGCAGTTCCTGCCCGCGCTGGGCTTCGACGACGAGTCGCAGTTCGTCGGCCGCCGCGTCGAGGAGGTGGTGCCCAACACGCTGCTGGCGCAGGTCATCGACACCGGGCGGCCGATCCTCGTGGACCTGCTGACCAACAAGGCCGGCACCTTCCTCGTCAGCCGCCTGGTGCTGCGCGACGCGGCCGGGCAGGTCATCGGCGCGCTCGGGCTGGTGCTGCTGGACCACCCCGAGACGACGATGCAGCCGCTGATGAACAAGTTCACGCGGCTGCAGGCGGAGCTGGAGGCGGCGCACCGGCAGATCGCGGCCACCCGGCGGCCGCGCCACACCATCGCCAGCTTCGTCGGCGGCAGCCCGGCGGCGCTGGAGGTCAAGCGCCAGGCGCGGCGCGTGGCGACGACCGGCAGCACGGTGCTGCTGCTGGGCGAGACCGGCACCGGCAAGGAACTGCTGGCGCAGGGCATCCATGCCGCCAGCACGCGCGCGGCGCGGCCCTTCGTCGGCGTCAACATCGCCGCGGTGCCCGAGACGCTGCTGGAGGCCGAATTCTTCGGCGTCGCGCCGGGCGCCTACACGGGCGCGGAGCGCAAGGGCCGCGAGGGCAAGTTCAAGCTCGCCGACGGCGGCACCCTGTTCCTGGACGAGGTGGGCGACATGCCGGGCGCGCTGCAGGCGAAGCTGCTGCGCGCGCTGCAGGAGCAGGAGATCGAGCCGCTGGGCTCCAACAAGGTGATCAAGGTGGACGTGCGCGTGCTCGCGGCCACCAGCCGCGACCTGAAGGCCATGGTCGCCGAGGGCCGCTTCCGCGAGGACCTGTTCTACCGCCTCAACGTGCTGCCGGTGCGGGTGCCGCCGCTGCGCGAGCGCCTGGCTGACCTGCAGGCCCTCTCCTAGAGCCTGCTGGAGTCCATCGCGCAGCGCACCGGCATGCCGCAGCGCGAACTCGCGCCCTCGGCGCTGGCCGTGCTCGCCGCGCACGCCTGGCCCGGCAACATCCGCGAGCTGCGCAACGTGCTTGAGCAGGCGGCGATGCTCACCGACAACGGGCGCCTGGGCGCGGAAGATTTCACCCGCGTGCTGCCGGCGGTCGCGCCCGTCCGGACCGAGCCCGGCGCGACGCCGCACTTGCTCCCGTTGCCGCAACCCATTGCGGAGCTGGAGCGCAGCAGCATCCAGTCGGCGCTCGCCGCCACCGGCGGCAACAAGGTCTCGGCGGCGAAGCTGCTCGGGATCTCGCGCGCGACGCTCTACGAAAAACTGGCGGGCCCCAAGCAAATGTCCTGAAGGCGGACAGTATGTCTACTTTGTAGACATGTATGTGTCTTGAAAGAAGACGTTTCATGAACGAAGTGATCGCTAGCATTACTTTTAATTCTTTTATTTCAATGTCATAACGTTCAGGCACGGGCGTTGCATTAGGTTTCTCCAGCTTTCTCATTCCTAGGAGGGAACATGAAGCGCCTGACCACCCTGCTCGCCGCGATCGCCGTGGTCTCGCTGCTGGTGGGCGGGATCGGGATCATGAACATCATGCTGGTCAGCGTCACCGAGCGCACGCGCGAGAT
>CAZUPH010000008.1:0-39134 GCA_964621995.1 uncultured Rubrivivax sp. | reverse complement strand
TTGTTGATGAAGTAGGGCGAGAGGTAGCCGCGGTCGAACTGCATGCCCTCGACGATGTCGAGTTCGTTCTCCAGGCTCTTGCCGTCCTCGACCGTGATCACGCCTTCCTTGCCGACCTTGTCCATGGCCTTGGCGATGATCTCGCCGATGGACTCGTCGGAGTTGGCGGAGATGCTGCCGACCTGGCTGATCTCCTTGCTGGTCGTGGTGGCCTTGCTGGCCTTTTTCAGCTCCTCCACCAGGCCGGTCACGGCCTTGTCGATGCCGCGCTTGAGGTCCATCGGGTTCAGGCCGGCGGCCACGTACTTGAAGCCCTCGCGCACGATGGCCTGGGCCAGCACGGTGGCGGTGGTGGTGCCGTCACCGGCGTTGTCGCTGGTCTTGGAAGCGACTTCCTTGACCATCTGCGCGCCCATGTTCTGGAGCTTGTCCTTGAGCTCGATCTCCTTGGCGACCGAGACACCGTCCTTGGTGACGGTGGGGGCGCCGAAGCTGCGCTCGAGCACCACGTTGCGGCCCTTGGGGCCCAGGGTGACCTTGACCGCGTTGGCCAGGACGTTCACGCCCTCGACGAGGCGGGCGCGTGCGTCACCGCCGAAAACGACTTCTTTAGCTGCCATGTTCTATCTCTCCGGAATACGGTTGGGACTGGGTGCGGATCTGGTTACTTTTCCACCACGGCGAAGAGGTCCTCTTCGCGCATCACCAGCAGTTCGTCGCCATCGACCTTGACGGTCTGGCCGCTGTACTTGCCGAACAGCACGCGGTCGCCGACCTTGATGTTCAGGGCGACGAAGTCGCCCTTGTCGTTGCGCTTGCCCGGGCCGACCGCCAGCACCTCGCCCTGGTCGGGCTTCTCGGCGGCGTTGTCGGGGATCACGATGCCCGAGGCGGTCTTGGTTTCGTTCTCGAGGCGCTTGACGATCACGCGATCGTGCAGGGGACGCAGCTTCATGGATGCTCCTTGGGAGGGGACGACTTGCGATTTGCGGGACGCCAACGAAGTTAGCCCCCGCTGACATTTGCCGATCGAACCCCGAGCCGGTCGGGATCCGATCGTTAGCACTCAGTCTCGGTGAGTGCTAGCAGCGCGATTATAGGGGCCGCTTTCGTGGCTTCAAGGGGCGGCCGATGCGGGCGCCGGCGCAGGCTACTCGGCGCCGCCCTCGACCGGCAGCCCGGCGGCGCGCCAGCGCAGCATGCCGCCGGCGAGGTTGGCCACCGCCGGGTGGCCGGCGCGCGCCAGCAGCAGCGAGGCCTGCGCCGAGCGCGCGCCCGAGCGGCAGACGGTGACCACCGGCCGCGCACGGTCCAGCTCGCCCACGCGCGCCGCCAGCTCGCCCAGCGGCAGCAGTCGCGCGCCGGCGATGCGGCCCAGCGACTCGGCCCACTCGGCGGGCTCGCGCACGTCGACGATCTGCACCGCGGCCGCACGCTCGGCCAGCGCCTCGGGGTCGATCTCCCAGACCCCGCCGAAGGTGTAGCGCAGCGGCGCCCAGTCGGGCTCGGCCGGCAGGCCGGCGCGGTCGGCCGGTTCGCCGCAGCGCAGGTTGGCCGGCACCGCGACGTCGATCAGCTTCGGGTGCGGCAGGCCCAGGTGGTCCATGTAGCCGGCGAAGTCGGCCTCGCTGGCGTCGCCGCCCAGGCGCGGGTTCCAGCGCCGCTCCTCGGCGACGCTGGTGACCGTCAGCCCGCGGTAGTCGTGGCCGGGGTAGAGCAGGCACCCGCCCGGCAGCGAGAAGATGCGCTCGTGCACCGAGCGGTACAGCCGGCGTGCGCTGCCCTGCTGGAAGTCGGTGCGGCCGCAGCCGCGGATGAGCAGCGCGTCGCCGGTGAAGGCCATCGTCTGGTCGTCCAGCACCCAGGTCGTGCAGCCGTCGGTGTGGCCCGGCGTGGCGCGTGCCTCGAGACGGCGGCCGCCGAAGGCCACGCGCTCGCCGTCGGCCACCAGGCGGTCGGCGCCCTGCGCGCCCGAAGCCGCGGAGAGCACGATGCGGCTGCCGCAGCGCTGACGCAGCAGCCAGCCGGCGGTGACGTGGTCGGCGTGCACATGCGTCTCCAGCGTGGCGACGAGCTTCAGGCCCAGCTCCTGCAGCAGCGCCAGGTCGCGCCGCGCCTGCTCGAAGACGGGGTCGATCAGCACCGCCTCGCCGGCGTCGGCCAGCAGGTAGGTGTAGGTGGACGAGGTGGGGTCGAAGAGCTGGCGGAAGGTCAGCATCGCGTTTCTCCGCCGCGGCGGCGTGCCGCGGCAGGACGGAGGTTGCCATAGCGCGCCGCGCCGCGCGGACTTGGCGCGCGGCGTGTACACGGCCGCGGTGCCGTGGCTAGCATCACCGCTCGCGCAGCCGATGACGAGCAGGCCGATGAAGACCCCGATGCACCGCCGCCCGCCTCCCGCCCTGCCGGCGCCGCGCCGGCGCGCGTTGCTGGCCGCCGCCGGCGCGGCGCTGCTGGTGCCGCGGCGGGCACCGGCCCAGCCCGCGCTGCCGATCTTCGACGCCCACCTGCACTACAGCGAGGACGCCTGGGAGCGGCTGCCGCCGCCGGCCGCGGTGGCGATGCTGCGCGAGGCCGGCCTCGTGCGTGCGCTGGTCTCCAGCAGCAGCGACGACGGCACGCAGAAGCTGCATGCGCAGGCGCCGGACCTCGTGCTGCCGGCGCTGCGCCCCTACCGCAGCCGCGGCGAGATCGGCACCTGGCTGCACGACGCGGGCATCGTGCGCCACCTCGAGCAGCGCCTGGAGCGCCACCGCTACGTGGCGATCGGCGAGTACCACGTCTTCGGCGAGGGCGCCGAGACGCCGGTGATGAAGCGCGTGGTGCAGCTCGCGCGCCAGCATGGCCTGGTGCTGCAGTCGCATTCCGACGCCGACGCGGTGGAGCGCCAGTTCCGCCAGTGGCCCGAGGCGCGCATCCTGTGGGCGCATGCCGGCTTCGACCCGCCCGGGCGGGTGCGCGAGATGCTGCGCCGGCACCCGCGGCTGTGGTGCGACCTCGCCTTCCGCAGCGACCACGCCAGCGGTGCCCAGGTGGACGAAGGCTGGCGCGCCGCCTTCCTGGAGTTTCCCGAGCGCTTCATGGTCGGCACCGACACCTTCACGCCCGAGCGCTGGTGGTTCGTCGTCGAGCATGCGCGCTGGGCGCGGCAGTGGCTGGCCGCGCTGCCGCGCGAGGTGGCCGAACGCATCGCCTGGCGCAACGGCATGGCGCTGTTCGGCGACGGTCTGGTGGAGCGCTCGTGAGCCGGCGGCGCGCGGGCCCGGTCGCCGCGTTGCTGCTGGTCGCGGCCGCGCTGCCGGCGACGGCCTCGGCCTGCACGCTGCCCGCGGAGGCCGGCGCCACACTGGCCGAGGGCCCGGTGCAGCTGGCCTGGCGTGCCGAGCCGGCACCGGCCATCGGCCGCGGCTTCGCGCTGCACCTCGTGGTCTGTCCGGCGGATGCGCGGCTCGTGCGCGTCGACGCCACGATGCCGGACCACCGCCACGGCATGAACTACCGGCCGAGCGTGCACGCGCTGGGCGAAGGCCGCTGGCGCGCCGACGGGCTGCTGTGGCACATGGGCGGGCGCTGGGAATTGCGCTTCGACGTCGAGGCCGGCGGCGTGCGCCACAGCCTGCGGCAGGATGTCCAGCTGCGCTGACGGCCGCGCCGGGCCGCGGGCCGCACGGTGTCTGATCGGCAGGCTGGCGCTGGCGCTGGTGCCGGCGTTGACGCTGCTGCCCTGCACCGCGGCGCCGGGGGGCGCCGACGCCAGCCCGGGCCTGCTCGACTTCACGGCCGCCGAGCGCGCGCTGATCCTCTCCCACGGGCCCTGGCCGATGCCGGCCGAGCGCGACGGCGCCAACCGCGCCGACGGCCGGCCGGCGGCCATCGCCTTCGGCCGCGCGCTGTTCTTCGACCCGCGCCTGGGCGCCGATGGGCGCACCGCGTGCGCCAGCTGCCACCAGCCGGGGCGCGCCTTCCAGGATGGCCTGCGCACGCCGCTCCTGCCGGGCGCCGCCGAGGGCACGCGCCGAGGCCAGCGCAACACCCCGACGCTGTGGGATGCCGCCACGTGGCGCTGGTTCGGCTGGGACGGGGCGCACGACTCGCTGTGGGCCGCCAGCCTGGCGCCGCTGCTGGACGGCGCGGAGATGGCGCGCCGCCCCGACGACCTCGCGGCGCAGGTAAGGCAGGACCCCGGGTGGTCGGCCGCCTACCGGGCCGCCTTCGGTGCGGCGCCGGGCGCGGACGACGAGCGTGTCGCCGTCGACCTGGCCAAGGCGCTGGCAGCCTGGCAGGCCACGCTGGTCTCGCCGCGCACGCCCTTCGACGAGTTCCGCGATGCGCTCGCGCGTGGCGATCGCATCGCGGCGGCGGCCTACCCGCTGGCGGCGCAGCGTGGACTGCGCCTGTTCGTCGGCGAGGCGCGCTGCAGCATCTGCCATGCCGGCCCGGGCTTCAGCAATGGCGAGTTCGCCGACATCGGCGTGCCCTTCTTCGTGCCCGGCGGCGTCGATCCCGGGCGCCACCGCGGCCTGCAGGCGCTGCGTGCGTCGCGCCACACGCGGCTGGGGCCGCACAACGACGCCGGCGCCGCCGACCCGCGCGCGGTGGCCACGCGCCACGTGCTCGTCGAGCCGCGGCACTTCGGCGAATTCCGCGTGCCCGGCCTGCGCCAGCTGGTGCACACCGCGCCGTACATGCACGACGGCAGCCTGCCCACGATCGAGGCCGTGGTGCGCCACTACTCCGAGCTCAACGAGGACCGCCTGCACGCCGACGGCGAGCGCATCCTGCGCCGGCTGGACCTGGGCGCGCAGCAGGCCGCCGACCTGGCGGCCTTCCTGCGCACGCTGTCGTCGCCGGCGCTGCCGCCGCCGTAGCCGGCGGCGGCGGGGTTCAGTGCCGGCCGGGCGCCACGTCCGGCGCGGCCGGCTCGCTGCCCTCGTCCGGCGGCGTCTCGGCCGGCACGCGGAAGCGTTCGCTGGCCCAGGCGCCCAGGTCCACGCTGCGGCAGCGTTCGCTGCAGAACGGCCGCCAGGGGTTGCCCGGTCCGTACACCGCCGGCTGCCGGCAGGTCGGGCAGGGCACCGTCAGGGTCTTCTCCGCGGCCACGGCGATGCGCAAGCTCAGGCGCAGAGCGCCATCTCGAAGCTGGCGTCCACCGCGGCCGGGCGCAGGCGCCCCTCGGCGTCGGGCTTCATGAAGCGGATCGAGACCATCAGCCGGTGGCCGGTGATCTCGGGCACCAGGCCGGCCGCCTCGTCGACGCGCACGCGCAGCAGCTGGTAGGTGCGGCCGGCCGGCAGGCTCTGCTGGTACTGCCCGCCAGGGGCGGCCATGCGCTGCAGCGGGCCGCTGTCGCGCAGCAGCCCCAGCAGCACGTGCAGCGCGTGGGCCAGCGGCGCGAGGGTCGAGATCCAGCCGAGCAGGTCGGCACGGCGGGACTCCGGCGCATGCTGCTGCCAGGCGTAGTAGGCCGGCAGGTCGAATTCGCAGGTGCCGCCGGGGATGCTGATGCGGCTGCGGATGCTCATCAGCCAGTCGTTGCCCGAGAGCGCCTGGCCGGCCTTGCCCTGCAGCTGGTTGAGCCCGGCATAGGCCTGCTCGATGCGGCCGACGACCTCGTCGAGCACCGCCTCGGCGATATTCGGGTGGCCGCGGTAGCCCTCGAGCTGCGCACGGTGGCGCTCGAGCTCCTTGAGCAGGTCGCTCTTGAGGTCGGCACGCGAGGCGACGTCCATGATCTCGAAGACCGTCGCCAGCGCGAAATGGTGGTCCATCGCGTCGTCGCGCGCGACCAGCCGGTCCAGCCGCTCGAACAGGTGCTCGAGCCGGAGCATCGTGCGGATGCCCTCGTTGAACGGGTACTCGTACAGGACCAAGGCGGGCTTCGGTGGCAGCGGCGCGGCGCGCGGCCGGGCGCCGCGCGCGTGCATTGTTCCACAGCGCCTGCGCGCTTCAGGCCGGCGCGAGCCAGTGCCGCCACAGCGCGCGGGCCTGTGCGGCCAGCTGCCCGGGCGTGATGCCGTCGTTGTGGAGGACCGCGTCGGCGATCGCTCGGCGATGCGCGCGCGGCGCCTGCTGCGCGATGACACGGCGCGCCGCCTCGGCATCCCAGCCCGGGCGCTGCGCGACGCGCGCGACCTGCGTCGCCTCGTCGCAGTCCACGACCAGCACGCGGTCCACGCGCGTGCGCCAGTGGCGCGACTCGGCCAGCAGCGGCACGTCGAAGAGCACCGGGCGGTCGCCGGCCGCCGCGGCCTCGTGCGCCGCCTGCTCGCCGATCAACGGGTGCAGGATGGCCTGCAGGCGCTCGCGCGCCGTCGGGTCGCCGAAGGCCAGCCGGCGCATGTGCTCGCGGTCCAGCGCGCCGTCGGCCGTCACCGCGGCCGGCCCGAAGGCCGCCGCCAGCGCCGGCATCGCGGCGCCGCCGGGCAGCGTCAGCGCGCGCGCGATGGCGTCGGTGTCCACCAGGTGCGCGCCGCAGTCCACGAGCACGCGCGCGACCGTGCTCTTGCCGCTGCCGATGCCGCCGGTGAGGCCGATGCGCCGGACCGCGGGCATGTGGCGTTCAGCGCGCCGCGCCGGCGGTGGTCACCAGCCGATCCAGCCCAGCACCTCGGGCAGGCCGACCAGCATGACGACGAGGCCGCCGCCGATCAGGAACGGGCCGAAGGGCACGAAGCGCCCCTCGCGCAGCGAGCCGGTGGCCTTCATGACCAGGCCGACCGCGGCCCCGATCACCGAGGCCATCAGCACGATGGGCAGGATGGCCTGCCAGCCCAGCCAGGCGCCCAGCGCGGCGAGCAGCTTGAAGTCGCCGTAGCCCATGCCTTCCTTGCCGGTGGTCAGCTTGAACAGCCAGTACACCGACCACAGCGCCAGGTAGCCGGCGGCCACGCCGGCGAGCGACTGCACCAGCGTCAGCTGCGGCAGCCAGCCGAAGGCTGCGGCCACGAGCCCTGCCCAGAGCAGCGGCAGGGTCAGCGCGTCGGGCAGCACGGTGGTGTCCCAGTCGATCAGCGCCAGCGCCAGCAGCACCGCACCGGCGGCGCACCACAGCAGCACCGCGGGCTGCGGCCCGATCCGCCAGGCCAGCAGCGCGAACAGCACCCCGGTGGCCAGCTCCAGCAGCGGGTAGCGCCACGCGATGCGCGTGCCGCAGGCCGAGCAGCGGCCGCGCAGTGCGAGCCAGCTGAACAATGGGATGTTCTCGAACCAGCGGATCCGGTGCCCGCAGGACGGGCAGCGCGAGGCCGGGCGCGCCAGCGACAGCGGCGCCAGGCCCTCGGTGGACGTCGCGAGCGTCCTGCCCGCCTGCTGCAGCGGCGCCGGCATCGCGGCGCCGAAGGTGCGGCGGAAGCTGTCCGCGTCGGCGAGCTGGTGCGCGACGTCGCCCCACCACTGTCGCTCCAGCATGAGCGGCAGCCGGTGCACGACCACGTTCAGGAAGCTGCCGACCATCAGGCCCAGCAGCGCCAGCACCCAGGGCGACAGCAGATCGGCCAGCGGCAGCGCCGCCAGCGCGTCGGACAGGCCGGCCACGCCGGGCCCTCAGACCACCGCGCCGAGCTTGAAGATCGGCAGGTACATCGAGACCACGATGCCGCCGATGAGCACGCCCAGGATCACGATGATGAAGGGCTCCATCAGGCTGGACAGGCCCTTGACCATCTCGTCGACCTCGTCCTCGTAGAACTCGGCGGCCTTGGCCAGCATGTGGTCCAGCGAGCCGGACTCCTCGCCGATGGCGGCCATCTGCAGCACCATGGTCGGGAACACGCCGGTGGTCGTCATCGCGGTGGTCAGCGCCGAGCCGGTGGACACGTCCTTCTGGATCTGCTCGGTGGCCTGCGCGTACACCGCGTTGCCCGAGGCGCCGCCGACCGAGTCCAGCGCCTCCACCAGCGGCACGCCGGCGGCGAACATCGTGGACAGCGTGCGCGTCCAGCGCGCGATGACCGACTTGTTGACCAGGTCGCCGAAGACCGGCACCTTGAGCAGGATGCGGTCCATCGCCATCTGCATCTTCTCCGAGCGCTTCCAGCTCTCGAGGAAGAAGTAGGTGCCGCCGCCGAGCAGGCCGAAGATGGCCCACCAGTAGCTGGCGAAGAACTTGCTCATCGCGATGACGATCAGCGTGGGCGTCGGCAGCTCGCCGCCGAAGGACTTGAAGACGTCCTCGAAGGCCGGGATCACGAACAGCATGATCACCGTCAGCACGATGAAGGCGACGACGATGACCGCCACCGGGTACATCAGCGCCGACTTGATCTTGCTCTTGATCGCCATCGTCTTCTCCTGGTACAGGGCCAGGCGATCGAGCAGTTCCTCCAGGATGCCGCCGGCCTCGCCGGCTTCCACCAGGTTGCAGTACAGGCTGTCGAAGTGCAGCGGGTGCTTGCGGAACGCGGCCGACAGGCTGGTGCCGGTCTCGACGTCGTTGCGGATGTCGGTCAGCAGCTTGGTCATGCGCGGGTTGGTGCTGCCGCGCGCGACGATGTCGAAGGCCTGCAGCAGCGGCACCCCGGCCTTCATCATCGTCGCCAGCTGGCGCGTGAAGATCGCGATGTCCTTCTGCTTGATCGAGCGTCCGCCGCTGGTGCGCCGCTTCTTGACCTTGTTGACGAGGATGCCCTGGCGGCGCAGGCTGGCGTTGACGACGGCCTCGCCGCCGGCACGCATCTCGCCGCGCACGACCTTGCCGTTCTTGTCGCGGCCTTCCCACTCGAAGACGATTTCCTTCGGGGCTTTGCCCAGCGTTGCGGTGGCCATGGGTGTGCGGGCTTCTCGGAAGGTGGATGGAGGTGGGAGGGCAGGGGCGCGGCGGCTGCCTACTCGTTGGTGACCGTGATCACTTCCTCGAGCGTGGTGACGCCGGCGCGCACCTTGATCAGGCCGGACTGGCGCAGGTCGCGCACGCCCTCGGCCTGCGCCTGCTGCGCGATGTCCAGCGCCGTGCCCTCGGAGAGGATGATGCGCTGGATGGACTCCGTGATCGGCATCACCTGGTACAGACCGACGCGGCCCTTGTAGCCGTTGTTGCACGAGGAGCAGCCGACGGCTCGGTAGGGCTTCCAGTTGCCGTCCAGGTCCTCGGGCTTGAAGCCGGCCTTCAGCAGGCTCTCGCGCGGGTAGTCGGCCGGCTTCTTGCAGTTCTCGCACAGGCGCCGCGCCAGGCGCTGCGCGGTGATCAGCAGCACGCTGGCGGCGATGTTGAACGGCGCGACACCCATGTTCATCAGCCGCGTCAGCGTGGTCGGCGCGTCGTTGGTGTGCAGCGTGGACATCACCATGTGGCCGGTCTGCGCGGCCTTGATCGCGATGTCGGCCGTCTCGAGGTCGCGGATCTCGCCGACCATGATGATGTCCGGGTCCTGGCGCAGGAAGCTCTTCAGCGCCGCCGCGAAGGTGAGGCCGGCCTTGTCGTTGACGTTGACCTGGTTGATGCCGGGCAGGTTGATTTCGGCCGGGTCCTCGACCGTGGCGATGTTCACGCCCGGCTGGTTCAGGATGTTCAGGCAGGTGTACAGCGACACCGTCTTGCCCGAGCCCGTGGGCCCGGTGACCAGCACCATGCCGTAGGGCCGCTGGATGGCGGCCATCAGGCGGTCCTTCTCGATCTTCTCGTAGCCCAGGGCCTCGATGCCGAGCTTGGCGCTGGACGGGTCCAGGATCCGGATCACGACCTTCTCGCCGAACAGCGTGGGCAGCGTGCTGACGCGGAAGTCGATCGCCTTGGAGCCGAACTTCAGCTTCATCCGGCCGTCCTGGGGCACGCGCTTCTCGGCGATGTCCATGCGGCTGATGACCTTGATGCGCGAGGCCAGCTTGTCCTTGATCGCCACCGGCGGCTGCGTGATCTCGCGCAGCTCGCCGTCGATGCGGAAGCGCACGCGGTAGTGGTACTCGTAGGGCTCGAAGTGCAGGTCCGACGCGCGCATGTTGATCGCGTCGATCAGCATCTTCTGCAGGAAGCGCACGACCGGCGCGTCCTCGACGTCGGTCGTGACCTCCGCCGACTCCTGGGCGGCGGTATCTTCGTCGGTGACGTCGAAGTCGAAGTCGGCGGTGGCCAGGCTCTCCAGCACCTCGTTGGCGCTGGCGCTCTGCGCCTCCAGCAGCTTGACGAGCTTGTCGTGCTCGACGATCACCCACTCGGGCGTGAGCTGGGTCGCGAACTTGATGCGCTCGACCGCCTCCTGGTCGGTGGGGTCGGCGGCGCCGATGAACAGCCGGTTGCCGCGCTTGCCCAGCACCATCAGCTGGTACTGCTGCGCGATCTTCTGGTCGACCAGGTTCTTCGGCAGCTTCTGCTGGTCGACCGCGTTGAGGTCCAGCAGCGGCAGCGCCAGCGCCGCGGACAGCGTGTGCGCGAGTTCGTCGGACTTGATCGCCCCGGCGCCGACGAGGGCCGACACGAAGCTGCTCTTGCGCTCGCGTGCGCTCTTGAGCAGATCCTCGGCCGAGCGTGCGCCCAGCTTGCCGGCGTTGACGAGCACGCGCGCCACGCCCGTGAGCGAGGACTGCGGCGGTTCGACCAGCGTCTCGGCGGCCATCGGCTAGAGGCAGTGCGGCGGCATATCGGCGGGATGATCGCCGATCCGCCCCGGGGTGTAAACGTCAGAAAAGCCGCCTCTGCGCGGTGCAGACGAATCGTTACAGCACGACTTCACGCGCGCTCTGCGAACCCCCGAAAGCGCGACGCGCCGGCCGCGATGGTCACGGCAGGCGCGTCTTGCGGCGTGGATCCTGGTCGGGGTGAGAGGATTCGAACCTCCGGCCTCTACGTCCCGAACGTAGCGCTCTACCAGGCTAAGCTACACCCCGAGGGCTGCGCGGCGGACCCCGCGAGGGCCCGCCCTTCGGCAGCACGGCCGGCCCCGCGACTGCCGCGGCACCGCGGTTTGCGGGGCTACGAAGAGCGGTGTACCGACCGAACACACAATTCTAGCAGAGCCTCGCGGGCGCCGGACGGCGGCAGCGAGGCGAGTGCCGTGCGCGCGGCCTCGGCCTCGCGCTGCGCGGCCTCGCGCGTGGCCTGCAGCGCGCCGGTGCGGCGCACCGCGGCCAGCACCTGCGGCAGCTTCTGCACCTCGCCCTGTTCGATCGCCTCGCGGATCAGCGTGCGTTCCTCGGCGGTGCCGCGCTCCATCGCCACCAGCAGCGGCAGCGTGGGCTTGCCCTCGCGCAGGTCGTCGCCGACGTTCTTGCCCAGCTCGTCGGTGCGGCCCTCGTAGTCCAGCAGGTCGTCGACGAGCTGGAAGGCGGTGCCCAGCGAGCGGCCGTAGTCGGCGCAGCACTCCTCCAGCGCTGCGTCGGCGCCGCCGAGCACCGCGCCCAGCCTGGCGCTGGCCTCGAACAGCTTGGCGGTCTTGAAGCGGATCACCTGCAGGTAGTCGGCCACCGCCAGGTCGGGGTCGTGCATGTTCATCAGCTGCAGGACCTCGCCCTCGGCGATCACGTTGGTCGCGTCGGCCAGCACGTCCAGCACGCGCATGCGGTTGACGCCGACCATCATCTGGAAAGCGCGCGAGTACAGGAAGTCGCCGACCAGCACGCTGGCGGCGTTGCCGAACATCGCATTGGCGGTGGCGCGGCCGCGGCGCAGCGAGGACTCGTCGACGACGTCGTCGTGCAGCAGCGTGGCGGTGTGGATGAACTCGACGATCGCCGCCAGCTCGTAGCGCTCCGGGCCCTCGAAGCCCAGCGCCTGCGAGAACAGCAGCACCAGCCGCGGCCGGATGCGCTTGCCGCCGGCGCTGACGATGTAGCCCGAGATCTGGTCGATCAGCGCCACGCGCGAGGACAGCCGCTCGCGGATGACCGCGTCCACGCGCTCCATGGCGGCCGCCGTCGGGTCCTCGACAGGCGTCGCAGGGGCAGGGGTCTCGAGCACGGGACGGCGGGGGCGGGCGATCGCGGATTATAGGAAGCGCCGCCGCCGCCCTGCCGGGACGGCCGCCGGGGCGACCGCGCGGCAGATGGGGGTGATATACTGGAGAGCTTTCCGCGCGCGCCCTGGGTTCTCCCCGTGGCTGCGACGCCGAGGCCGGCCCGTGGTTCCCCCGGTGCGGCCCGGCACGGCGCGGAGGGTTCATCCACGGAAAGGTCACACATGTACGCGGTCATAAAAACCGGTGGCAAGCAATACAAGGTTGCTGCCGGCGAAAAGATCAAGGTAGAACAGATTGCTGCGGACGTGGGCCAGGAAGTCGTGATCGATCAGGTGCTCGCCGTCGGCAGCGGCGCGGACCTGAAGGTCGGGGCACCCTGGGTCGCGGGGGCCAGCGTCAGCGCCACGGTCGTGGCGCATGGCCGGCACGACAAGGTGCGCATCTTCAAGATGCGCCGCCGCAAGCACTACCAGAAGCACGGCGGGCACCGCCAGAACTACACCGAGCTGCAGATCAGCGCGGTCAACGGCTGAGGTAAAGCACCATGGCACAGAAAAAGGGCGGCGGCTCCACCCGCAACGGCCGCGACTCGCAACCGAAGATGCTGGGCGTCAAGGTCTTCGGCGGCCAGGTCATCAGCGCCGGCAGCATCATCGTGCGCCAGCGCGGCACCAAGTTCCACGCCGGCAAGAACGTCGGCGTCGGCCGCGACCACACGCTGTTCGCGCTGGTCGACGGCTCGGTGTCCTACGAGATCAAGGGCCCGAACAAGCACCAGACGGTGTTCGTCACCCCGGCGGCCTGACCCCGGCCCTGGCGCTGCGGCCTCCAAAGCCCCGGTCCGCCGGGGCTTTGTTCTTTGCGCGGCGCCGTAACATCGAAAGCCCATCATGAAATTCGTCGACGAAGCCACCATCGACGTCGCCGCCGGCCACGGCGGCGCCGGCTGCGTGAGCTTTCGCCGCGAGAAGTTCATCCCCTTCGGCGGGCCCAACGGCGGCGACGGCGGGCGGGGCGGCAGCGTGTGGGTCACCGCCGACCGCAACATCAACACGCTGATCGACTACCGCTACGCGCGCCGCCACGAGGCGAGGAACGGCGAGCCCGGCCGCGGCTCGGACCAGTTCGGCGCCGCCGGGCCCGACATCGAGCTGCGCATGCCGGTGGGCACCATCGTCAGAGACGCCGAGAGCGGCGAGGTGCTGGTCGAGCTGCTCGAGCACGGCCAGCGTGCGCTGCTGGCCAAGGGCGGCGACGGCGGCTTCGGCAACCTGCACTTCAAGAGCAGCACCAACCGCGCGCCGCGCCAGAAGACGCCGGGCTGGCCCGGCGAGGCGAGGAAGCTCAGGCTGGAGCTGCGCGTGCTGGCCGACGTGGGCCTGCTGGGCATGCCCAACGCCGGCAAGAGCACGCTGATCGCGGCCATCAGCAACGCGCGCCCGAAGATCGCCGACTACCCGTTCACGACGCTGTACCCGAACCTGGGCGTGGTGCGCATCGGGCCCGAGCAGAGCTTCGTCGTCGCCGACATCCCCGGGCTGATCGAGGGCGCCAGCGAGGGTGCGGGCCTCGGCCACCAGTTCCTGCGCCACCTGCAGCGCACGCGGCTGTTGCTGCACATCGTCGATGCGGCGCCCTTCGACGAGGGCGCGGACCCCGTCGCGCAGGTGCGCGCCATCGCCGCCGAGCTGAAGAAGTACGACCCGGCGCTGGCCGCCAAGCCGCGCTGGCTGGTCTTCAACAAGGTGGACATGCTGCCGCCCGGGGAGCGCGACGCGCGCATCAAGGCCTACGTGCGCCGGCTGCGCCACAAGGGCCCGGTGTTCGCGATCTCGGCGCTCGCGCGCGAGGGGCTGCAGCCGCTGCTGGCGCAGATCTGGGCGCACGTGGCGCAGTACCAGCGCGAGCCCGAGGAGGCCGACGTGCGCTTCGACGCGCCCGCCGCGCCGCCCGCGGAGCCGCCCGCCGGCCATGGCTAGCGTGCTGAAGCAGGCGCGCCGCATCGTCGTCAAGGTCGGCTCCAGCCTGGTCACCAACGAGGGCCGCGGCGTGGATCCGGTGGCCATCGGCAACTGGTCGCGCCAGCTCGCCGCGCTGGCGCGCGAGGGGCGCGAGCTGGTGATGGTCTCCAGCGGCGCCATCGCCGAGGGCATGAAGCGCCTGGGCTGGGCCCGGCGCCCGCACGAGCTGCACGACCTGCAGGCCGCCGCCGCGGTCGGCCAGATGGGCCTGGTGCAGATGTACGAGACCCACCTGCGCGAACACGGCATGGCCAGCGCGCAGGTGCTGCTGACCCACGCCGACCTGGCCGACCGCGAGCGCTACCTCAATGCGCGCTCGACGCTGCTCACGCTGCTGGGCCTGCGCGTGATCCCGGTCATCAACGAGAACGACACCGTCGTCAACGACGAGATCCGCTTCGGCGACAACGACACGCTGGGGGCGCTGGTGTCCAACCTCGTCGACGCCGACGCCTACGTGATCCTCACCGACCAGCGCGGCCTGTACTCGGCCGACCCGCGGCGCGACCCGCAGGCGCGCTTCATCGACGAGGCCGTGGCCGGCGACCCCGCGCTGGAGGCCATGGCCGGCGGCGCCGGCAGCGCCATCGGCCGCGGCGGCATGCTGACCAAGGTGCTGGCCGCCCGGCGCGCGGCCGGCAGCGGGACCAGCACCGTGATCGCCTGGGGCCGCGAGACCGACGTGCTGCTGCGCCTGGCCGCCGGCGAGGCGATCGGCACCGCCCTGGTGGCCGGCACGCCCAAGCACACCGCGCGCAAGCGCTGGATGGTCGACCACCTGCAGCTGCGCGGCTGGGTGCGCGTGGACGAGGGCGCGGTGGCCAAGCTGCTGGGCGAGGGCAAGAGCCTGCTGCCGATCGGCGTGCACGAGGTGCAGGGCGACTTCGTGCGCGGCGACGTGATCGCGGTGCGCACGCCGGCCGGCTTGGAGATCGCGCGCGGCCTGGCCAACTACTCGGCCGCCGAGGCGCGGCTCATCGCGCGCAAGCCCTCGTCGCAGATCGGTGCGCTGCTGGGCTACGCCAACGAGCCCGAGCTGATCCACCGGACCAACCTGGTGCTGCTGGTGTAGCGCCGCCGCGCGCGGCGGCACGGCGCTATTCGCCGGGTGCCGGGGCGGCCTCGGCCGGCGGCGAGCGCAGCTCGGCGTCGTGCCGCTGACCGCGCAGGCCGCTGCGCAGGTAGCGGTTGGCGTGGTTCACGCGCGGCAGGAAGCGCGCCAGCTCGGTGAGCGCCATCTCGTAGACGCCACGCTTGAACTCGATCACCACGTCCAGCGGCACCCAGTAGTCGTTCCAGCGCCAGGCGTCGAACTCGGGGTGGTCGGTGGCGCGCAGGTTCATGTCGCTGTCGCGGCCGACCAGGCGCAGCAGGAACCAGATCTGCTTCTGGCCCTTGTAGTGGCCGCGCGCGTCCTTGCGGATGAAGTGCTCGGGCACCTCGTAGCGCAGCCAGTCGCGCGTGCGCGCGAGGATCTGCACGTGCTCGGGGCGCAGCCCCACTTCCTCGTGCAGCTCGCGGTACATCGCCTGCTCGGGCGACTCGCCGTACTTGATGCCGCCCTGCGGAAACTGCCAGGAGTGGGTCCGCAGCCTCTTGCCCCAGAAGACCTGGTTGCGCGAGTTGAGCAGGATGATGCCGACGTTGGGCCTGAAGCCTTCCCGGTCGAGCATAATCGGATCCCGAATTTGTGACTGAATTCATTATTGCACCGGCGCTCGGCGGCAGGCGTCTTCTCGCTAACCCGCATGCGCCAGCAAGGGGCTTCGCGCCCCGTGCAGGGGCCCGCAAGCGGCCCGGCGACCGAGTGCCACGCCGTTCGTCGCAACGTCCGCAGCACCACCCTCAGTACCCAGCGCCGCAGCCCCTGGCCCCGACATGAAAGCTTCGCAGACCTTCGTCTCCACGCTCAAGGAAGCGCCCGCCGACGCGGAGATCGTCAGCCACCGGCTGATGATGCGCGCCGGCATGATCAAGCGCCTGGGCGCCGGCATCTACAACTACATGCCGATGGGCCTGCGCGTGATCCGCAAGATCGAGACGATCATCCGCGAGGAGATGAACCGCGCCGGCGCGGTGGAGCTGCTGATGCCGGTCGTGCAGCCGGCCGAGCTGTGGATGGAGACCGGCCGCTTCCAGGCCTACGGGCCGGAACTGCTGCGCGTGAAGGACCGCCACCAGCGCGACTTCGTGATCCAGCCCACCAGCGAAGAGGTCATCACCGACATCGCCCGCCAGGAGCTGCGCAGCTACAAACAATTGCCGCGGAACTTCTATCACATCCAGACCAAGTTCCGCGACGAGCGCAGGCCGCGCTTCGGCCTCATGCGCGGGCGCGAGTTCACGATGAAGGACGCCTACTCCTTCGACCGCGACCAGGCCAGCGCGCTCGTCAGCTACCAGGCGATGTTCGAAGCCTACAAGCGCATCTTCGACCGCTTCGGGCTGCAGTACCGCGCGGTGGCGGCGGACACCGGTGCCATTGGCGGCGACGCCTCGCACGAGTTCCAGGTCATCGCCGATACCGGCGAGGACGCCATCGCCTACTGCCCCGACAGCGACTATGCGGCCAACGTCGAGCTCGCCGAGGCGCTCGCGCTGATTCCCCAGCGCGCGGCGCCGAAGCAGGCGCTGGCCAAGACGCCCACGCCCGACCGCGCCACCTGCGAGGACGTGGCCGAACTGCTGGGCCTGCCGCTCGCGCGCACCGTCAAGAGCCTGGTGCTGGCCACCGACGAGAAGGGCCCGTCCGGCGACATCGTGAAGACCACCGTGTGGCTGCTGCTCGTGCGCGGCGACCACGGCCTCAACGAGGTCAAGACCGGCAAGCTGCCGGCGCTTCAGTCCGGCTGGCGCTTCGCGACGGCCAGCGAGATCGAGGACCATTTCGGCTGCCGGCCCGGCTACCTGGGGCCCATCTTCGGCGGCCGCGACGCCGACCGCACCGTCAAGGTCATCGCCGACCGCACGGTGGCGAACATGGCCGACTTCGTCTGCGGCGCCAACGAGGCCGACTTCCACTACACCGGCGTCAACTGGGGCCGCGACCTGCCCGAGCCCGACCTCGTGGCCGACATCCGCAACGTCGTCGCCGGCGACCCCAGCCCCGACGGCAAGGGCGTGCTCGCCATCCAGCGCGGCATCGAGGTCGGCCATGTCTTCTACCTCGGCACCAAGAAGTACAGCGTGCCGATGGGCGCCACCTTCCTGGACGAGAACGGCAAGCCGCAGCCCTTCGAGATGGGCTGCTACGGCATCGGCGTCACGCGCATCCTGGGCGCGGCCATCGAGCAGAACCACGACGAGCGCGGCATCATCTGGCCGCCTGCCATCGCCCCGTTCCAGGTGGTCGTCTGCCCGATCGGCTTCGACCGCATCGAGGCCGTGCGCACGGCTGCGCAGCAGCTGCACGACGAGCTCGCGGCGCTGGGCGTGGACGTGGTGCTCGACGACCGCGGCGAGCGCCCGGGCGCGATGTTCGCCGACTGGG
The DNA here is from genome assembly GCA_964621995.1 of uncultured Rubrivivax sp. Lineage (GTDB taxonomy): Bacteria > Pseudomonadota > Gammaproteobacteria > Burkholderiales > Burkholderiaceae_C > Rubrivivax. Next base: position 21,741 of record CAZUPH010000008.1, on the reverse strand, counting down.
AGCTCATCGGCGTGCCGGCGCGCGTGGTCGTCTCCGAGCGCGGGCTGAAGGCCGGCACCGTGGAGGTGCAGGGCCGGCGCGAGGCCGAAGCGGCCGCCGCCGCGAAGGCCCTGCTGGACGCATGACGCTGCAGCGGCGCGCGCTGCTCGCGGCGCCCGTCGCAGCCCTGGCGGCGGGTCTGGCGCCGCACGACGCCGGTGCCGGCGCGCAGATCGAGGAGCCGCTGGCCGACTCGGTGCGCGGCGCGCTGGCCGCCGCGGTGCGCGACGCCGCGCCGCCACGCCCGCGCTTCGACGACATCGAGCAGCGCCTGGCCTACCTGCGCTGGCTGGGCACCGCCAGCGAACGGCTCCGGCGCCGCAAGGCCGAGCACCACACCCGCGTCGAGTTCCTGGAGACCGTCTTCTACGAGAGCCGGCGCGCCGGGCTGGAGCTGGCGCTGGTGCTGGGGCTGATCCAGGTCGAGAGCGGCTTCCGCAAGTACGCCATCAGCAAGGCCGGTGCGCGCGGCTACATGCAGGTGATGCCGTTCTGGGCGCGCCTGATCGGCGACGGCGACGCGAGCCGGCTCTTCCACACCCAGACCAACCTGCGCTTCGGCTGCGTGATCCTGCGCCACTACCTGGACCGCGAGCGCGGCGACCTGTTCATGGCCCTGGGCCGCTACAACGGCAGCCGCGGCCGCGCCGAATATCCCAACATGGTGTTCGGCGCGCGGCGGCAGTGGGACATTCCGCTGGCCTGAGTGCCGCGCCGCGCCGCGCCGGCGCGCCGGGCGGGCGCGGCGCCTACAGCCCGCGCCACTCCCGCGGCGCCGCGCCGGCCACGCCGGCCAGCGCCAGCACACGCTCCACGCCCTCGGTGACCAGCTCCTCGATCGACGCCGGCCGGTGGTAGAAGGCCGGCAGCGGCGGGTAGACGATGGCGCCCATCTCGGTGGCAGCGACCATGTTGCGCAGGTGCGCCAGGTTCAGCGGCGTCTCGCGCACCATCAGCACCAGGCGGCGGCGCTCCTTCAGCGTCACGTCGGCGGCGCGCGTCAGCAGGTTGTCGCCGTAGCCGTGCGCGATGGCGGCCAGCGTCTTCATCGAGCAGGGCGCAACGACCATCGCCGCGGTGTCGAAGCTGCCGCTGGCGATGCAGGCGCCGATGTCGCCCGGGGCGTGGGCCTCGCCGGCCAGCGCGTGCAGCGCCTCGCGGTCGAGCCCGGTCTCGTGGTGCACGTTCAGCACGCCGGCCGGTGTCGCGACCAGGTGCGTGTGCAGGCCCAGCGCGCGGGCGCGCTCGAGCAGCCGCACCGCATACAGCGCGCCGCTGGCGCCGGTGATGCCGACGACCAGCCGCCGCGCCGTCACGTCAGGCCTTGGCGGCCAGCAGCTGCTGCAGCTCGCCGCTCTCGTACATCTCCATCATGATGTCCGAGCCGCCGACGAACTCGCCGTCCACGTACAGCTGCGGGATCGTCGGCCACTGCGCGTAGTCCTTGATGCCCTGGCGGACCTCCTCGTCCTCCAGCACGTTGAAGGTGGCCACGTCCTTCGCGCCGGCGGCCTTCAGGATCTGGATCGCGCGGCCGGAGAAGCCGCACATCGGAAACTGCGCGTTGCCCTTCATGAAGAGCATCACGCGGTGGCTCTTCACCAACTCGTCGATTCTCTGCTGGACGTCGCTCATGGTCGTGCTCTCGGGGTCGCGGGTGGAACGGCCGTGACTGTACCCGCTAACGCCCGCAGGCCCGGCCGGCGCCGCCGAAGTCCACGCCGGCAGCGCAGGCGCGGCGCCGCGGGCCGTCGTGCAACGAGGGCACCCCCGCATTCGCGGGGAGCGCAGGCTGGCGCGGCGCCGGCGGGCCGGTTTCGCAACGGCTTTGCAACGCCGCCGGCGGCTCAATCGGTTCCGACGACGAACACAGCCGCCCGTCCAGGGCGAACCGGAGGGACCGATGAAGCATTCGACGAAGCCTGCGCCGGCCCGGCGCATCCCGCTGGCCCGTAGGCTGGCGCCGCTGGCGCCGCTGGCGGCCGCGGCCGCGCTGCTGCTGGCGCCGCCGCCCGCCGTTGCGGTCACCACTTACTGGGGCGCGCTGCCCACCGCGGACGGCAGCCCCATCTACCAGTGGCACGTGGCGGACTGGATCGCACGGGCCTTCAACGACGGCGACCGCACCGACACGGCCGTCAACACGTCGATCACGATGTTCTTCACCCAGTGCTTCGGCGGCGACTGGCTGGCCAGCTTCAACGCCACCCCCTTCGAGGCCCGGCCCTACGGCTTCTACGACCGCTGGCGCTTCACCGAGTCCACGGTGGCCTCGGCCGACAAGCCCGGCGACCTCAGCTACTACTACGGCTACCACCGCTCGGCGGCGGCGGCGTTCGCACCGTCGCGCAGCATCGGCAAGGTGCACAACCAGGGCATCGCCGGCGCCGACTACCGCGAGACGCCGCAGATCCAGGGCGACCCCAACCGGTACATCGGCTGGCCGTCCGTCGGCCTGGGCAACACCTACGTGCTCGCTTACGCGGGCGAGCCGGAGGCGCCGGACTGGAACGACCTGGAGGACATCCACCGGGCCACGAAGAACGTTACCGGCGCCAGCGCGATCTTCCTCGCCGGCAGTGGCGGCGTCCCGTCGGGCGTCGCGCTGGACGGCGCCGACGTGCGCGCCGCGACCAAGGAAAGGATGGAGGCGGTGATCTTCGAGATCGGCGCGCAGCTGCGTGCCGGCTCCTTCGACACCTTCAGCCTCTTCGTCACCGACCACGGCGGGCTGGCGACCGCGGAAGTCGCGCCGGCGGTGCTGCTGCCCGGCGCGCTGCGCCGCCTGGTGCTGCCCTTCACCGGCGGCCAGCGCGACGGGGCCGAACGCAATGGCAGTCTCGACTTCGAGATCGCGACCCGCCGCGACCTCAGCTTCAACGACCTGAAGGGCCTGACGCTGGACTTCAACGGGCTGCAGCTGACGCTGGAGACCTCCGCGCTGTACCGCGTGGGCGGCCTGGACCCGCGCGGCGGCACCGCCGACGGCGGCACGGTCAACACCTACCGCGTGCGCCTGGACGCCTCGTTCGCCAACCTGCTGCGGCCCAACGACCAGGGCGAATACGAGCAGCTGCTGGTGCTGCACAACACCACCGGGCAGGCCTTCGACTTCGACTGGATCGCCCTGTCACCGGGCGACGTGGTGCGGCCGCAGGGCATCCCGGCGATCCCGGAGCCGGGCACCTGGGCGCTGTTCGCCGCCGGCGGCGGCGTGCTGCTCGGGCTGGCGCGGCGGCGCCGCCCGGCATGAGCCAGCCGTCTCGGAACACAGCCGACTCCATCCCGATGACCACCCCTGGAGGACCCATGACGACCTCGACCCTCTCGCGCCGGTGCAGTGTCGCCGCGCTCGCGCTTGCAGCTGCCGGCATGGCCGGCGCCGCCACCCAGACCCACATCACGACCTTCACCGCCGCCGGCGGCGACGCCCGCTTCGGCTACGGCGCCACCGCGGACAGCAGCTACAACCTGACGGTCTACGACATGCTGCCGCTGTTCGACCCGGCGCTGGGCACGCTGGAGCGCGTGAGCTTTGCGCTCGTGGGCTGGCGCAGCTTCGACGGCGTGTGCACGGTCCCGAACCACCCGGATGCAGCCGGCGCCTGCACGGCGCGCATCGATGGCGCGTTCTTCCTGGAGGCGCTCAATCTCAATGTGTGGCCGCAGACGGCGGCGATGGCCGAGATCCGGACCGTGATCGACGACTTCACGAGGGTCTGGCCGCCGATCGGCGGCTCGCTGCCGATCAACCTGCTGACCAGCGCCAGCGCCAGCGGCGAGATCAGCGACCCCGCGGTGCTGGCCAACTTCTTCACCACGAGCAGCCAGTCCACGCACGGCGTCAGCCTGCGCTTCTCGCCCTGGGACGGCGGCTACTTCGGCTACGGCGGGGGCGCCGGCTTCAGCGCCATGCTCTGGGACGCCGACGCCACCGTCAGCCTCACGTACCACTACGCGGCGGCGATCCCCGAGCCCGGCAGCTGGGCGCTGATGTTCGCCGGGCTGGCGGTCGTGTCGCGGCTCGTGCGGCGGCGCGGCGTCGCCGGCCGGGCAGCGTGAGCACGATGGACGCCCTGCACGGAGCCGGCGCCCGTCGCCGCAGACTGGCGCCGGCGGCCGTGGCGGTGGTGCTGCTCGGCGCCGGCCTGCCCGGCGCCGCCGCGCCGGCGCGCATCTTCGAGCTCGCGCCGGCGGTCGCCGGGCACACCGAGACCGTCGCCCGGGGCCTCAACAACCAGGCCCAGGTGGTGGGCGAGTCGCGCGGTTCCGTCAACTTTGCCGGCGTGGTGCTGGACCAGCGGGTGGCCGGCTTCTGGGATGCGCCGGGCGCGGCCAGCAGCGGGCCGCTGGCGGGCATCGCGCTGCCGGGGCCGGCCACCAGCAGCGGCTATGCCAGCGCCATCAACGATGCCGGCGTGATTGCCGGTGGCCACGACGGCAACGTCGTGCGCTGGTCGCCCACCGCGCCCGGCGTCTATGCCGGGGCGCAGTCGCTGGGCAACCTGGGGCCGGGCGAGCACCGGGCCGCGGCGATCAACGCCCAGGGCAGCGTGGCCGGCAGCTTCTGGCGCTGCCTGCAGGCCGACTGCAGCACCGGCAACCAGCGCGCCTGGCGCTGGGACGCCACGGGTGGCATGCAGCAGGTGGGGCCCGACAGCGGCTTCTGGACCTATGCCCAGGCCATCGACGGGGCCGGCAACACGCTGGTGGCCAACACCCCGGCCGACAACAGCCGGCTGGTGCAGCTCGTCGCACCGGACGGCAGCGTGACGAATGTGCCCTTGTCCGGCCAGGTCTTCGCCGTAGGCGTGACGATGGACAGGAACGACGCCGGGCAGATCGCCGCGACGCGGTTCGCGGACCCCAGTGGCCCCGGCGCGCGCGAGGCCTTCGTCTGGAGCCAGGGCGTGGAGTACGCGCTGACCCACCTGAATCCGGGCCTGGGCGGCAGCGTCGCCGCCATCAACCAGCTGGGCTGGGTGGTCGGCACCGAATTGCTGGGGCCCGGGGACCGCGCCGCCGCGCTGTGGGTCGGCACTTCGCTGGTCTTCGACCTCAACGACCTGCTCGCCGGCGACGACGCCCTGCTGTGGCAGCTGACCGAGGCCACCGACATCAACGACCAGGGCTGGCTGGTCGGCAACGGCCTGTTCAGGCCGACGGTGAACGACGAGTACCAACAGCGCGGCTTCCTGCTCCAGCTGAGCGCCGACTTCCTGGACGGGCTGCCGCCGCCGGACCAGCTGTTCCCGCCACCGCCACCGGTGGCCGTGCCGCTGCCGGGCACGCTGGCGCTGGCGGCGCTAGGCCTGCTGGCGCTGGCCGGCGGGCGGCGCCGGCGCGGCTACCAGAAGGAGTAGGACACCCCGAGCTGGATCACCGGCGCCAGGCGCAGGTCGTTGAGCACGTTCTCGACCTGCGCCGCGGTCGGGCCGCTGCGGCCCAGGCGCAGGCGCTCGCCGGGACGCAGGCCGCCGAGGCCGACGTCGGCCGAGAAGCCCCAGCCCTCGCGCAGCGACAGGCTGGTGTAGCCCAGCCCCACGTAGGGCAGCGTGATGCGTTCGAGGTCGCGTTCGCCGCCCAGGCCGGCCACTGCCCGCGGGCCGAGCTGCAGGCCGTCGCCGGTGCGACCGGGCGGCAGCGCCAGCGTGCTGGCGCGCGGGCCCAGGCTCAGGCCGCTGGTCAGCCGCAGGCCGCCGGCGATCTTGCCCTCGCCGAAGCCGGGCCCGGTGAGGTAGTAATCGCCGAACAGGCGCGCCCGCTGCGCCATGCCCAGGTCCGCCACCGACAACTCCACCTGCACGCTGCCCAGGCGCAGGCTGCGCTCGGCGCTGTGCGCCTGCTCGGGCTTGAGCGTCAGTCCCTGCTGTCCCAGGGCCGGGGCAGTGGCCAGGGCCAGCAGGGTGCAGGCGAGGGGCATGAAGGCTCGGCGGGACATCGTTCGCTCCTTCGCGGGACATCAGGGCACGGGTTCATGGTAGTCCCGTGCGGCGGCCGCGGGCCACCACCCATCCGTGCATAAACCCCGTGATCGCGGGGCTGTTCCCCAACTTGCGCGCTGTTACGGCGCGGCGCCGGGCCATTGGCCGCCGGTGCAGCGGCGGTGCCCGGCGAGGTCGTGCCGGTGCTGCACCGCGGCGAACCCGGCGTCGCGCAGCAGCAACGCCACCGCGTCGGCCTGGTCGTGGCCATGCTCCAGCAGCAGCCAGCCGCCCGGGGCCAGGTGCGCAGGCGCACCGGCGACGATGGCGCGCAGCGCCGCCAGGCCGTCGCCGCCGGGCGGCACCAGCGCGCTCAGCGGCTCGTGGCGCAGCGCCGGCAGGTGCGGGTCGCCGGCGGCGATGTAGGGCGGGTTGGACAGCGCCAGCGCCAGCGGCGGCACGCCGGCCTCGGCATAGGGCTGCCACCAGTCGCCGTGCAGCCAGTGCACGGGCAGCGCCAGCCGCTGGCCGTTGCCGCGCGCCACCACCAGCGCCTCGGCGCTGGCGTCGCTGGCGTGCAGCACTGCGCGCGGGCAGGCCCGGCGCACGGCCAGCGCGATGGCGCCGCTGCCGGTGCCGAGGTCGGCCACCGCCGGCGCTGCGTCTGCCGCCAGCGGGCCGGACAGCAGCTCCAGCGCCCAGTCGACCAGGGTCTCGGTATCGGGCCGCGGCACCAGCACGGCGGGTGTCACCTGCAGCGCCAGGCCGTGGAATTCACGCTCGCCCAGCAGGTAGGCCACCGGTTCGCCGGCGGCACGGCGGGCCAGCAGCGCCGTGTAGCGGGCCGCGGCTTCGTCCGCCAGCGGCTCGTCGTCGTGTGCCAGCAGCCATGCGCGGGGCCGCCCCAGCGTGGCGGCCAGCAGCAGCTGCGCGTCCAGCCGCTCCACGCCGGCGGCACGCGCGCGGGCCAGCGCCTCGCGCGGGGTCACGACAGGCCGCCGGCTTCCAGCTGCGCCAGCTGCTCGGCCGAACGCGCGGCCTGCAGCGCGGCGACCACGTCGTCGAGGTCGCCGTCCATCACCTGCGCCAGCTTGTACAGCGTCAGGTTGATGCGGTGGTCGGTCAGCCGGCCCTGCGGGAAGTTGTAGGTGCGGATGCGGTCGCTGCGGTCGCCGCTGCCGATGAGGCTCTTGCGCGTGGCCGCCTCCTTGGCGGCGCGCTCGCTGCGCTCCTGCTCGCGCAGCCGCGCCACCAGCACCGCCATCGCCTTGGCCTTGTTGCGGTGCTGGCTGCGGTCGTCCTGGCATTCGGCGACCAGGCCGGTGGGCAGGTGGGTGATGCGGATCGCGCTGTCGGTCTTGTTGACGTGCTGGCCGCCGGCGCCGCTGGCGCGGAAGGTGTCGATGCGCAGCTCCGCCGGGTTGAGCTGCACCTCCTCGGTCTCGTCGGGCTCGGGCATCACGGCCACCGTGCAGGCGCTGGTGTGGATGCGGCCCTGGCTCTCGGTGGCCGGCACGCGCTGCACGCGGTGGCCGCCGCTCTCGAAGCGCAGCGTGCCGTAGGCGCCTTCGCCTTCGACGCGCAGCACGAGCTCCTTGTAGCCGCCCAGCTCGGACGGGCTCTCGCTCATCACCTCGGTGCGCCAGCCGCGGCGCTCGCAGTAGCGCAGGTACATGCGTGTCAGGTCGCCGGCGAAGAGCGCGCTCTCGTCGCCGCCGGTGCCGGCGCGGATCTCGACGAAGGCGTTGCGGTCGTCGTCCGGGTCGCGCGGGATCAGCGCGGTCTGCAGCTCGCCTTCCAGCGCGGCGAGCTCGGCTTCGGCGGCGGCGATCTCTTCGCGCGCCATCTCGGCCATCTCGGGGTCGGCGAGCATCCCGCGTGCGGCCTCGACATCCTGCTCGCGCTGCCGGTAGCGGCGCCAGCGCGTCACGAGCCCGGCGGCCTGCGACTGCTCGCGCGAGAGCGTGCGCCAGCGCTTCGCGTCGGCGGCCACCGCCGGGTCGGCCAGCGTGGCGTCCAGCTCGGCCAGGCGCAGCACGAGGCGCTCGAACTGTTCACGCAGGGCAGGGGTCATCGCGGGAGCGGGGCAGGGTCGATGCGGGCGGGGCGGCCGGCGCGCGCGGGCGCGTCGCCGGGGCGGGACAGGCGCGGGCGCGGGGCGCCGCTAACGTTCCGCGTCGCGCCCCGGGTCGCTGCCGCCGGTGCCGCGCATGCTGCCGCGCAGGAACAGGCGCGAGACGGTGTGCGCCAGCCGCGAGCGTTCCTCGCCGTCGGCGGCATGCAGTTCGGCCAGCGTGCCGTGCAGCATCTTGTGCGTGAGCCCGCGCGACAGCGCCTGCAGCACCTGCTCCACCGGCTCTCCGCGCGCCAGCAGCCGCTTGGCGCGGGCCAGCTCCAGGGCCGCCCAGTCGTCGGCCTGGCGGTTCAGCGCCTGGATCAGCGGCACTGCGGCGCGCTGGTCCAGCCAGTGCGCGAAGCTGGTGACGCCGGCGTCGATGATGGCTTCGGCCTGCTCCACAGCGGCCTGGCGCTTCTCGCCGGCGGTCTGCACCAGCGAGGACAGGTCGTCGACGGTGTACAGGAAGACGTCCGACAGGCGCGCGACCTCGGGCTCGATGTCGCGCGGCACCGCCAGGTCCACCATGAACATCGGGCGATGGCGGCGTGCCTTCAGCGCCCGCTCCACTGCACCCAGGCCGATGATCGGCAGCGTGCTCGCGGTGCACGACACCACGGCGTCGAATTCGTGCAGCCGCGACGGCAGGTCCGACAGCCGCAGCACCTCGCCGCCGAAGCGCGCGGCCAGCTTCTCGCCGCGCTCCAGCGTGCGGTTGGCGACCGCCATTCCCTTCGGCGTGCGCGCCGCGAAATGCGTGGCGACCAGCTCGACCATCTCGCCGGCGCCGACGAAGAGCACGCGGATGTCCTCCAGCCGCTCGAAGATCTGCGCCGCCAGGCGTACCGCGGCGGCGGCCATGCTGATGCTGTGCGCGCCGATCTCGGTGGAGCTGCGCACCTCCTTGGCCACCGCAAAGCTGCGCTGGAACAGCTGGTGCAGCGTGGTGCCCAGCGTGCCGGCCTCGTCGGCCAGGCGCACGGCCTGCTTCATCTGGCCGAGGATCTGCGGCTCGCCGAGCACCATGGAATCCAGCCCGGCCGCCACGCGGAAGGCATGGCGTGCCGCGGCGCGGTCTTCCATCAGGTAGCTGTGGCCCTGCAGCTGCCCGCCGGGGATGCCGCCCTGCTCGGCCAGCCAGTCCAGCGCCGGGCGCACCAGTTCCTGCGCCGGCGCCTGCCCGGCGGCGACGTACAGTTCGGTGCGGTTGCAGGTGGAGACGATGGCGGCCTCGGGCACCGCACGCTGCAGCCGCTCGCGCAGGCCGCGCAGCGCCGGGGCCAGCTGTTCGGGCGCGAAAGCCAGCCGCCCGCGCAGGTCCAGCGGGGCGGTGGTGTGGTTGAGCCCGAGGGCGAAGACGCTCACGTCAAAATTGTACGGGCCGGCCCCGAAGTGGATCGGTGCAACAAGTGCATCACCTGCGCCAGATCAAGTGTCAACTTGGCCTGACGACAACTTGGCCGATCATCGGTCCCGCCCGCCCCGCCGTCAACCATGGATGCCCTCGACGCCTTCTGGCACCTTGCCAACCTGTTCGTGCCCGCGCTGGCGCTGGCCGCGCTGAGCGCGGCGCTGGCCAAGGCGCTGTGGCGGCGCGAGCTGGCCGGCGTGCGCTGGGCCCGACTGGCCGGCACGGCCGCCGCAGCCGGCGCGCTGGTCACCGTCGGCGGCCTGGTGCTCAGCGGCCGCGACGGCCGCATGGCCACCTACGCCGTGCTGGTGCTGGCCAATGCGCTGGCGCTGTGGTGGTTCGGCTTCGGGCCGGGGAGGCGGCGCGGCGGGTAGCCTGGCGTCGGCGCCGTCTCGACGATCAAGCCGCCTGCACCGCGTCGTGCAGCACCGGGGTGCCGCGCAACGAGTGCGGCAGCGCGGCGGTGATGCGCACGTCCAGCATGCGGCCGACCAGGCGCGCCGCCTGCGGCCCGCCGTCGAAATTGACGATGCGGTTGCATTCGGTGCGGCCCATCAGCTCCGCCGGGTCCTTCTTCGACGGGCCCTCGACCAGGATGCGCTGCACGGTGCCGACGCGGCTGGCGCCGATGCGCCGTGCATTCGCCTCGATCGCCGCCTGCAGGCGCTGCAGCCGCGCCAGCTTCACCGCCTGCGGCGTGTCGTCGGCCAGTGCGGCGGCCGGCGTGCCCGGGCGCTTGCTGAAGACGAAGCTGAAGCTGCTGTCGAAGCCGACCTCCTCCACCAGCGCCATCAGCCGCGCGAAGTCGTCCTCGGTCTCGCCGGGGAAGCCGACGATGAAGTCCGACGACAGGCTGATGCCCGGGCGCACCGCGCGCAGCCGGCGCACGATGCTCTTGTATTCCATCGCGGTGTAGCCGCGCTTCATGGCCATCAGGATGCGGTCGCTGCCGTGCTGCACGGGCAGGTGCAGGTGGCTCACCAGCTGCGGGATCTTCGCGTAGGCCTCGATCAGCCGCGGCGTGAACTCGTTGGGGTGGCTCGTCGTGTAGCGCAGCCGCTCGATGCCCGGGATCTCGGCCACGCACTCCAGCAGCAGCGCGAAATCCGCCGGCGCGCCGTCCAGCGTGCCGCGCCAGGCGTTGACGTTCTGGCCCAGCAGGTTGACCTCGCGCACGCCCTGCGCGGCCAGCCCGGCGACCTCGGTCAGCACGTCCTCCAGCGGGCGGCTGACCTCCTCGCCGCGCGTGTAGGGCACGACGCAGTAGCTGCAGTACTTGCTGCAGCCTTCCATGATCGAGACGAAGGCGGATGAGCCGTCCACGCGCGCCGGCGGCAGGTGGTCGAACTTCTCGATCTCGGGGAAGCTGATGTCCACCTGCGCACGGCGCTCGCGCCGCCGCGCCTCGATCATCTGCGGCAGCCGGTGCAGCGTCTGCGGGCCGAAGACCAGGTCCACGTAGGGGGCGCGCTCGACGATCGCCGCGCCCTCCTGGCTGGCCACGCAGCCGCCGACGCCGATCAGCACGCCCTTCTTCTTCAGGTGCTTGACGCGGCCGAGGTCGCTGAAGACCTTCTCCTGCGCCTTCTCGCGCACGCTGCAGGTGTTGAACAGGATCAGGTCGGCCTGCTCGGGATCGTCGGTCTTCTCGAAGCCCTGCGCGGCGCCGAGCACGTCGGCCATCTTGTCCGAGTCGTATTCGTTCATCTGGCACCCGAAGGTGCGGATGAAGACCTTCTTCGTCGGCGCGGCCGCGTCGCTCACGGCCGGCTCCACACCTGCCCGACCGGGTCGAAGACCCACTCGCTGGCCTGCTTGGGCGTCGTCGGCCAGGGGCGGCGCGCCAGCTCGGCCGGGGTCAGCACCCAGACGTCGAGCAGCAGGCCGGCGTTGTCCAGCGTGTAGTGCACCGGCAGCTTCTGGCCGGCGAGGGCGCCGGACATCTGCAGCAGGTTGTCCGCGCCGCGGATGCGTGCGCCGGGCGCCAGCCTGGCGGCGCGGCCGTTGAGCAGCGCCTCGGGCGGCTGCTGGATCACGAGCTCGCCGCGCAGCGCGTTGGCCGGGAAGTTGCGCTGCGCCTGCGCGGCGGCGGGCAGTGCGCTCGCCAGCAGCAGCGCGGCGAGCGAGAGCAGGGCGGCACAGCGGTTCATGGTGTGGATCCAGGGGCTGTGGAAGGAGCTCGGAAGAACAGCGGCCCGGGGCGATGCCCGGGCCGCGATCTGGGAGTCTGGTGGCGCTTCAGGGACTTGAACCCCGGACCTGCGGATTATGATTCCGTCGCTCTAACCAACTGAGCTAAAGCGCCTGAGCCCGCGATTATAGCGGTCCGGGCCGTCGCGGCGCAGGCCCTGCGGGGCCCGCCGGATTCCACGCGCCGCCCATTCCCGATGTTCAGCTTCTTCCGCAAGAAGGCGCCGCCGGCCCCCCCGGCTCCCTCGGCGCCGCCTGCCGCCGCGCCGGATCCTTCGCTGCTGGTCGCGCCCGTTGCCGCCCCCGCCGCGGTCCCGTCCGGGGTCGTTGCCGACGTGCCCGCCGCCGCGGCGCCCGCGCCGGAGCGCAGCGGCTGGTTCGGCCGCCTCTCGCAGGGACTGCGCAAGACCGGCAGCAGCCTGGCGCAGGTCTTCACCGGCACGCGCATCGACGATGCGCTGTACGAGGAGCTCGAGTCCGCGCTGCTGCTGGCCGACGCCGGCGTGCCGGCCACGCAGTTCCTGCTGGCCGACCTGAAGCGCCGCGTGAAGGAGGCGCGCGCCACCGACCCGGCGGCGGTCAAGGGGCTGCTGGCCGAGGCCATCGCCGAGCTGCTGGCGCCGCTGCAGAAGCCGCTGGTCATCGGCGGCGCGGGGCACGAGGGCCCGACCGTGATCATGGTCGCCGGCGTCAACGGCGCGGGCAAGACGACCAGCATCGGCAAGCTCACGCGCCACCTCGCGCAGGCCGACTGCAAGGTGCTGCTGGCCGCGGCCGACACCTTCCGCGCCGCGGCACGCGAACAGCTCGCGGTGTGGGCCGACCGCAACCGCGTCGAGATCGTCGCGCAGGCCGGCGGCGACCCGGCGGCGGTGAGCTTCGACGCGGTGAGCGCCGGCCGCGCCCGCGCCTGCGACGTCGTCATCGCCGACACCGCCGGCCGCCTGCCGACGCAGCCGCACCTGATGGAGGAGCTCAAGAAGATCCGGCGCACCATCGCCAAGGCGCAGGACGGCGCGCCGCACGAGGTGCTGCTGGTCGTGGACGGCAACACCGGGCAGAACGCGCTGGCGCAGGTCAAGGCCTTCGACGACGCGATCCAGCTCACCGGCCTGGTCGTGACCAAGCTCGACGGCACCGCCAAGGGCGGCGTGCTCGCGGCCATCGCGCGCTGGGGGGCGCAGCGCGCCGGCGGGCCGGTGCCGGTCTATTTCATTGGCATCGGCGAGAGGCTCGAGGACCTGCAGACCTTCGACGCGCGCGAGTTCGCGCGCGCGCTGCTGGCCTGAGCGGCGGCGCTCAGCGGCCGGCCTGCCCGGCGGTTTCCAGCTCGTCCAGGAAGGCCGAGGCCACCGGCTCCATGCCGGGCTCGAAATGCGCCTCGGCGGCGGCGCGGTCGCCCTCGGCCAGGATCTCGGCGATCTCCGGCACCGGGATCAGCGGCATCGGGCCCGAGGGCGCGAAGCCCTTCGCGCCCACCGAGGCGAGCACCGCGTTGAAGGCATGGCGCACCTCGATCGCGCTGGGCAGCTCGCCCTCGCGCCAGGTCACCACACGCACGCCGGCCTCGCGCAGCACGCGGCCCAGCCGCTCGTGGCGGCGGCGGCTGCGCTCGGTCTCCTGCGGCGAGCGGATGTCCACCACCGCCAGCACGCGCGAGCCGGCGTCGCAGACCAGCAGGTCGGCCGACAGCGAGCCCACGCGCGCCAGCCACTCGGTGTACGAGCGCTTGGTCGGCACGCGGATGAAGCGCGACAGCGGCACCTGGGCCAGGATCAGGTAGCCGGGCACCGCGCGCCTGAGCAGGTCGTAGGCCTGGCGTTCGGTGATCGTCAGCACGCGCCCGGCCTCGGGCGGCCAGCCGGTGATGGTGTCCACGGCCTCGCGCTCCTCGCGGCGTCGGCGGCCGCTGCCGCCACGCTGGCGCAGCCGCACCGCCAGCAGGGTCAGCAGCAGCAGCACCGTGGTCGGCAGGGCGAAGGTGGCGATCGGGGGCAGGAATTCCATGTCGTCGGCGCTCGTGCGGGGTCGGTGCGAAGTCGGTGCGGAGTCGGGGCGGGGAACGCGTCCCCCGGAACTTCGGCACGCGGCGCGAACGATCAATCGGCAGCGGCCGCCAAGGCGTATCGATGCGTTTCACCGCCGGCCGCACGGTCGCGTGGCGTGACGGATGTCACGGCCGGCAGGGTCCGGCCGTACGCGCGGGCGGGGCGCTCAGCGCGGCGGCAAGCCCGGGAAGCCGCCGCCGCCGAGGCCGCCCATGCCGCCCATGCGCTTCATCATCTTCATCAGGCCGCCGCCCTTCATCTTCTTCATCATCCCCTGCATCTGCTCGAACTGGTTGAGCAGGCGGTTGACCTCCTGCACCTGCACGCCGGCCCCGGCGGCGATGCGGCGCTTGCGGCTGGCCTTGATGAGCTCGGGCTTGCGCCGCTCCAGCGGCGTCATGCTGCGGATGATGCCCTCCATGCGGCGCACGTCGCGTTCGGCGCGACCCATGTCGGCGCCGGCGGCCTTGGCGGTGAGCTGGCTGGGCAGCTTGTCCATCAGCCCGGCCAGGCCGCCCATGTTCTTCATCTGGCTGATCTGCGAGAGGAAGTCCTCGAGGTCGAAGCCGCTGCCGCTCTTGACCTTCTCGGCCAGCTTCTGCGCGGCGGCGACGTCCACGCCCTTCTGCACTTCCTCGACCAGCGCGACGATGTCGCCCATGCCGAGCACGCGCCCGGCATGGCGCTCGGCGTCGAAGACCTCCAGGCCGTCGATCTTCTCGGAGGTGCCGGCGAACTTGATCGGCGCGCCGGTCACTGCGCGCACCGAGAGCGCGGCGCCGCCGCGGCTGTCGCCGTCGAGCTTGGTCAGCACCACGCCGGTCAGCGGCAGCGCGTCCTTGAAGGCCTTCGCGGTGTTGACCGCGTCCTGGCCCTGCATCGCGTCGACGACGAACAGCGTCTCCACCGGCTTGAGCGCCGCGTGCAGCTCGCGGATCTCGGCCATCAGCGCCTCGTCGATCGCCAGGCGGCCGGCGGTGTCCACGATCAGCACGTCGTGGTAGTGGCGCTTGGCGTGGTCCAGCGCGGCGCGTGCGATGTCCAGCGGCTTCTGGTCCGGCGACGAAGGAAACCAGTCGGCGCCGGCCTGCGCGGTGACGGTCTTCAGCTGCTCGATCGCCGCCGGGCGGTAGACGTCGCCGGAGACGGTCAGCACCTTCTTCTTGCGCTTGGTGATCAGGTGCCGCGCCAGCTTCGCCACCGTGGTCGTCTTGCCCGCGCCCTGCAGGCCGGCCATCAGGATCACCGCCGGCGGCTGCGTCGCGAGGTCGAGGTCCGCGACGTGACGCGAAGCGGAACCTTCCGGGCCCGCGTCGCCCATCGTGCGCGCCAGCTCCTTGTGCACGATGCCGACCAGCGCCTGCCCCGGGTTCAGCGAGCCGGCGACCTCCTGGCCGAGCGCCTTCTCCTTGACGCGGGCGATGAAGTCGCGCACCACCGGCAGCGCCACGTCGGCCTCCAGCAGCGCCATGCGCACCTCGCGCAGCATGTCCTGCACGTTGCTTTCGGTGATGCGGGCCTGGCCGCGCATCGTCTTGACGAGGCGCGACAGTCGGTCGGAGAGGGCGGAGGCCATGCGGCGCGGCGGCCGGCGCGGCGTGGCGCGCGCGGCTCATTACACTGTGGTGGATGATTCTATCGACCGCCTCCCCGACGCTCGCGCCCGGTGGCGCGTGGCTACTGGCCGGGGTGGCCTTCGCGCTGTACCTGCTCGCCGCGCTGCCCGTGGCGCGGCTGGTGCGGCTGTCGGCCGCGGCGCTGGTCGGCGCCTTCGTGCTGCACCTGCTGCTGCTGGTCATCGACATCGGCGGCTACGGCCAGGCCGAGCCCGGCGCGCGGCTGGGCTTCGGCCCGGTGCTGTCGATGACGGTGTGGCTGGTCATCACGGTGCACACGGTGGAGAGCCGCCTCGTGCCGGTGCCCGCGGTGCGCCAGTGGCTGGGCCTGGCCGGCGCGGTGGCGGTGCTGCTGGCGGCCGTCTTTCCGGGCGAGCTGCGGCCGCTGTCCTCGGCGCTGGCGCCGCTGCACTTCGCGCTCGGCGTCGGTTCCTACGGGCTGTTCGGCGCCGCGGTCGTGCACGCGCTGATGCTGGACGCCGCCGAGCGCCGGCTGCGCAGCGGCGCCAGCGCCGGGCGCGCCCCGGTGCCCGGGCGTGCGATGGGGCTGCCGCTGCTGCAGCTCGAGCGGCTGACCTTCCGCTTCGTCGAGGCCGGCTTCGCGGTGCTGACCGCCACGCTGCTGCTCGGCGCGGTCACCGCGGCGCACTGGCGCTGGGACCACAAGACGGTGTTCTCGCTGCTGGCCTGGGGCGTCTTCGCGGCACTGCTGGTCGGCCGCCGGCTGCGCGGCTGGCGCGGCCGGCTGGCCACGCGCTGGCTGTATGCGGGCGCGGTGCTGCTGCTGCTGGCCTACGCCGGATCGCGCTTCGTCGTCGAGGTGCTGCTGGCGGGCGGCGGCGCCTGAAGCGATGGCCAAGATCCTCGTCCTGCTGCTCGTCGTCGTGATCGTCGTCTGGCTGGTGCTGGGGCGCCGCGGCACGCCGCCGGACGGGCCCCCGCGCGGCGGCGCCACGAAGAAGCCGGGCGCGAAATCCGGCCCGCAGGCCCTGCTGGCCTGCGCGCACTGCGGCGTGCAGCTGCCGCGCGCCGAGGCGCAGTTCGACGCCGCCGGCCGACCCTTCTGCAGCGAGGCGCACCGGCTCGCCGGGCCGCGCTAGCCGCCGCTGGCCCGCCCGCGCGCCGCATGCAGCCCGTATCGCCCGAGCGCCGCAGCGGTGACCGCCGCAGCGGCGACCGCCGGCGCGGCGACCGCCGCCACAGTGGCGGGCGACGCCAGGACGACACGCTGTTCGGCCCCAGCCTGCACGCCGACAGCGCGGCCGGTGCCGAGTCCTTCTTCGACCCTGGCTGGCTGGCCGCGGGCGACGCGCCGGGCGACAGCCGCTTCCTGCTGCGCCAGGCCCGCCGCGCCGCGCAGGCGCAGGACAGCGCGCTGGCGCGTGTGTACCGCACCTATGCCGCCGCGCGCGCGGTCATCGGCATCGGCCTCGTCGCCGCGCAGGGCGTGGGCGCGATGATCGGCGCGCGCAGTTCCGAGGCGATGGCGCTCGTCTCGCTGACCTATGCGGTGCAGGCGATCACGCTGTGGCTGCTGCCGCGCTTCGGCCCGCTGGCCCAGCCGCAGGCGCAGCGCCGGCAGCGCCGCCGGCAGTGGCTGGCGACCATCGGCGTGGACCTGCTGGCCTTCACGCTGCTGCACTGGCTGGAGGCGGGCGCTTCGTTCAAGTATGCGGCGCTGCTGGTGCTGCCGGTGCTGATGGCCGGCGTGCTGACCTCGCGCCTGCTGGCGCTGGGCACCGCGGCGGGCGTGGCGCTGATGCTGCTGGCGGTGGCGGGGCTGGCCGCGCCGGTGGACGCGCAGGCGCCGGGGCTGCTGCTGCAGTCCGGGCTGGCCGGGCTGGGCCTGTTCCTGATCACGCTGCTGTCGGGCGAGCTGGCCGGCCGGCTGGCGCGCGAGGAACTTGCGGCGCGCGGCAGCCTTGCGCTGGCGCGCCAGCAGGCGCAGCTCAACCGCCTGGTCATCGAGGAGATGGCCGACGGCGTGCTCGTCGTGGACCGCCGGCTGCGCGTGCGTGCCGCCAACCCGGCGGCGCGTGCGCTGCTCGTCGACCAGGGGCTCGCGCCGCCGGCGCCATTCACCTTCGACGAGCGCGCCGACTGGGCCGCGCTGCAGCAGGCGGTGGCGCGCGCGCTGGAGGACGGCGACTGGCCGGAGGCCGGCCGCGACGTGCTGCTGGCATTCGCCAACGGCCACTCGCGCACGCTGCGGCTGCGCGTGCGCTTCATGCGCGGGCGCCCGCTCGGCGGCGCGCCGCGCGGTGCCGGCGAGCCCGAGCCCGATGGCGGCGGCGAGGCCTTCGCGGTGCTGCTGCTGGAGGACCTGCGCACGCTGCAGGCACGCATCCGGCAGGAGAAGCTGGCCGCGATGGGCCGTGTCTCCGCCGGCATCGCGCACGAGATCCGCAACCCGCTGGCGGCCATCGCGCAGGCCAACGCGCTGCTGATGGAGGACCGCCTCGCGCCGGCACAGCAGCGCCTGGCGGCTATGGTCGCCGACAACGTGGCGCGCCTGAAGCGCCTGGTCGACGACGTGATGGAGGTCGCGCCCGGCGTGGCGGAGCAGACGCAGGTGGTGGATGCCGCCGCGACGGTGGGCGCGACGGTGGCCGACTGGGCGCGCACCGTGCAGCTGGCGCCCGGCGCGGACAGCCGGCTGCGCAGCGAGCTGCCGCACGAGCCGCTGCCCGTGCTGTTCGACGCCGAGCACCTGCGCCGCGTGCTCGTCAACCTGCTGGACAACGCGCACCGCCACGCCAGCGCCTTGCCGGGCGCGATCTTCCTGCGCCTGGCCGTGCGCGACGAGGGCTGGGTGCAGCTGTCGGTGCACAGCGACGGCGCGCCGATCGCGCCGGAGGTCGAGCGCCACCTGTTCGAGCCCTTCTTCAGCACGCGCAGCCGCGGCTCCGGACTTGGCCTGTATATTTGCCGCGAGCTGTGCGAGCGCCACGGTGCGAGCATCGAATACCGCCCGCGCCCCACCGCCGAGCGGCTGCGCAACGAGTTTCTCGTCGTGATGCGGCGCGCCGCCAGCGCGGGCGCCGCACCCAACCCCGCCGCCACCTCGTGACTGCCGCCGGCCACGCCGCCAACC
This sequence comes from uncultured Rubrivivax sp., assembly GCA_964621995.1. Lineage (GTDB taxonomy): Bacteria > Pseudomonadota > Gammaproteobacteria > Burkholderiales > Burkholderiaceae_C > Rubrivivax. The sequence goes on along the minus strand of CAZUPH010000008.1, from coordinate 3,303 downwards.
CCCGCCTGCTGGTCGTGGACGACGAGCCCGACCTGCGCACGCTGTACGAACTGACGCTGCTGCGCGAGGGCTACGACGTGGAGAGCGCCGGCACGCTCGAGGAGGGCTGGGCGCTGCTGCAGGAGCGCGGGCCCGGCGGCTTCCAGCTCGTCATCACCGACATGCGGCTGCCCGACGGCAGCGGCCTGGACCTGCTGCGCCGGCTGGAGGACGCCGGCCGCGGCGAGAAGGCCGTCGTCATCACCGCCTACGGCTCGGCCGAGAATGCGGTCGAGGCGCTGAAGGCCGGCGCCTACGACTACCTCACCAAGCCGGTCGACCTGCGGCAGTTCCGCGCCGTCGTCGCATCGGCGCTGGGGCGCACGCCGGTGCCGCCGGCCAAGCCGGTGACCAGTGCGGCGACGAGGTCCTCCGCTGCGGCGCGCCCGCGTGGCGCGCTGGACCGCATCGTCGGCGACTCCGCGGCGATGCAGCAGGTGCGCGCGCTGGTCGGCAAGGTCGCGCGCAGCATGGCGCCGGTGCTGGTGCAGGGCGAGTCCGGCACCGGCAAGGAACTGGTTGCGCGGGCGATCCACGAGGTCTCGCCGCGCGGGGCCGGACCCTTCGTCGCGGTCAACTGCGGCGCCATCCCCGAGGCACTGCTGGAGGCCGAGTTCTTCGGCTACCGCAAGGGGGCCTTCACCGGCGCCCAGGAGGACCGCGACGGCTTCTTCCAGGCCGCGCAGGGCGGCACCCTGTTCCTGGACGAGATCGGCGACCTGCCGCTGGCCATGCAGAGCAAGTTGCTGCGCGTGATCCAGGAGCGCGCGGTGCGGCCGCTGGGCGCGGTGGCCGAGGCGCCGGTCAACGTGCGCATCGTCAGCGCCACGCACAAGGACCTGGGAGCGGAGGTGCAGGCCGGGCGCTTCCGCCAGGACCTGTACTACCGGCTCAACGTGATCCGCATCGTCGTGCCGCCGCTGCGCGAGCGCGCCGCGGACCTGGCGGCGATCTGCGCCGCGGTCGTCGAGCGCATCGCCGCCGACGCCGGCGTCAGCCCGCCGCCGGTGCTGGCCCCGCAGGCCCTGGCGCTGCTGCAGCGCTATGCCTTCCCGGGCAACGTGCGCGAGCTGGAGAACCTGCTGCACCGCGCGCTGGCGCTGTCCGGCGGGCAGCAGATCGGCGCCGACGACCTCGGGCTGCCCGAGGCCGCATTGGCCGACGCCGCACTCGACAGCGAACCCGCGGCGCTGGCGTCTGCGGCCGCGCCGACCGGCGCCTCGGCCGCGACCGAGCTGCCCGGCGACCTGGCGGCCTACCTCGACGGCGTCGAGCGCGAGATCCTCGAGCGTGCGCTGGAGCGCCATCGCTACAACCGCACCGCGGCCGGCGCGAGCCTGGGCCTGTCGCTGCGTCAGATGCGCTACCGCATGGCGCGGCTGGGCATAGTCGGCGCGGAAGCCGAGCGCGGCGAAGGCGACTGACGCGCACGCTCCCACCGGCGGGGCTGCACGGCGCATTCGGCCCGGATCGCCGCGTCCTCCAAGGCCCCGCGCACGGCGAGCGAGCACTGGCGCGCCCCGTCGCGCGATCCTTGCCGCGGTACGGCCCGCGCGACGCGCGGCGAGAGCCGCGGGGCCGCGCGCCGCCATCGGGGAAGCCCCTGACGGAACACTACCGCTAGTGTCTTGATGGGGGGTCGCCCCCCAGATATAGTGCCCGCGGGTGATATTCTTGTGACTTCGCCGAACGTCCTGCCCCAGCCGACGACACCGCCCCGCGGTGCTGCCCGGGTGCGAAGGGCGGCCGTCCGTGCCCCGTTCCGCACGACGGCCGGCGAGCGGCGCCGCAGCGACACCGCCCCGGCGACCCCACCCGACACGACACCTCCACAGAACATCCACAAGGGGAACGAATGCAATCTGCCGTGACCACCGCGCCGACCGGCGCCGCGCCGCTGCGCGCCGCCGCGGGCCTGAGCACCGCCGGCGCGCCGGCCAGTGCCTACGCCGGCTACCAGATCATCCGCCGCAACGGCGCGGTCGTGGCCTTCGAGCCGAACAAGATCGCGGTCGCGCTGATGAAGGCCTTCCTGGCGGTGCACGGCACGCAGGGCGCGGCCTCGGCCAGCGTGCGCGAGACGGTGGACCTGCTGACCGAGACGGTGGTGCGCGCGCTGCTGCGCAGCCGCCCGGGCGGCGGCACCTTCCACATCGAGGACGTGCAGGACCATGTCGAGCTCGGCCTGATGCGCGGCGGCCACCACGAGGTGGCGCGCGCCTACGTGCTGTACCGCGAGCGCCGCGCGCAGGAGCGCGCGCGCCAGGCCACCGCGCCGGCGGCGAAGGCGCCCGAGCTGCACGTGGTGGACGGCGGCCAGCGCGTGCCGCTGGACCTGCCGGCGCTGAAGGCGCTGGTGGAGTCGGCCTGCGAGGGCCTGGGGGCGGATGTCAGCGCCGAGCCCATCCTGGCCGAGACGCGCCGCAACCTGTACGACGGCGTGCCCATCGACGAGGTCTACAAGGCCGCGATCCTGGCCGCGCGCACGCTGATCGAGAAGGAACCCGCCTACACGCGCGCCACGGCGCGGCTGCTGCTGCACACGATCCGCCGCGAGATCCTCGGCGAGACGGTCACGCAGGCCCAGATGGGCGAGCGCTACGCCGAGTACTTCCCGCAGTTCATCAAGCGCGGCGTGCAGGCCGAGCTGCTGGACGACAAGCTGCTGCAGTACGACCTGGCGCGCCTGGGCTCGGCGCTGAAGGCCGAGCGCGACCTGCAGTTCGACTACCTGGGCCTGCAGACCCTGTACGACCGCTACTTCCTGCACGTGGACGAGCAGCGCATCGAGATGCCGCAGGCCTTCTTCATGCGCGTGGCGATGGGCCTGGCGCTGAACGAGATCGACCGCGAGGCGCGCGCGATCGAGTTCTACGACGTGCTGTCCAGCTTCGACTTCATGAGCAGCACGCCCACGCTGTTCAACAGCGGCACCCAGCGCAGCCAGCTCTCCAGCTGCTACCTCACCACCGTGGCCGACGACCTGGACGGCATCTACGAGGCGCTGAAGGAGAACGCGCTGCTGTCCAAGTTCGCCGGCGGCCTGGGCAACGACTGGACCCGCGTGCGCGCCCTGGGCAGCTACATCAAGGGCACCAACGGCAAGAGCCAGGGCGTGGTGCCTTTCCTGAAGGTCGTCAACGACACCGCGGTGGCCGTCAACCAGGGCGGCAAGCGCAAGGGCGCGGTCTGCGCCTACCTCGAGACCTGGCACCTGGACCTCGAGGAGTTCCTCGAGCTGCGCAAGAACACCGGCGACGACCG
>CAZUPH010000007.1:0-41919 GCA_964621995.1 uncultured Rubrivivax sp. | reverse complement strand
GCTGCCCTGGCGCAGCGCCGCGTGCAGCGCGGCCAGCTCGGCGTCGCGGCCGATCAGCCGCGGCGGCCGCAGCACCGAGGCCGGCAGCGCGGCGGCGGGCCCTGCCGCGCCCGGCGCCGGCTCCGGCGCGGCCGCAGCCTGCACTGTGGCCAGCAGCGCCAGCGTCTGCGGCGAGGGCGCGGTGCCGACCTCGTGCTTGAGCACCGACTCGCAGTGGTCGAAGGCCAGCAGCGCGGCGGCGCGGTCGCCGCGCAGGTAGTGCAGCCGGATGACGCGGCGGTGCGCGTCCTCGGACAGCGGGTCGCGCCGCAGCAGCTCCAGCGCCAGCGGCAGCGCCGCGGCCGCGTCGCCGGCCTGCTCCAGCGCCGCGATGCGCTCGGCCACGCCGCGCCGGGCGTCGGCCAGGCGCTCGGCACGGCGCTGGCGCAGCCAGTCGTCGAGCTCGGGGTGCTCGGGCAGCTGCAGCCCGGCCAGCAGCCCGGCGGCGTCCAGCGGCGCGGCCGGATCGACGGCGCCGAGGTCGTGCGCGACGCCGCCGGCCAGCGCCAGCACCGCGGTACCTTCGACGAGCTCGCAGCCGGCCTGCCGGCGCAGGCGGAACAGGCGCTGGCGCAGCGCGTTGCGCGCGCTCGCCGCGTCGCTGCCCGGCCACAGCAGCGCGGCCAGGCGTTCGCGCGCGGTCGGGCCTTCCAGCGCCAGCCAGGCCAGCAGCGCCGCGTCCACCGCGGTCAGCGGCCGCGGTGGGGCGGCCGCGGCCTGGACCGCCGGCGTGCCGCACAGCCGCAGCGTGGCCCGGGGCTCGGCTGGCGGGGTCGGCGCGCTCACGCGATCGGCCTGCTCAGGACGGCAGCGTCGCTTCGGCCGCGGCAGCGGGGGCGGCCGTGGCCGGCCCGAGCGTGCCGCGCGCCTGCTGCGTGATCGCGGCCACGCAGGGGTGGGTGATGCGGCGCTCCACCGAGATGGCGTAGAAGGTCTCGGTCATCTCGTCGCTGCGGCCGATGATCTGCACGCCGTACTGCGCCACCGTCTCGTCCTCGAAGGCCGTGGGCGACATGAAAACGCCCTGGCCGTTGCGGCCGAAGGCCTTCATCAGCGCACCGTCGTCGAATTCGCCGACCACCCGCGGCTGCAGCTGGTGGCGCGTCAGCCAGGCCTCGAACTGCGGCCGCACCGAGGCGGCGGCGCTCGGGATCAGCATCGGCGCGCCGTTCAGGCACTGCGGGAACGGCCCGGCGAGCGCGGGCCGCAGCGAGGGGGCGCAGAAGAAGCTCATGTGCGAGCTGCCCAGCGCGTGGTTGAAGGCCTTGACCGCCACGCGGCGCGACAGCGGCTCGTCGGCGATCACGAGGTCCAGCTTGTGCAGCGCCAGCTCGGCCAGCAGGTCGGCGAACTTCCACTCGTGGCACAGCAGACGCACCGGCTGCGGCAGCCCCAGCGCCGGCTCCAGCAGCCGGTAGGCCGCCGGCTTGGGCACCGAGTCCGCCACGCCGACGCGGAACTCCAGCACCTGCGGCCCGCCGCCGCCGCGCCGGCGCTCGCGCATGGCCTGCTCAAGGTCTTGCCCCAATGTGAATATCTCTTCCGCATAGCGCAATGCGACGCGCCCGTCGTCGGTCAATTCGAGCTGGCGGCCACTTTTTCGGAACAACTGGCGTCCAAGACGATCTTCCAGCAGCTTGATCTGGCTCGACAGCGTCTGCGGCGTGGTGTGCAGCTGCTCGCCCGCCCTGACGACGCCCCCGGCCTTGGCCGCGACCCAGAAGTAGTGCAGGTGCTTGAAGTTCACGATGCGGTTTTCTCGAAGTGATTTTCTAGAAATATCGAATTTACGCGAAGCTGCGGCGTCCGTAGAGTCGATCACCTGGCCATATTCCCGCGCCAGTCGCGTTGCCTCAGGAAGGAGAGTCCCATGCGCATGAGCACCAAGGGCCGGTTCGCCGTCAACGCCCTCATCGACCTCGCCCTGCGCGAAAGCGCCGGCCCCGTGGCCCTGGCCTCGATTGCCGAGCGCCAGCAGATCTCGCTGTCCTACCTGGAGCAGCTCTTCGGCCGCCTGCGCCGCCAGGGCCTGGTGGTCAGCACACGCGGGCCCGGCGGCGGCTACACGCTGGGCCGCGGCGCCGCGGACATCTCGGTGGCCGACATCGTCTCGGCGGTGGACGAGCCGCTGGAGGACACCGACCGCGAAGGCGACCGCCAGGGCCTCACGCGCGGGCTGTGGCAGCAGCTGTCCTCGGTGATGCTGCAGCACATGGCAACCATCTCGCTGCAGAGCCTGGTGGACGAGCAGGTCGCCGCCGGCGTCAGCGTGGAGTCGCGGCCGGTGCGCCGCGCGATCTCGGCGCAGCCGGTGGTCAAGCCGGTGCGCACGACGGCGCCGAATTCGGTCTTCGCCTTCGGGCGATCGTTCGCGCGGCAGTAAACGCTCACATCACCGAACCGGCCGGCCGCCCCTTGCGCCCGGCCGGTTCGGCTATTTGGAGCTGTAGAAGTCGTAGCCGGCCAGGATCAGGCCGCCGAGCAGGATCAGCGTGATGTCCAACTGCGGCAGCTTGAAGACGTAGGGCGCAAAGAACGCCACCAGCAGCAGCAGGCCCAGCGCACCGGCCAGGCGTTCGCTCATCTTCATGCTTGTCCCCGTTCGATGAAGCGCTGGACGAGCCAGCGGCAGGTGCGCAGCAGGCGCCCGTCGTTGTGCAGCGGGCCCACCGCCTGCACGCCCAGCGGCAGGCCGCCCGACAGCTTCAGCAGCGGCAGCGACACGGCCGGCAGCCCGCCGAAGGTCCACACCGTCTGCATCAGCGGGTTGCCGGTGGAGGCCAGCCCGCGTGGCGCGGCGCCCAGCGCCGCCGGCGCCAGGATGGCGTCGAAGCTGTCGAAATACTCGTCGAAGGCGGTGGCCACGTGCGGCATGCGGTCGCGCGCCAGCAGGTAGTCGATGACCGGCATGCGCATGCCCTGCTCGACGCGCTCGCGCAGCGCCGGGCTGAGCTGCTGCGGGTGGTGGCGCCACTCGCGCTGCAGCGCAAAGGCCAGCTCGGCCTCGTTGACGCGGCTGTGCCAGTCCACGACCTGGGTCACCACCGGCGGCAGCTCGGCCTCGACGACGATGCCCTCCATCAGCTCGACGAAGGCCTCGTAGGCCTCGCGCGCCTCGGGCTCGACCTGGTCCCACCAGGGGGTGCGCACGAAGCACAGCCGCGGTTCCACCGGCGGCTCGCTCGCGCACACCGACACCAGCTGGCGCGGCGGCTGCGCCAGCGCGCCGGCGTCCTGGCCATCGTCGCCGGACATGATCTCGGCGGCCAGCGCAAGGTCCTCGAGCGAGCGCGCGAAGAGGCCGAGCTGGTCCAGCGCCGGCGACTGCTCGAAGACGCCGGTGCGCGGCAGCATGCCGCGCGAGGGCTTGTAGCCGTAGACGCCGCAGAACGAGGCCGGGCGCAGCACCGAGCCGTTGGTCTGCGTGCCCAGCGCCAGCGGCACCACGCCGGCGGCCACCGCGGCCGCCGAGCCGCTGGACGAGCCGCCGGGGGTGTGCTCCGGGTTGTGCGGGTTGCGCGTCGGGCCGGGCGTGAAGGTGGCGAACTCGGTGGTCACCGTCTTGCCGAAGATCACCGCGCCGGCATCGCGCAGCCGGCGCACGACGGTGGCGTCGGCCAGCGCGTAGCGGCCCTCGTGGATGGGGCTGCCGAAGGCGGTGGGGAAGTCGACCGTGTCGATGATGTCCTTCACCGCCACCGGCACGCCCCACAGCGGGCCGGGCGGCTCGCCGCGCGCGCGCTCCGCCTTGAGATGCTGCGCCTGCAGCCGCACGACGCGATCGTCCAGGCTGGCGAAGGCGCGGATGCGCGGCTCGGCGGCCTGCGCGAAGGCCAGCAGCTGCGCGTGCAGCTCCTCGACGTCGGCGTGGCCGGCGACAAGGTGCTCGCGCAACTCGGTCGCGGTCAGTTCCTGGATCGTGCGCTGTCCGGCCATCACGCTCACTTGGTCTTGAAGATGTCCGGGTTGACCACCGACTCGTCGTTGGGGTCGAACGGGATCTCCTTGGCCTGGTTGAAGAACTGGTCCGGCAGGTAGGTCACCAGCTGCGGGTAGATGTAGGTCAGCGCCAGCGTCAGGATGACCATGCCGACGAACGGGAAGCAACCTCGGAAGATCGTCCACAGCTCCAGGCCCTTCGGCGCCACGCCCTTCAGGTAGTAGGCGGACATCGCCATCGGCGGCGTGAGGAAGGAGGTCTGCAGGTTGATCGCGATCAGGATGCCGAACAGCACCGGGTCGACGCCGAACACCGGCAGCAGCGGCAGGAAGATCGGCACGAAGATGATGATGATCTCGCTCCACTCCAGCGGCCAGCCGAGGATGAAGATGATCAGCTGCGCGATCAGCAGGAACTGCACCGGCGTCAGGTCCAGCGCCAGCAGCATGTCCTTGACCAGGTGCTCGCCGCCGAGGTAGGAGAAGACCGACGAGAAGGTGGCCGCGCCGACGAACAGGAAGCACACCATCGCCGAGGTGCGCGCGGTGAGGTAGACCGACTCGCGCAGCCGTTCCCAGGTCAGCGCGCGGTAGGCGACGGCCAGCAGGATGCCGCCCAGGGAGCCCATGGCCGCGGCCTCGCTGGGCGTGGCCAGGCCGAACAGGATCGAGCCCAGCACCGCCATGATCAGCGCCGCCAGCGGCACGAAGGCCTGCAGCACCAGCAGCAGGCTCTGCAGCACGCTGTAGTGGTAGAGCTCCTTCGGCTTGGGGCACAGCGCCGGGTTGATGACGGCGCGCGTGATCACGTAGACGACGTACAGCGCGGCGAGCAGGAAGCCGGGGATGATCGCCGCGGCGTACATCTTGACCACCGAGACGCTGGCGGTGGCGGCGTAGACGATGAGCAGGATCGACGGCGGGATCAGGATGCCCAGCGTGCCGCCGGCGGTGATGACGCCGCTGGAGAGCTTCTGGTCGTAGCCGGCCTTGAGCATCGCCGGCAGCGCGATCAGGCCCATCAGCGTGACCACCGCGCCGACGATGCCGGTGGCCGTGGCGAACAGCGCGCAGGTCACCAGCGCCGCCACCGCCATCGATCCCGGCAGGAAGCGCAGGCCCACCTGCAGGCTGTGGAACAGGCGGTCCAGGATGTTGGCGCGCTCGATGATGTACCCCATGAAGAGGAACAGCGGTATCGAGATCAGCACGTCGTTGTTCATCACGCCGAAGGTGTTCTGCGTGAAGAGGTAGAAGATGCGGTTGTCCCAGACCTCCTGCCCGGGCAGGTAGTAGGCGTAGTAGCCGAAGAAGATGCCCATCGCCATCAGCGTGAAGGCGATCGGGAAGCCGAGGAAGATGACGACGATGAACAGGCCCAGCATCAGCAGGGCGATGACCGGATCGCTCACTTTGCACCCTCCGCGGAGTGCTTTTCCTGCAGCACCACTTCCAGTTCCTCGACGTCACCGCCGCGCGCCGGCCAGCGCCCGTCGCGGAGGCAGACCAGGCAGCGCAGCATCTCGGCGATGCCGGCCAGCGTGAGCGTCACGCCGGCCACGCAGATCAGCATCTTCAGCGGCCACACCGGCACCCCGGCCGGGCTGTTGGCGCTGGCTTCGAGGATGCGCATCGACTCGGCACCGTAGGCGCCGCCGATGAACACCATCGCCAGCACGCCGGGGAAGTAGAAGATGACGTAGAGCACGAGGTCCAGCCGCGCCTGCGTGCGCGGCTTCCACTTGCGGTAGATGAAGTCGCCGCGCACGTGCGAGCCGCGCGACAGCGCATAGGCGCCGGACATGATGAACAGCGCGCCGTAGAGCATGTAGCTCATGTCGAAGGCCCAGGCCGTGGGCGCGCGCAGCGCGTAGCGCATGAAGACCTCGAAGCAGGTGCTGGCGGTCAGCACCAGCACGCACCACGCGAAGGCGTGGCCGATGGACTTGCTGAACTGGTCGATGATGCGGATCCAGGTTTCCATGCGCGCTGCTTCGCCAGGGGCCAAAAAGAAACCGCCGGGAAAACCACTCCCGGCGGCGTGGCGATAGTGCCGCCGGCGTCAGACCGGCAGCTTGATCTTGTTGACGTGCTCGAAGGCCAGCTTGTTGTCGGCCTCGTTCGTGAAGTGGTAGAAGCCCACGCGCCGCGACCAGGCGCGGTAGGAGTCGTTGACCTCCTTGAACATGTCGACCTCCTTCTCCAGCTTCTCGACCACCTTGTCCCAGGCGGCGAGCTGGCCCTTGTACACGTCCTGCGGCGTGCGCGAGACCTGCACCTTGTGCTTGACGATCAGCTCCTGCAGGTCGCGCGAGTAGTTGTCGTGCGCCAGCGCGGTGTTGGCGGTGGAGGCGGCTTCGGCGGCGTATTTCAGGATCGCCTTGAGGTCGGGCGCCAGCGCGTTGTACTTGTCCTTGTTGAAGATGATCTCGAAGAACTCCTGCGCCTGGTGGTAGGAGCCCATCGAGTAGTACTTGGCCACGTCCTGGGCGCCGAAGCGCATGTCGGAGGTGGGGTTGTTGAACTCGAAGGCATCGATCACGCCGCGCTGCATCGCCGGCACGATCTCGCCGCCGGGCAGCTGCGCCACGGCCATGCCCATCTCCTGGAGCATGTCGGCGGCCAGACCCACGGTGCGGTACTTGAAGCCGCGCAGCTGCGCCGCCTGGCGCGGCGGGCGGGACTTGAACCAGCCCAGCGGCTGGCAGGGCATCGGGAAGCAGAAGAAGCCCACGACGTTGAGGTTGAGCTTGCCCAGCAGCTTCTCGTACAGCGCCTGGCCGCCGCCCTGCGAGATCCAGCTCAGCGCGATCTCGGGCGTGGCGCCGCTGACCGGACCGGTGCCGAACAGCGAGGCGACCTTGCTCTTGCCGTACCAGTAGGCGGTGACGTGGTGGCCGCCGTCCAGCACGCCCTTGCTCACCGCGTCCATGATCTCGAAGGGCTTGACGACGGCGCCGGCAGGCAGGTATTCCAGCCGCATGCGGCCGCCGGCCATCTCGTTGACGCGGGCGACGTACTGCTGCGCCATCTCGCTGAAGATGTCGTTCGGGCCCCACGAGCCCTGCATCTTCAGCGCCACCGGCGACTGCGCCACCGAGATCATCGGGAAGCCCGCCAGCGGCGCGGCGACCGCCGCGGTGGCGGCCTTGCCGAAGAAGCGGCGGCGCGACTCCTTCGGCGCGGGGGAGGTGGAATCCGGCGTGACCTTCGCTTCGCTCATGCTTGTCTCCTGCTTGTGGCGCGTCTTGCGGACACCGCAGGCGTAACCCTGCCGGCGGCACTCCAACCGACTATGTGAGCCGCGCCAGGGTGCCGCAAGCGGTATTTCCCCCACGCGTTCGTGCGCGGGCGCGATGCACAGCTTTGACTGCGGCGTGGTCAATCCCGCGCCCCGGGACGGGACCCCCGCGCGCGGGCGCGTTCAGCGCCGCCGCCCCTCGACCTGCACGAGCAGCCGCACGCGGTCGGCGACGAACGGCAACCCGAAGGTGGCGCCGATGCTGCTGCGCAGCAGCTCGGCCTCGAAGTCGCCGCCGCAGGTCTCGCCGCCGGCGTCGGTGCGGCAGGCGAAATGCAGCGCACGCAGCGTCAGGGGCTGGCTCGTGCCGCGCACCGTGAACTCGCCGCGCAGCTCGACGAGCCGCGCGCCTTCGAAGCGCCCCTGCCGGGCGACGAAAAAGGCCTCCGGGTGCGCGGTGCTGGCCAGCAGGTCGTCGCGGCGCAGCCGCGCGTCGAAGGGCCGCACGCCGGTGTCGACGCTGGCGGTGGGCACGCGCACGTCGGCCTCGGCGCGCCCGGCGCCGCGGTCCAGCAGCACGCTGCCCTGCGCGGGCCCGAAGCGCCCGCGGATCGTCGAGGCGCCGAAATGCACGACCTCGAAGTGCACGAAGCTGCGCTCCGCATCCAGCACGTAGGTCGCGGGGGCGGCCGACACCGCCCCGGCGGCGCCGAGCGCCGCGGCGACAACCCCGCAGGACCACGCGCGCCGCTTCATTGCCGGATCGCCTCCACCTGCACCAGCAGCCGCACCTCGTCGGGCACGCCGGGCGGCGCCGCGACGCCGAAGTCGGCGTGGCGCAGCCTGGCCTCGAAATCACCGCCGCAGACCTCGCGCTGGAACAGCGGGTTGGCGTAGCAGGCGAAGCGCGTCGCGCGCAGCGTCAGCGGCTGGGTGCGGCCGCGCAGCGTGAGCGTGCCGGCGACGGCGCTGACGCGCTCGCCGTCGAACTCGAAGCGTTCGCCGACGAAGCGTGCCGTGGGGTGGCGCTCGCTGGCCAGCAGCGACTCGCCGCGCAGCAGCGCGTCGAAGGCCGTCACGCCGGTGCTGACCGAGGCGGTCTGCACGTCGATCTCGACGCGGCCGCGGCGTGCCGCACGGTCGAACCACACGCCGCCTTCCTTGCGGTCGAAGCGGCCGCGCGCGGTGGACAGCCCGGCCGGGCGGATCTCGAAGCTGACGAAGGTGTGCGTGGGGTCCAGGGTGTACGGCGGCAGGCTGCCACCGTCCTGCGCCGCCGCGCCGGTGGCCGCCCCGGCCGCGGCGACGGCCAGCAGCAGCGCCAAGGCGAGTGCGTGCACCGCCATCAGCGCGGCAGCGGCAGGCCGTCCAGCCGCAGCCGGAAGCGCACCTGCACCTCGTCGGCAAGCAGCGAGGTGTCGGACCACTCGCCCTCGCCGACCTTGAAGTCCAGCCGCTTCAGCGCGAAGCGGCCGCTGGCCAGCGTCTGCGCGCCGGCGGCGGCCAGCGTCACCGGCACGACGAGCTCGCGCGTGATGCCCTTGATCGTCAGCCGGCCCGCGACCTCGAAGCGCCCCTCGCCGGCGGCGCGGATCGCGGTGGACTCGAAGCGCGCCTGCGGGAAGGCGGCGCTGGACAGCCAGATCGGCTGCGGCACCTCGCTGTCCAGCTCCGCGGCGCCGAAGCGGGCGCTGGCGGTGTCGATGGCCAGCGCCACGCGGCCGGCCGCCGGCTGGCGGGGGTCGAGCGCGACCTCGGCCGTGAAGCGCGTGAAGCGGCCTTCCACGGGCACGCCCATCTGGCGCGTCGTGAAGACGATCTCGCTGCCCTCGCCCAGCAGCCGCGCCGCCGGCTGGGCGACGGCCGGCGCGGCGGCCGCGGCCAGCAGCAGGGTCAGCGCGGTCCGGCGGTGCATGGCGTGCGGCTGCGGTGGCTCAGGCGGCGCGGCGCGCCGGCCACATGCGCGCGAGCAGGCCGTCGCGCAGCACGAACTGGTGGTGCAGGGCCGCCGCGACGTGCAGCGCGACCAGCGCCCCCAGCGCCCAGGCCAGGGTGCGGTGCAGCGGGCGGATGGCCTCGGCCAGCGTGCGGTCGGCGGCGACGAAGTCCGGCAGCGGCCACACGCCGAACAGCACCACCGGAAAGCCCGCGGCCGAGGAGTAGGCCCAGCCGGCCAGCGGCACGGAGACGAACAGCGCATACATCAGGCCATGGCTGGCGGCGGCGGCGCGGCGCTGCCAGGCCGGCATCGCCACGGCCGGCGGCGGCCGGTGCGTCAGCCGCCAGGCCAGGCGCAGCAGCGACAGCGCGAGCACGACGACGCCAGCCCACTTGTGCCAGTTGTAGAGCTTCAGCCGCAGCGGCGAGAACGGCAGCGAGCTCATCCAGGTGCCCAGCGCGAGCATCGCGACGATGGCCAGCGCCAGCAGCCAGTGCAGCGCGATCGCCGGGGTCGTGTAGCGCGTGGCGGTGCCGCTCGACGTCATGGCACGCAGTATGGGCGCACGCCGGCGTCCGCCGCCGGCAAGGGGTCATCGCAGCCGGGCGGCGGCCGCGACGCGCAGTGCACGCAACCGCTCGTGCAGCGCGGCGTCGTCGACGAGGCCGTGGCGCGCCGCGAAGTCCAGCGTCACCAGCGCGGCGTCGACCGTCATCTCGTCGACGGCGGCCAGCGCGTCGGGCAGCGCGAGCAGCTCGAAACCCGCGACCTCGCCGTCCTGGTTGACCGGCACGCGGCCGGGCGGCAGCGGCAGGTCGTAGGCGTGCAGCCACTCGTGCTGGAAGCCCTCGGGGATGTCGCGCGCCAGGCGCAGCACGCCGCCCGCGCGCGCCGCCTGCACCTCGGCCGGCGCGAGGCCGGCTTCCTCGAAGGCCTCGCGCACCAGCGTCTCGTGCGGCGACTGGCCCCAGGGCACGCCCCCGCCGACCAGGTTGTCCAGCCGGCCGGGGTCGGTGGCCTTGGTGAGAGAGCGGCGCGCGATCCACAGGTGGCCCGGCCGCCCGGCGGCGTCGGCCACGTAGCCGTTGGCATGGGCGCCCAGCGTCAGCGTGCCCCAGAAGCGCGCCGCGGCGCGCTCCATCGTCGCCAGCGTGGACCCGTCGGCCGGGTCCGGCAGCGCGAAGACCTCGTCGCGCCAGGCCTGCACGAGGCCGGCCTCGCGCAGCCGCGCGTTGATCGTGGCCAGCGCCGCGGTGGCGTCGGCGGCCACCAGCCGCACCCCGTCGGCCGCCACGCGCAGCCCTTCGCCCAGGCGGCGCAGCGCGGCCAGGTGCTCCACCGCGACCGAGCCGACCCGGCGGCCGGCCACGACGAAGGGCACGCGCGGCCGCTCCGCGCGCGTGGCCTCGTGCAGCGCGCGCCAGCGCGTCACACGACCTCGAATTCGGCGAAGGGGTGCCGGGCCTCGGCCAGGTCCGCGAGGCCCGTGTACTCGCAGCAGTCCTCGAAACGCCGCCACATCGCCAGCACCTCGGGGTGGCGGTGCGCGGCATCGATCGCCTCGGCCGAGGCCCATTCGAAGGCCTCGACCAGCGTGCCGTCGCCGGCGCGCATCACGAGCGAGGCGCGCATCGTCGCCAGCCCCAGCCGCTGCAGCGTCGGCACATGCTCGCGCACTAGGGCCAGCAGCGCCCCGGCCTGCCCGGGCCTCGGGCGGAAGCTGGCCAGCACCGCGCGCGGCCGCATCGCGCTGGCGGCGTGCCCGGTCTCGGCACCGAGGATCAGCTCGTGGCCGCCCGGCGCGCGCAGCGTCAGCTCGCGCAGGCCCCAGGGCTGGTCGGTGGGGGGCTCGACGACCTCGGCGCCCTGCGCCAGTGCGTGGGCATGCAGGCCGTCGATGTCGTGGCCCACGTGCAGCCGCGTTTCGCCGCAGGGCGTGATCGGTGCACCGGACTGGCGCAGGTGGATATAGACCGGATCGCCCCAGCTGCGGTCGCCGAGCCGCACCCGCGCGTACTGCGGCGGCTCGCCGTGCACGAAGTCGGTCGTGAAGCCGAGCACGCGGCAGAACCAGTCCAGCGCCGCGGCCAGGTCGGGCACCGGCAGCACCGGCTGCACGCCGTGGATCTGGTGGTGCTTCGCGAGTCCGTCCATGGCGTCTTCCTGCGGTGGCTCGGGCCACCGGCCGAGGGGGCGATCAGGCGGCCTGCTTCAGCGCCCCGGCATGCCAGCGCTGCATCAGCGCCGCCCACTTCGTGCGCGCCGCCTTCAGGTGCCGCTCCTTGACGTGGCCGTAGCCGCGGATCTCCTCGGGGATGCGCGCGATCTCCGCGGCCAGCGCGTGGTTGGTGATGTTCAGGCCCGCCAGCAGCTCGTCGATGCAGTCGCGGTACTCCTGGATCAGCGCGCGCTCGGTGCGCCGCTCCTCGCTGCGGCCGAAGAGATCCAGCGGCCCGCCGCGCAGGCCCTTGAGCTTCGCGAGGAAGCCGAAGGCGCTGCGCATCCACGGGCCGTAGGGGCGCTTGAGCAGCTCGCCCTTGTCGTTGCGCTTGGCGGTCAGCGGCGGGGCCAGGTGGTGCACCAGCTTGTAGTCGCCCTCGAACATGTCGGCGATCTTCTTCACGAACGCCGGGTCGGTGTGCAGCCGCGCGACCTCGTACTCGTCCTTGTAGGCCATCAGCTTGAACAGGTAGCGCGCCACCGCCTCGCTGAGGCGGCGGTCCGGGCCGAGCCGGGCCTCGGCCTGCTGCACCTTCTGCACGAAGGCCGTGTACTGCGCGGCGTAGGCGGCGTCCTGGTAGCCGGTCAGGAACTCGGCGCGGGTGCGGATCGTCTCGTCCAGCGAAGGCTTCCTGACGATCTGGATCACCGCCGCGGCCTGGTAGTGCGCCTGCACCGACGCCAGGTCGTGCGCGCAGCGGCGGCCCCATTCGAAGGCCGCCTTGTTGTTGTCCACCTGCACGCCGTTGAGCTCGATCGCGCGCATCAGCGCCGCGTGCGACAGCGGCACGCGGCCCTGCTGCCACGCATAGCCCAGCAGCAGCGGGTTGGTGTAGATGCTGTCGCCGATCAGCTGCACGGCGGCCTGCTCGGCGTCGAAGGCGCCCAGGTTGGCCGCGCCGACGCTGGCCGCCAGCGCGGCCTCGCAGTTGGCATTCGGGCTCGTCCAGTCGGCGTTGCGCACGAAGGCCGCGGTCGGCGTGCCGTGGGTGTTGAGCGCCACGTAGGTGCGTCCGGGCTTCATCGCCGCCAGCGTGTACTTCGAGGCGCCGACGATGGCGTCGCAGGCGATCACCAGATCGGCCTGCGCGGTGTCCACCTTGGTGGTGTGGATCGCCTCGGCCCGGTTGGCGATCTGGATGTGGCTCCAGGTGGCGCCGCCCTTCTGCGCCAGGCCGCCGGCGTCCTGCGTGACGACGCCCTTGCCTTCCAGGTGCGCGGCCATGCCCAGCAGCTGGCCGATGGTGATGACGCCGGTGCCGCCGACGCCGGCGACGACGATGCCCCAGGCGCGCTCGGCCAGCGGCAGCGCGGGCTCGGGCAGCGGCGGCAGGCTCGAGAGATCCCCCTTCTTCTCCTTCCTGGGCTTCTTCAGCGTGCCGCCCTCGACGGTGACGAAGCTCGGGCAGAAGCCCTTGGTGCAGGAGTAGTCGAGGTTGCAGGTGTTCTGGTTGATGCGCCGCTTGCGCCCGAACTCGGTCTCCACCGGCTCCACGCTCAGGCAGTTGCTCTGCACGCTGCAGTCGCCGCAGCCCTCGCAGACCAGCTCGTTGATGACCACGCGCTTGTCCGGCGTCGCGAGCTTGCCGCGCTTGCGGCGGCGGCGCTTCTCGGTGGCGCAGGTCTGGTCGTAGAGGATGACCGTGGTGCCCTTGACCTCGCGGAATTCGCGCTGGATGCGGTCGAGCTCGTCGCGGTGCTGCACGACGACGCCCGGCTCCAGCGTCACGCCCTGGTACTTCTCGGGCTGGTCGGTGACGATGGTCAGCTTCGCCACGCCCTCGCTGACCAGGCTCTTCATGATCTGCAGGACGCTGTGGCCCTCGGGCCGTTCGCCCACCTGCTGGCCGCCGGTCATCGCGACCGCGTCGTTGTACAGCAGCTTGTAGGTGATGTTGACGCCGGCGGCGATGCTCTGGCGGATGGCCAGGATGCCGCTGTGGAAGTAGGTGCCGTCGCCGAGGTTGGCGAAGATGTGCGGCTCGTTCGTGAACGGCGCCTGGCCGACCCAGGGCACGCCCTCGCCGCCCATCTGCGTGAAGGTGCTGGTGCTGCGGTCCATCCACACCGCCATGTAGTGGCAGCCGATGCCGGCCACCGCGCGGCTGCCCTCGGGCACGCGGGTGCTGGTGTTGTGCGGGCAGCCGCTGCAGAACCAGGGCGCACGCTCGCCGGTGTCGATGCGCAGCTCGGCGAGCTGGCGCTCGCGCGCCTCGATCTCCGCGATGCGGCGGTCCATGCGCGCGGCCACGTCCTCGGGCACGCCGAGCTTCTTCAGCCGCCTGGCGAGGGCCTTGGCGATGAGCGCCGGCGTCAGGTCGGCCTTGGCGCGCAGCAGCCAGTTCTCGCTCGGGTTGGGCATGCTCCACTCGCCGCCGGTGCTGTCGCCCTCCGGCTCGTCGAACTTGCCCAGCACGTTGGGGCGCACGTCGGGGCGCCAGTTGTACAGCTCCTCCTTGAGCTGGTACTCGATGATCTGGCGCTTCTCCTCGACGACCAGGATCTCGCGCAGGCCGGTCGCGAACTCGCGCGTGATGTTGGCCTCCAGCGGCCAGACCACGTTGACCTTGTGCAGCCGGATGCCCAGGGCGCGGCAGGTGTCGTCGTCCAGGCCCAGGTCGGCCAGCGCCTGGCGCGTGTCGTTGTAGGCCTTGCCGCTGGCGATCAGCCCGAAGCGGTCGTTCGCCGTCTCGATGACGTTGTGGTTGAGCCGGTTGGCCCGCACGTAGGCCAGCGCGGCGTACCACTTGTAGTCCATCAGCCGCGCCTCCTGCTCCAGCGGCGCGTCGGGCCACCGGATGTGCAGGCCGCCGGGCGGCATGCGGAAGTCCTCGGGCAGCAGGATCTTCACGCGCGCCGGGTCGACGATCACCGACGAAGAGGACTCGACGACCTCCTGGATCGTCTTCATGCCGCTCCACAGCCCGGCGAAGCGGCTCATCGCGAAGGCGTGCAGGCCCATGTCCAGGATGTCCTGCACGTTGCTCGGGAAGAAGACCGGCAGCCCGCAGGCCTTGAAGATGTGGTCGCTCTGGTGCGGCGCGGTGCTGCTCTTGGCGACATGGTCGTCGCCGGCGATCGCGATGACGCCGCCGTGCTTCGCGGTGCCGGCCATGTTGGCGTGCTTGAAGACGTCCGAGCAGCGGTCCACGCCCGGGCCCTTGCCGTACCAGATGCCGAAGACGCCGTCGTACTTCTTCTGCTCCGGGTAGAGGTCCAGCTGCTGCGTGCCCCACACCGCGGTGGCGCCGAGTTCCTCGTTGACGCCGGGCTGGAACACCACGTGGTGCTCGGCCAGGTGCTTCTTCGCCGCCCACAGCGCCTGGTCGTAGCCGCCCAGCGGGCTGCCGCGGTAGCCGCTGACGAAGCCGGCGGTGTTGAGCCCGGCCAGCACGTCGCGCTGGCGCTGCAGCATCGGCAGCCGCACCAGCGCCTGCACGCCGCTCATGAAGGCGCGGCCCGCGGCCAGCGTGTACTTGTCGTCCAGCGAGGCGGTCTCGAGGGCCTTGCGGACGGCTTCGGGCAGCGGGGCATTCATCGGCGGGTCTCCTGGCGCGGCGGCGGGTCGGTCAGCCGGTCAGTGTAGGCAAAGGCTCCGTGCATGTCTTTTCTTTTGATGCCCGCCCTGCCATGCTTGCGGAAAGGATCTTGCGCCCACGGAGCCATGAAAGAGAAAAGCACGCCCAAACGCAGCCCATTGGGGAAAACCCGCGAGACGGCCGACGATGCCGCGGTGCGCCCCGACGGCGCGCTCGACCGCTGGGACCTGGCCATCCTGCGCGAGCTGCAGGCCGACGCGCGGCTGACGAATGCCGAACTCGCCGCGCGCATCGGGCTGTCGCCGGCGCCGACCTGGCGGCGCGTGCGCTGGCTCGAGCAGCAGGGCTACATCACCGGCTACCGCGCCGAGATCGACCGCCGCAAGATCGGCCTGGGCGTGCTCGCCTTCGTGCGCGTGGACGCCGAGCGCAACAACGCCGAGGCCACGCAGGCGCTGGAGCGTGCGATCCGCGAGCTGCCCGAGGTGGTGTCCTGCCACTACATCAGCGGCACCGGCACCTTCGAGCTGCAGGTGGTGGCGGCGGACCTGGACGCCTACTCGCGGCTGTCGCGCGAGGTGCTGTTCAAGCTGCCCAACGTGAAGGACCTGCACACCAGCTTCTCGCTGGGCGAGGTCAAGGCCGGCGCGGCGCTGCCGCTGGCGCACCTGGGCGGCGGGTAGGCCCCCTGCCGGCCGGCCGCAGCGGGCTCGCGGCGCGGTGCTACCCTCGCAGCCCCGTGCCCGCCCGCGCCTGCCGCCCCGAAACCAAGCACAGGGCGACCGATCGATGAGCCGCCTGCTCGACGCCCTGCTGACCAGCGACCCCGTGCAACGCCTGCGCCTGGCGCAGACGGGCCTGGCGCTGGCGCTGCTGGCCGCCGCGGTGGTGGCGATGCAGTACTTCGTGTGGACCGGCGTGGCGCCGGCCGCCGCGGTGCGCTGGTGGTCGCTGCTCACCCTGGCCGGCATGTCGGCGTTCTGGCTGCTCATCCGCAGCGGCGTCTCGCGGCGCTTCGGCGAACCCTCGCTGACGCTGCCGCAGATGCTGTTCGCGCTGACCAGTGCCGCGGTGGCCTATGCGCTGCTGGGCGCCGGGCGCGGCGCGGTCTTCCCGGTGGTGATGGTGGTGCTGATGTTCGGCATGTTCGTCGCCACGCCGCGCCAGATGCGCTGGGTCAGCGTCTATGCGGTGCTGCTGTTCGGTGCCGTGATGGGCGCCTGCGCGGCGCGCAACCCGCGCGAATACCCGGTCGTCGTCGAGGTCGGCCACTTCCTGCTCGTCGCGACGATGATGCCGGCGGCCTCGCTGCTGGCCGCGCGGCTGGCCGACATGCGCCGGCGCGCGCGCGTGCAGCGCGCCGAGCTGGCGCAGGCGCTGTCGCGGCTGCGCGAGCAGAGCACGCGCGACGAGCTCACCGGGCTGGTCAACCGCCGCCACATGCAGGAGCTGATGGACCAGGAACACCAGCGCTGCATCCGCTCGGGCCAGACCTTCTGCCTGGCGGTGCTGGACATCGACACCTTCAAGCCGGTCAACGAGGCGCATGGCTACGCGGTCGGCGACGCCGTGCTGCGTGCCGTGGCGCAGGAGGCCCAGCGCCAGGTGCGCACCAGCGACTCGCTGGCGCGCTGGTCCGGCGCCGGCTTCGTGCTGATGCTGCCGGACACGCGCGCGGCGCTGGCCCGCGGCGGGCTCGACCGGCTGATCCAGCGCGTGGCGGCGCTGCGCATCCTGCACGGCGGCGCCACGGTGGCGGTCACGATGTCCGGCGGGCTGGCCGAGCACCATGCCGGCGAGACGGTGGCCGAGACACTGGAGCGCGCCGAGGCCGCGCTGGCCGAGGCCAAGGCACAGGGCCGCAACCGCGTCGTGGCGGCGGCGTGAGGCAGCGCCCTTGACCAGCGCCGCCCTGCCACCGCGCCACCTGCTGCTCGCGCTGGCCGTGGTGGCGGTGTGGGGCACCAACTTCGTCGTCATCAAGTTTGCGCTGGCCACGCTGCCGCCGCTGTTCCTGGCCGCGCTGCGCTTCGCGCTGGCGCTGTTCCCGGCGCTGCTGTTCGTGCGCCGCCCGGCGGTGCCTTGGGTGCGCCTGGCCGCCTACGGCCTGTTCATCGGCGCGGGCCAGTTCGGCCTGCTGTTCGTGGCGATGGCCGGGCACATCACGCCGGGGCTGGCCTCGCTGGTCGTGCAGACGCAGGTCTTCTTCACGGTGGGCCTGGCGATGCTGCTGGACGGCGAGCGCGTGCGCCCGCTGCAGTGGCTGGCGATGGCGCTGGCCGCGGCGGGCCTCGGCGTGATCGGCCTGCACACCGACGGGCAGACCACGCTGGCCGGGCTGGCGCTGGTGCTGCTGGCCGGGCTGTCCTGGGCCGCCGGCAACCAGGTCGCGCGCGGCAGCGGGCGCGTGGACATGCTGGGCTACATGGTCTGGTCCAGCGCCTTCGCGATCCCGCCGCTGCTGGCGCTGTCGCTGTGGCTGGAGGGGCCCGCGCGCATCGCCGACGGCCTGGCGCGCGCCGATGCCGCGACCTGGGCCGCGGTGCTGTGGCAGGCGGCGGGCAATGCGCTGTTCGGCTATGCCAGCTGGGCCTGGCTGCTGGCGCGCCACCCGGCGGCGTCGATCGCACCGCTGGCGCTGGGCGTGCCGCTGTTCGGCATCGCGGCGTCGGCCTGGTGGCTGGACGAGCCGCTGCCCGCCTGGAAGCTCCACGCCGCCGCGCTGGTCCTCGGCGGGCTGGCGCTGAACCTGCTGGCGCCGCGGCTGCTGGCGCTGGCGCGCCGAGGGAGCTGAGACGATGTGGCTGCTGATCCTGGAGGCCCTGGCCGCGCTGGCGCTGCTGGTCTTCGCCGTCTGGTGGACGATGTTCTCCGGCCGCCGGCGCGGCGAACGCCCGCACGACGACGAGCCGCCGCAGGACGGCCCGCGCTGACCGGCGCACGGCGCCGATCAGCGCGCGGCGCCGCCCGGCGCCGCGGCGTGCCGGTCGCGCGGCGGCCACAGGAAGGACAGCGGCCGCGTGCGCAGGCGCCGGCGCAGCGCGCGGCCGATGCGGCTGCGGTCGCGCACGCGCACGCCGCGCGAGCGCAGCGCCACCTTGAAGGCGAGCCAGAAGCTCACCGTCACGTTCAGCAGGCCGGTCACCACGATGCCGGCCACGCCCCACCAGAAGACCGGCGCCTGCAGCAGCGCCCCACCCTCGGCGCCCAGCGCCGCGGCGAGCTGCCCGGTGGACAGCGTGACGTGCCGCACCTCGATCGGCAGCCCGACGAAACCCAGCAGCGGCGGCACCAGCCCCAGCATCATGCCCAGCGAGACGTTGGCCGCCAGGCCCGACACGTTGCGCCGCCACCAGGCGGCCCAGCGCGCCGCGCGCGTGGCGCCCAGCCGCGCGACGATGCGCGGGTTGTGCGCGATCGCGCTGTCCAGGCGGTGGAAGACGAACCAGTTCTCGGCCCAACCGGCCACCAGCGAGCTGGTGAACAGCAGCACGCCGGTGAAGGCCGCGAACAGCGCGGTCGGGCCCAGCAGCGTCAGGCTGTCCAGGATGTACGGCGCGTGCTCGGGCCCGACCAGCGGCCGGCCCAGCACCCAGGCCGCCAGGCCCTGCGCGGCCAGCACCAGCGGCGCGCACAGCGCCAGGTTGCCGGCGATGCCGGCCACCTGCGAGCGGATCAGCGCCGCGACGCGGTCGACGAAGGCCTCGATCTCGGCGTCGCTGCGCTTGGCGCCGGCGACCTGCAGCCGCGCCGCCATCGCCGGTGCGGTCATCGCCGGCTGCTTGGTCGCCACCGTCCAGTGCAGCAGCATGATCAGCACGAAGCTGGCGGCGTAGTTCGCGCCCGACCAGAAGCCGGTCCAGAACGCCGACAGCCCGAGCGCGGCGATCGCGAACTTCACGAAGGTGGTGCCTGCGATCACCGCGCCGCCGCCGGCGGCACGCCGCAGCATGTCGCGGTATTCGTCGCGGTCGCGCGTGATGTAGCGCTCGCCGGACTCGGCGCTGCGCTCGGCGACCTGGCGCGCGAGCAGCGAGTAGTGGCGCGCCAGCAGGTCGCGCAGGCCCAGCAGGTGGCCCTCCACGCGCACCAGCTCGGCCACCAGGTGGCGCAGCTCGGTCGCCGGTGCGGGCGCCAGCACGCACTGCAGCAGCAGCTCCACGCGCTCGCAGCGCGCGCGCAGCTGGTCCATCTCGAAGACGATGTCCACCGAGACGCCGTGCTCCTCCAGGTGCTCGGTGATGCTGGCGCTGGCGCGGCCGCAGGCGTCGAGCAGCGCGCGCAGGTAGCGCGCCTCGGCCAGCGCCTGCGCCGCGTCTGCGGCCTGCACGGCCAGGCGCAGCTTGTCGGCGGCGTGCGGCAGCTGCCGGAAGGGTTCGTCGGCCAGCAGCGCCGGGCTCATGCGCTTGCGCAGCGGCGGCGCGAAGCCGGCGGCGTGGATCGCGCTGACCAGGATGGTGATGCCGTCCAGCATCACGTCGCGCCAGTCCCAGGCTGCACCGTCCGGCGCCAGCAGCGCGGCGATGCGCGCCAGCAGCGGCTCGTCCAGCGCGTCGATCCAGGCCGCGTCGCGCGGGTCGAACATCAGGTGGAACAGCTCGGCCAGGTCGGCCGTCTCCGGGCTGCGCGGCAGCACGCGCTGACGGATGCGGCTCGTGACCTCGCTGCGCAGCGCCAGCCGGGACGAGAAGCCGAAGTCGGCGAACAGCGCCGCGGCGTCGATCTCGCGCCAGAACGCCGACAGCAGGCCCTGCACGCGCGCGCGGTGCGCCGGGTGGGCCTCGAGCACCGTGAGCAGGTGGCGCAGCTTGACCACGGGCCGCGGCGTCGGCGCGTTGGTCGCGTCGGCCGGCTCGCCGGCGGCCGCCGCCTGGGGCGGCGGCCCATGCCGCAGCCACTCCATCAGCCGCACAAGCCAGATGTGGCGCTCGGCCAGTGCGGCCTTCGGGTCGGCCGCGTTGAGCAGCGCGGTCAGGTCCCAGGCCGCCACGGGAAGGTCAGTGCAGCAGGCCGGGGAAGACGAGCTCGAAGGCCGGCACCCCCGCCTCGAAGGGGTGCGCGTCCTCGGTCATGCAGAAGTAGGTGCCGCGCATCTGGCCGTGCGGCGTGGCGATGCGGACCCAGCTCGTGTACTCGAACTGCTCGCCGGGCTTGAGCAGCGGCTGGTGGCCGACGACGGCCAGCCCGCGCACCTCCTCGGACTTGCCGGCGGCGTCGGTGATCACCCAGTGCCGCGCCACCAGCTGCGCCGCGATGTCGCCGCTGTTGCGTATCGTCACCGTGTAGGCGAAGGCGAACGGCCCGTCGGGCGGCTCGGACTGCTCGGGCAGGTACTGCACGCGCACGCTGCAGTTGAACTCGGGTCGCGCCATGCGACGCATTCTAGGCAGCCGCGCCCGCGCGGCAGCGCCCTCCTAGAATCGGGGTCATGAATACCACCTACCGCATCGCCCCCAGCATCCTCTCGGCGGACTTCGCGCGCCTGGGCGAGGAGGTGCGGGCGGTCATCGCGGCCGGCGCCGACTGGATCCACTTCGACGTGATGGACAACCACTACGTGCCGAACCTGACCATCGGGCCGATGGTCGCGCAGGCGCTCAAGCCGCACTGCGTGCGCGCCGACGGCACGCCGGTGCCGCTGGACGTGCACCTGATGGTGCAGCCGGTGGACGCGCTGGCGCAGGCCTTCGCCACGGCCGGCGCCGACCTCATCACCTTCCACCCGGACGCCAGCACGCACGTGGACCGCACGCTGCAGCTGATCCGCGGCGCCGGCTGCCGCGCCGGCCTGGTCTTCAACCCGGCGGCGCCGCTGGACGTGCTGGAGTGGGTGATCGACAAGGTCGACGTCGTGCTGCTGATGAGCGTCAACCCCGGCTTCGGCGGTCAGAGCTTCATCGACAGTGCCCTGCGCAAGTGCGAGCGCGTGCGCCGCCTGATCGATTCCAGCGGCCGCGACATCCGGCTCGAGGTCGACGGCGGCATCAAGGCCGACAACATCCGCCGCGTCGCCGACGCCGGCGCCGACACCTTCGTCGCCGGCAGCGCGATCTTCGGCCAGCGCGACTACAAGGCCGTCATCGACGCGATGCGCGCCGCGCTGGCCGCCTGAGGCTCACTTCGGCGCGCCGCCCGCCGGCCGCGGCGACGGCACGCGGTTGCGCACCGCCGGCAGCGTGCGCAGGTAGGCGAAGATCGCGTCGAGGTCCTCGTCGCTGAACTGGCTGTAGACCGGTATCGGCATCGGCGGCAGCAGTTCGCGGCCGCGCCCCATGCGCCGGCCGGTGCGGATGGTCTGGCGGAAGTCGCGCGCGGTCCACAGGCCGAGCCCGGTCTCCGGGTCGGGCGTCAGGTTGGCGGTGAAGCTCACGCCCCAGGGGCCCGAGAAGGCGGTGTTGGTCGCCGACGAGATGACCAGCCAGGGCCCTTCGGGCAGCACCGGCGGCGGCGGCATCTGCAGCGTCTCGGGGTGGCCCGAGAGGTGCCGGCTCATGTCCGGCTCCGCCCCCTTGGGCCCGGGCTTGAACGGCGTGTGGCAGTCGATGCAGCCCGAGGTGTTGACGAGATACTGGCCGCGCGCCTGCTCGACGGTCAGTGGCGGCTTCGCGGCGCCCGTGCCGGACGCCAGCGCGGGCGCGCCCGGCAGGGCCAGCGCGGCGGCCAGGGCCAGGGCGCGCAGCTTCGGGGAACGGGGTTTCATCGGGGACTCTCCTCGGGGTGGGGATGGCGCAGGCCGCGCCGGGGTTGACGATCGTTCGGGTCCGGGGTCGGGATCGGCGCCGCGGCCACCGCGGCGCCTTCGGCGTGCGGCAGTTCCTCGTCGATCCAGCGCGCCAGCAGCGCCAGCGCGGCGGTGTCGGGGACCGCGGTGCCCAGCGGCGGCATCTGCAGCTGCGGGTCGCGCGAGGCCATGCGCTGCACCAGCACGCTCGCCTGCGCGGCGCCGGGCTGCACCAGCACGGCCGGCTGCCCGGGGGCGGGCTGCGAGCGGCCGACGGCGCCGACCAGGCTGCGCAGCGTGCGCGCCAGCGCCGCCTCGGGCGCTACGGCCGAAGGCGCCAGGTCCAGCCGCAGCGGCACGCGGTTCTCGCTGGCGTTGTGGCAGTGCGCGCAGTTGGCCATCAGCATGCCGAGCACGGCGCGCTCCAGCGGCGTGCGCGCGGCCAGCTGCGGCGGCGATGCCAGCAGCGCAGGCGGCAGCCCGCGCAGCCAGCCGCGCTGCACCAGCGCGCGCAGGTCCAGCTCGAGCGGGCTGCGCAGGCGGCCGCCGGGCGCGACCGGGTCCTGCGCGTCGCGCGCCGGCGACAGCTGCAGCGTGCCCAGGCCCAGCACCGGCACCGCGGCGCTGCCGTGGCAGGCCAGGCAGTCGGCGCGCGACGGGACCGCATAGCGCCCGCCGGGGGCCGCGGGCACGTCGAGCACTGCGCCGGCGGCGGGTGCCAGCGTCGCGTCGCGCCCGTCGGCGTCCCAGACATAGGCGGCGTAGCGCCAGGAGCCGTCGGCCTGGCGCTCGATCAGCCGCGTCTCCACCGGCCGGCCGGCGAAGGCGAATTCCTTCCACAGCCGGGTGCCGGGCGGGAACCGCCAGGCATCCGGGTCGCTGCCGTCGATCGCGCTGCCGGGCGGCAGCGCCAGCCAGCGCCGCTTGGCCGCGCCGTCGGTCCACAGCGCATGGCGGGGGGTGAAGGCGGCAACGCGGTCGGCCGTGGCGCCTGGCCTGCCGGCCGCGTACAGCCCGGTCTCGCTCAGGCGTGCCGGGAGCGGCGTGCCGGCGGCGCCGGCGGCCGTGGCCGCCGAGGCGAGCAGCAACGACAGCAACACCACCAGCCCGGCCCCGAGCAGCGCCTCGGCCAGGTCGGCCAGGCCGGCAGCGACGACGGCAAGCGTGGAGCAGTCGGAACCATCGGGACGTGCGGGGCGGGGGTGCATGGCAGGCGGGCTTCGAGCGAGTCCCGCATCGTGCGCGGCGCCGCGCCCGCGGGCATCGCCCGTTGGAGCCAGCCGGCGGGCCATGGCCCGGCGCCGGCGCCCGCCGCTGCGCCGGCGGCGGCGCCGCGGCGGCCTATGCCGCGCGGTCGATGCGCCGGGCCAGCACGACGGAGGTCGTCGTGCGGCGCACGCCGTCGATGGCGCCGATCTCGTCGAGCAGCGCGTCCAGCCGCGCCGGCGACTCGGCGCGCAGCAGCGCGATGTAGTCGAACTCGCCGCTGACCGAGCACAGCTGCCGCAACTCCGGCAGCGCCGCCAGGCGCTGGGTGACCAGGGCCCCGGACTTCGGCTCGGTCGTGATGCCGACGAAGGCCTCGACGCCGCGCTCGCCCTCGTCCTGGCCCAGGCGCACCGTGTAGCCGACGATGATGCGCTCGCGCTCCAGACGCGCCAGCCGCGCCAGCACGGTGGTGCGCGCCACGCCCAGCCGGCGCGCCAGGTCGGCGGCGCTGGCGCGCGCGTCGGCCTGCAGCAGCGCGATCAGTCGGCGGTCCAGGGTGTCCAGCAGCATCGGCAGGGGCCGCCGCGCCGGGTGGCGGCGGGCAGCGCGCCGGATTGTCGCAGCGGCGCTGTCAGCGCCGGTCCGGGGTCATGCGTTGATCGGTATACGGGCGTCGCGGAGCGGCGCCGCGTTTCGAGGTGAGCATGAAATTCCGCGACGTGACGATCTTCTCGGGGCACCGGTTTGCCGTCCCGCAGTGCATCCAGCGCATCGACCACCGCGCCACCCATGGCTGGCAGCTGCGCTATGGCGGCACCAAGCTGTATTCCGACCACAGCAACGACGGCAGCGGTGCCGCCGCAGCGCTGGAGAAGGCGACGAAGGAACTGCTGCGCCGCATCGCCACGCTGCCGGCACCGACCACGCTGCAGCGCGGCCCGAGCCAGAACAAGCGCAGCCAGCTGCCGCCCGGCATCAGCGGACCCGTCGTGCGCCAGCGCAATGGCTCCAGCGTGCGCGACTGCAGCTTCGCGGTGCTGGTGCCGCGCTACGGCGACACGCCGCGCCGCCGCACCGTCTACATCGGCACCGAGAACACCTACAGCCAGGAGAAGTACGCCGCCGCGCTGGCGCGCGCCATCGCGATCCGGCAGGAGGCCGAGGCGGCCTACCTGCGTGACGCCACGCGCGCGCGGCGCGCCGCCGCCCGCGAACTGAAGGCGACCCGTGCTGCGGCGAAGTCAAACGGGCACGCCCACCCGCAGGCCAACGAAGTGACGATCTGACGATACCAAACGTCGGGAAAGTAATCCGTTTCGACGTTCGTTCTGTTTCTTTCGTCTGCGCCCGGGCCTAGACTGCCCGTCAGGTTCTTCCCCCTGACGAGGTTTCTCCCATGCGCATCACCCTGCTCGGCGCCGGCCACATCGGCCAGACCATCGCCCGCCTGCTCGGCGCCACCGGCGACTACGAGGTCACGGTCGTGGACCGCAGCGAGACCGCCCTCGCCCGGCTGGCCGGCGACCCGGCCCGCACGCTGCTGGCCGACACCGCCAGCCCCGAGGCGCTGCTCAACGTGCTGCGCGGGCAGGATGCCGTGATCAACGCGCTGCCCTACCACCTGGCCACGCTGGCAGCCACCGCCGCGCGCGAGGCCGGCTGCCACTACTTCGACCTCACCGAGGACGTGGCCGCCACTCGGGCGATCAAGCAGATGGCCGAGGGCGCGGCCACCGCCTTCATGCCGCAGTGCGGGCTGGCGCCGGGCTTCATCGGCATCGTCGCGCACCACCTGGCCAAGGGTTTCGAGACGCTGCACGAGGTCAAGATGCGGGTCGGCGCGCTGCCCGCCTTCCCGACCAACAGCCTCAAGTACAACCTGACCTGGAGCGTGGACGGGCTCATCAACGAGTACTGCCACCCCTGCGAGGCCATCCGCGACGGCCGCAACATCGAGGTGCTGGCGCTGGAGGGGCTGGAGCACTTCAGCCTGGACGGCACCGAGTACGAGGCCTTCAACACCAGCGGCGGCCTGGGCACGCTGTGCGAGACGCTGGCCGGCCGCGTGCGCACGCTGGACTACAAGAGCGTGCGCTACCCCGGCCACCGCGACCTGATGAAGATGCTGCTGGAGGAACTGCAGCTCAACCAGGATACCGAGACGCTGAAGGAGATCATGCGGCGCTCGATCCCGACCACGATGCAGGACGTGGTGCTGGTCTTCGTCACCGTCAGCGGCCTCAAGGACGGCGCGCTGGTGCAGGAGGTCTTCGCGCGCAAGATCTTCGCCGACCGCGACGAGGCGCATCCGCTGTCGGCCATCCAGATCACCACCGCCGCCGGCATCTGCGCCGCGGTGGACCTGTTCCGCGAGGGCCGGCTGCCGCAGCGCGGCTTCATCCGCCAGGAGCAGGTGGAACTGCCGGCCTTCCTGGCTAACCGCTTCGGGCGTGCCTACCAGCAGAGCCGGCAGGTCGAGAGCATCGGCTGACGCGGGCGGGCCGGGCGCGGAGGCGCCTTCGGACTGTCGACATTTTTTACAGTTGGAGAGCTGCCGCTGAAAGAAAGCCTGTTCCGACAGGCACTTGTGGGCAGGGGCTCGCTTCTTGCGAGCCTGCTTCCACCCTGTCGAATCGGCCCTCGCAGCCGCCGGCGCACCCCGCGCCGGCCGACCGCGGGGGCTCACCGGAGAGCCCTGCCATGACCCGCCACCTCCCCCTGCGTCTTCGTTCCCTGGCCGCGGCCGTCGCCTGCGGCAGCGCGCTGGCGCTGGCGCAAGCCGCGCCGGTCGTCGTCGATCCCGACGCCTTCGCGCCCGGCACCGACCTCTCGAACGCCTTCGCCGGCATCACGCTCAGTGCGGTCGGCCTCGGCTTCGGCGGCGGCCCGGCCATCTTCGCGGTCGATTCGGCGTCGCAGCCGCTCGAGCCCTTCACGGCCTCGACCGGCCGGCTGGTCTTCGGCACCAATGCGCCGAACTTCCCGCACCTGTTCCGCGAGCCGAGCTTCCACGCCTTGCGCGTCGACTTCGCTTCGGCCACCGATGCCGTGTGGATCGACTTCATCAGCAACGACCCCGCCGACACCGGCTTCCTGCAGGCCTTCGACGCGGCCGACAACCTGCTGGGCACCTACACCACCGCCTCGCTGACCACCAACCAGTTCGAGACGATGTCGCTGAGCTTCGGCACGGCCAGCATCGCCTACATCCTGGCCAGCGGCCTGGACTCCGGCTCGTCCGGCGGCCTGGACCACCTGCGCTACAACGACGGCAACACCGTGCCGGAGCCGGCGGCGCTGCTGCTCGTCGGCACCGCGCTGCTGGCCCTGCGGCTGGGCCGGCGCACGCCGCGCTGAGTACGCGCGCGGCCCGGCAGCCGGGCCGCGCGACGACAGCCTTGCCCGAGCGGCCGGCCCTGCCGGCCGCTTTGCTTCGTGCGCTGCCCCGGGGTCGCCCGCGTCAGGCCATGAACCCGAGGTTGCGCACGCCGGCGTCGAAGTTCGCCAGGTTCGGGAAGATGTCCAGCAGCTGCCCCGCGCCCAGGCCGAACCAGGCGCCCAGGGTGGCACCGAGCTGGTCGACCGAGGTCGTGGGCAGCAGCGCGCCGTTGCCGAGCTGGTCGGGGCTGCTGTCGAAGTTGTTGTTGTTGGCGTTCTTCGTGCCCAGCACCGGGAAGGCGCCGTAGAGGTTGCCGCCGCGCACCGCGCCGCCCATCACGAAGTGGTGGCCGCCCCAGCCGTGGTCGGTGCCGTCGCCGTTGCTCGTGAAGGTGCGGCCGAAGTCGCTGGCCGTGAAGGTGGTCACCAGCGGGCGTGCATTCAGCGCACCCAGCGCGGTGTCGAAGTAGCGCAGCGCATGCGCCAAGCGCGCCATCAGGTTGGCGTGGTTGCGGTTCTGCAGGTCGTGGGTGTCGAAGCCGCCCAGGCTGACGAAGAAGACCTGGCGGCGCACGCCGGTGGCGCCGGCCATGCCGGCGTCGATCATGCGCGCCACCGTCTGCAACTGCTGCGCCAGCGGGTTGACGGCCATCGCGCCGGTCAGCGGGTTCGCGTACTGCAGCTTGGGGTCGTTGTTGGCGTTGTAGGCGCCGCTGGCCGGCGCGGTGCCGAAGGCCTCGTCGCTGGCCGGGCGCAGCGCATTGCGCAGCGTCAGCTCGGCGTCGACCGAGCGCGCGGCCACCGCGGCCAGGTCGGCCTCCAGCAGGTGGCTGCCGCGCGAGGTGGATGCGATGCGCTGCAGCGCCGCGCCGACCTCGGCGGAGCCGAAGGTGCGGCCGTTGGCGTCCTGGCCCATGCGGATCGCGCCGTTGTTGCCGATCTGGTACTGCTGGGTCTCGCGCCCGGCCAGCCACACCGCGTTGCCCGAGGCCGAGACCGCGGTGAAGACGGTGCGCGAGTTCATGCCGGCCAGCAGGTCGCCCATGCGGCCGCCCCAGCCGCGCGTGGCGCCTTCCGGCGCGCCCGACTGCCAGGTGTTCTGCTGGTCGTTGTGCGAGAACAGGCTCGCCGGCCTGGGGTGCGTGCGCAGCGCGAACTGCGCCTTGCTCGTGGGCATCACCAGCGGGCCGACGTTGGGCACGATGGCCAGCCGGCGTTCGCTGTTGAACATCGTCTGCAGCGTGCCCATCAGCGGGTGCAGCGCGACGCCGCGGCCCTGCGCGTCCAGGGGCGCCAGCGGCAGCACGCCGCCCAGGCGCGCCGGCGAGCCGGCGGCCGCGCCGCCCACCGGCGCGGTGCCGGGAGGCAGCAGCGCGATCGAGTCCGGCGACTGGTTGCGCGTGGCGGTGTAGGCCTGCCAGCTGGCGGGGTCGGTGGCCAGCACCATGTTGTACGCGTCGTTGCCGCCGAACAGGAAGACGCAGACCAGCGCCTTGTAGTCGCCGGCGGCCTGCGCGCTGGCCGAGCCGGCGGCCAGCATCTGCAGCGCCAGCGGCGCGCCGGCGCCGGCCAGTGCGCCCAGCGTGCCGGCGCGGCGCAGGAAGTGGCGGCGCGAGGCGTCGAGCCGGGCGTCGAAAGTGGGGCGGGAAGTCATGGTCGGCCCTCGTGTCGTCGTCACTTCAGCACCTGGAACTCGGGGCTGGCCAGCACCAGCAGGATCGCCGCGCGCACGCGGTTCATGCGCGCGGTGTCGATCTGCGCCTGGTTGGTGCCGCTGGCGTTGAGCGCCGGGACCGTGATGCGGCCGACCACGTCGGCGATGTCGGCCTTGAGCACCGCGCCGGCGCTGCCGTAGGTCAGCCGCTCGGCGACGCGTTCGACCAGCGCCGCCGGGTCGCCGGCCAGCGCCAGCTCCGGGCTCCAGTCGCGCTGCAGGTCGCGGCGGTTGTAGGTGACGTTGCCGATGGTGCCGTTGTAGGCGCCCACGCCGAGCTGCAGGTTGTCGCGCATGAAGTTGACGTAGCCGGCGGCGCTGGTCTCGTGCGCGATCTGCATCTCCGGCACCGCCAGCCCGGCGGCCGCCGCCTGCGTGCCCGGCGGCACGTAGCCCGGGCGGTAGAAGTTGAACACCGAAGGCGAGCGCAGCGGCGTCTGGCCGAGCGAGGTGCCGGGGTTGTCGGTGTTGCCCACGCGCCAGTTGCCGGTGTCGCTGGCATGCGGGAAGGCGCGCAGGAAGGCCGAGAGCTTCAGCACCGGCTCGCGCAGCTTGCCCGAGCGGTCGCTGGTGCGGCGCGCCTCCGGGTGCATCAGCACCGCCTTGACGACGGCCTTCATGTCGCCGCGCACGCCCTGGCCGTTGTTGGCGAAGGTGCGCGCGACGGCGCGCACGTACTCCGGGCTCGGGTTGCTGGTGACCAGGCGCTGGATCAGCTGGCGGCCGATGAACGGGCCGACGTTCGGGTGCGCCGCGATGGCGTCCAGCGCCGCACGCAGGCTGGCCGGCGGGTCCGGCAGGTCCTGCGCCGGGATGGTGGTGCCGAGGAAGCTCTTCTCCTCGGCGCTGTGGTACTGCGGATAGCCCAGCATCGGCCTGAAGCCGCGGTCGGGGTCGCTGTGGCCGTCGACGCTGCCGTTGAAGAAGCAGCCGTTGTCGGGCCAGTTCGGGCAGGCCCAGCTCCAGCCGGTGAAGACGCGGGCCAGGCCCGCGATGTCCTCGCCGTCGTAGGTCTCCACCGGCTGGCCGCCGACCAGGCGCGCGCTGCCGTCCTCGTTGAGCTCCACGAGGCCGATGCTGAACAGCTGCATCACCTCGCGCGCATAGTTCTCGTCGGGCACGCGGCCGGTGCGCGGGTCGGCGCGCTGGTTGCGCAGGTGCGAGAGGTAGCGGCCCATCATCGGGTGCAGCGACACCGACTCCAGCAGCCGCCGGTAGCTGCTCAGCCCGTCGGCGCCGAGCATGTCCAGCCAGGCGGCGACGGCGCGCGGGTCGTTGGCGACGGCATCGTCGACCATGGAGATCACGAAGATCTGCGACAGCGCATAGGCGGTGCGCTGGCGCAGCTGGTCGGCGCCGGTGAGCGCCTGTTTCCAGAAGGAGTCCAGCACCTCGGTCTGCCCGGCGGCGCCGAGCCCGGCGGCGCGACGCGCGGCGTCGGCCGCCTCCCAGGCGGCGCGGTGCGAGCTCGCCGGCTGCGCAAACTGCTCGTCGATCCAGGCCGCGTAGCCGATCTGCATGACGCGGTCGATCTGGGGCTCGGTCGGGCCGAAGGTGGCCTGGGCCAGGAAGCGCGCGGCTTCGTTGCGGCTGGCCGGGCGCTCCACCACCGGCGGCGGCGGGGCGGGGGCGGGCGCCGGCGGCGGTGCGGGCGTCGGCGCAGGCGACGGCGACGGCGACGGCGACGGCGATGGGGCCGGTGCCGGTGCCGGTGCCGGTGCCGGGCTCGGCGCCGGCGCGCCGGCGTCGGCGCTGCCGCCACCGCCGCAGGCGGCCAGGGCGCTGGTCGCCATCAGCACGCCGAGCAGGCGCCGCGCGCGCCGGCGGGCGTCGGCGGGCGCGCAGAGCAGCGGCACTTGCGGCCGTTCGGGCGCGGGCGCGCGGGAGGATGTCGTCGCGGTCATCGGGTCGGCGGACGGCCGGCCGCGCGGCCGGCCGGGGCGGCGCGCGGGCGCGCTCGGACGGGGCGGCCCGCCTGGGAGTTGGGCTCACCTGCCTTTTCGGCCGCTGGCGACGAGACTTGCGCGCACGTTGCCCGCGGCGCCGCCCGGGCTTACGAAAGGATGCGACTGATACGCACGCGCGGCCGGCCCGGGAGCTGCCGGCCACGCACGCGCCTCTTCAGGCGCTCGCCCTTCGCGCGGTGTCCGGGACCGCGCTCAGCCCAGCACCGGCGCCAGCGCGCGTCGCGCGTCGGCCTCGGCCAGCGCGTGGCGCGCGGCGAAGTCGGCCAGCTGGTCCTCGCCGATGCGGCCAACGTTGAAGTAGCGGCTCTCGGGGTGCGCCAGGTAGAAGCCGCTGACACTGGCCGCCGGCGTCATCGCCAGGCTCTCGGTCAGGCCCATGCCGATGGCCTCGGCCTGCAGCACGCGGAACATGTCGCGCTTCACGCCATGCGCCGGGCAGGCCGGGTAGCCCGGCGCCGGGCGGATGCCGCGGTACTTCTCCGCGATCAGCTCCTCGTTGGACAGCGCCTCGTCGGGCGCATAGCCCCACAGCTCGGTGCGCACGCGCTGGTGCAGCCGCTCGGCGAAGGCCTCGGCCAGGCGGTCGGCCAGCGCCTTGAGCATGATCGCGCTGTAGTCGTCGTGGTCGGCCAGGAACTGGCGCTCCTTCTTCTCCACGCCCAGGCCCGCGGTGACGGCGAACAGCCCGATGTAGTCGTCCGCCACGCCGCGCGGCGCGACGAAGTCCGCGAGGCTGCGGTTGGGCCGCCGTACGCCGTCCACGACAGGCCGCTCGCTCTGCAGGCGCAACGGCTGCCAGCGCAGCGCGACCTCGCGGCGCGACTCGTCGGTGTAGACCTCGATCACGTCGTCGTCCACCGTATTCGCGGGCAGCAGCGCAAGGACGCCGCTGGCCTGCAGCCAGCGGCCCTCGATCAGCCTCTGCAGCAGCCGCCGGCCGTCGCTGAAGACGCGCTGCGCCTCGGCGCCGACGACCTCGTCGCGCAGGATCTCCGGGAACGGCCCGGCCAGGTCCCAGGTCTGGAAGAACGGGCCCCAGTCGATGCAGCGCGCCAGCTCCGCGAGGTCGTAGTTGCGGAACTCGCGCCGGCCGATGAAGCGGGGCCGCGGCGGCACGTAGGCGCCCCAGTCGATGGGCGTCTTGTTCGCGCGCGCCTCGGCCAGCGTCACCAGCGGGGTCGCCTTCTTGTTGGCGTGCAGCGTGCGCACGCGCTCGTAGTCGGCATTCAGCTCGGCGATGTACCTGGCCGCACGCTCGTCGGACAGCAGCTCGCTGCACACGCCCACCGCGCGCGAGGCGTCGGGCACGTAGGCGACCGGGCCCTCGTAGTGCGGCGCGATCTTCACCGCGGTGTGCACGCGGCTGGTGGTGGCGCCGCCGATCAGCAGCGGGATCTTCTTCACGCGGAACCAGTCGTCGCGCTGCATCTCGGCGGCCACGTGCTGCATCTCCTCCAGGCTCGGCGTGATCAGCCCGGACAGGCCGATGATGTCCGCGCCCTCCACCTTGGCCTTGGCGAGGATGTCCTGGCACGGGACCATCACGCCCATGTTGACGACCTCGAAGTTGTTGCACTGGAGCACGACGGTGACGATGTTCTTGCCGATGTCGTGCACGTCGCCCTTGACGGTGGCGATGACGATCTTGCCCTTGGGCTTGGCCTCGCCGCCGCCGGCCACGAGCTGCTTCTTCTCCTCCTCGATGTAGGGCAGCAGGTGGGCCACCGCCTGCTTCATCACGCGCGCGCTCTTGACCACCTGCGGCAGGAACATCTTGCCGGCACCGAACAGGTCGCCGACCACGTTCATGCCGGCCATCAGCGGACCCTCGATGACGTGCAGCGGACGCCCGCCCCTGGCCTCGATCGCGCGCCAGGCTTCTTCCGTGTCGGCGACGATGAATTCGGTGATGCCGTGCACCAGCGCGTGGCTCAGGCGTTCGTTCACGTCGCCGGCGCGCCAGGCCAGGCGTGCGCTGTCGTCCTTGGCCAGGCCCTTGGCGCGCTCGGCGATCTCGATCAGGCGCTCGCCGGAGTCCTTGCGCCGGTTCAGCACCACGTCCTCGACGCGCTCGCGCAGCTCGGGGTCGAGGTCGTCGTAGACGCCGATCATCCCGGCGTTGACGATGCCCATGTCCAGACCGGCGCGGATCGCGTGGTACAGGAACACGGTGTGGATGGCCTCGCGCACCGGGTCGTTGCCGCGGAAGCTGAAGCTCACGTTGCTGACGCCGCCGGAGACCTTTGCGCCGGGCAGGTTCGCCTTGATCCAGCGCGTGGCCTCGATGAAGTCCACCGCGTAGTTGTCGTGCTCCTCGATGCCGGTGGCGATGGCGAAGATGTTGGGATCGAAGATGATGTCCTCGGGCGGGAAGCCGACCTCGTCGACCAGGATGCGGTAGGCGCGGGCGCAGATCTCGGTCTTGCGCGCGTAGGTGTCGGCCTGGCCCTGCTCGTCGAAGGCCATCACGACCGCGGCGGCGCCGTAGCGGCGCACCAGCGTGGCCTGGCGGCGGAACTCCGCCTCGCCCTCCTTCAGCGAGATGCTGTTGACGATGCCCTTGCCCTGGATGCACTTCAGGCCGGCCTCGATCACGCTCCACTTGCTGCTGTCGATCATCACCGGCACGCGCGCGATCTCGGGCTCGCCGGCCACCAGCTTCAGGAAGCGCTCCATCGCCGCGGCGCTGTCGAGCATCGCCTCGTCCATGTTGACGTCGATGATCTGCGCGCCGTTCTCGACCTGCTGGCGGGCGACGGCCAGCGCGTCCTCGAAGCGGCCCTCGAGGATCATGCGCGCGAAGGCCTTGGAGCCGGTGACGTTGGTGCGCTCGCCGATGTTGACGAACAGACTGCCCGCGCCGATGACAACCGGCTCCAGGCCGGACAGCTTCATGGGGGGAATGGAGATTTCGGACATGCGTCTCACCTGAGGGATTCAAAACAGGTGAGCGTCGTTGGGACATCCAAGCCTGACGGCATCGAGTGCCGCTGCAACGCTCCTTGGAAGTGGCGTGATTTTAAGGCTTAAGCCCGCGCCGTGCTGGGCACGTGTACTGAATGAGCCGCCCGAAGACCGGGGCGCCGTCTCACGGCCTATCGACGCGCCGGCAGCGTCATCACAACCGGCTGCATCACACCCTGCTGTACGGCCCGCGCCCGCAGCTGGCCGCAGCCGCCCTCCACATCCTGCCCGGCCGACTGCCGCAGCTTGGTCAGGATGCCGCGCTGATGCAGGCGGCGCGCCATCTCCGCCGCGTGCGCCCAGCTGGGCCGCTGGTAAGGCATGCCCTCCACCGCGTTGTAGGGAATCAGATTGAGGATGGCGTACTTGCCATGCAGCAGCCGCACCAGGCCCTCCACTTCCTCGTCCGTGTCGTTGATGCCTTCCAGCAGCGTCCACTGGTACTGCACCGGGTAGCCGCTGGCGCGCGCATACGACTCGGCCATCTCCACCAGCTCGTCCGGCGTGAGCCGTGGCGCACGCGGCAGCAGCTGTGCGCGCAGATCAGCACGCGTGGTGTGCAGCGAAAGGGCCAGCGCCGGACGCACCGCCCCTTCGGCGCGGCCGAGCAGCGCCTCGAACGCTCGCGGATCACCGACGGTAGAGAACACCAGGTTCTTGTGCCCGATGTTGCCGGCAGTGCCCAGCAGGTCGATGGCCTCCAGCACGTTGTCCAGGTTGTGCGCCGGCTCGCCCATGCCCATGAACACCACGCGTTTGACCGGCCGACGCTGCCGCGCCAGTGCCACCTGCGCCACGATCTCGGCGCTGCCGAGCTGGCGAATCAGGCCGGTGGTGCCGGTCATGCAGAACACGCAGCCGACCGCACACCCGACCTGGGTCGACACGCACAAGGCCGGAATGCGACCCGGCGGCAACAGCACACTTTCCACCAACTGGCCATCCTTCAGCGCCACCACCAGGCGCTGCGAGCCGTCCTCGCCCGGGTGCTCGGAATGCAGCGTGAGCAGACTGGCCAGTTCTCGCTCGATTTCCGGCAGCGCGACACGCAGTGGGTTGGGCAGAAAGGCCTCGATCGGCCGCTTGCCTTGCGTCTGCGGCAGCGCCTGCGACCACAGACGCAGCACGCGGTGTTCATGACGGGGGTTGGCGCCGAGCGCCCGCAGGCGCTGGCGCAGGTCTTCAATGCGCATGGGGCGTGATTGTCACCGCAAGGGCTGGCCACACCAATCAGCGCGTTCCGGCTCAGTCCAGCAGTTCGATCTCGCCGTAGTGCAGGCGCAGGGCGCCGCGCGCCTCCAGCTGCTTGAGGGCCTTGTTGACGCTCTGGCGGCTCACGCCCAGCATGCGCGCCAGCACCTCCTGAGCCACACGGACGCGGCGCCGAGCCACATCGCGGCTGCCGTAGCCCTGGGCCAGCAACTGCAGGCGCCGCAACACGCGCTCCTCCAGCGGCAGCAGGGCCAGTTCTTCGAGGACGACGAAGGCCACGCGCAGCTTGCGGCAGGCCAGACGCGCCATGTCGCGCCAATGGGTGGGGTGGGCATCCAGCCAGGCCAGCAGATCCGCGCGTGGCACCACCAGCACCTGGCTGGCCACGTCGGCCACCGCGTCATGGGTGCGCGGCAGGCCGTCGATCATCGAGATCTCGCCAAACCACTGGTAGGGCTCCAGGTAGGCCAGCACCGCCGCCTGGCCTTCGGCATCGTGGGCGCCGATGCGCAGCGCGCCGGCCACCACGCAGCACAGGCCGTCGGCATTCCCGCCGCGCGCGAACAGCGGCTCGCCCGGCACCAGGTGGCGCCCACGCGCCAGCGCCAGCAGTTGCTGCTGCAGTGCATCGGGGCAGGCGGCAAACCAGTCATCGGTCTGCAAGGCAGCCTGCAGGGCGGCGAGTGCGTGGGTCGACGGGTCCATGGTGGGCAGCAGGGCTTGGAGCAAGCGCCGCCAGCGCCTGGCCGAAGCGGCTTTGTCGGAATTCTGACAGACGTCCCATGCCGGGCGCGGCATCCTTGGGGGACCGCAAAGGAAACCCCACAAAGGAAACCCCAAGAAGGCCTCATGGACCAAGCCACCCATCTGCTGGTGCAGTACGCCCGCTACCACTGCGACCCGCGCAACATCGCCACCTGCAACGCGTAACCGACACCCCCGACACAACAACACAAACCCACTTTCATCATGAGCACTTCCACCTCCCGTTCCGCCGGCCTCACGCTGGCCTTGGCCGGCCTGGCGCTGGCCGTGTGTTTTGCCGCCGCCTGGTGGAGCCGCGACCTGGCGCTGTTCTCGCTCACGCCGCCCGGCGGCGGCGCGGCCGACGTGGCCGAGGCGTTGCGCCAGGACCTGCACCTCACCTTCTTCACCATCTGGGCCTCGCTGCTGCTGGCCACGCCAGCGCTGGCGCTGTTTCCGTCCATCCGGCAGTCGACCCGCGCCTTCCAGGCCTGGCGCATCTTCTGGACGGCCTCGCTGCTGGTGTTTGCGGTGCACTTCTACTGGGCCACCGTGGTCATCTTCGGCAACGACTGGCAGCGCATCCTCCACACACCGCGCGTCAGTGCCCCGCGGCTGGACACCGTGTTCGCCCTCTGGTGGGTGGTCGACGTGGTGCTGGCCTGGACCACCCGCAGCGAGGCCGTCTGGCTGCGCCTGCAGCGCGCCGGGGTGCACCTGCTGGCCTTCGTGCTCTTCTTCATGGGTGCCGCACGCGAAGGTGAGCTGGTGGCGTCGCGCGCGCTGGGCTGGTCCATGGCCGTGGTGGTGGCCGCCGGGCTCATCGCCTGGCTGGTACGCCGCCGTCAACGCTCTACCATCTGACTTCCGCCACCTTCCAGCAGGCCACCCCATGCACATCATTGCCACCGCCCTGTCCCTGCTCGTCTGTGCCATCCACGTCTACATCCTGGTGCTGGAGATGTTCTTCTGGGACAAACCGCAGGGCATGAAGGCCTTCAACCTCGCGCCCGACTTTGCCAAAGCCACCAAGGTGCTGGCGGCCAACCAGGGCCTGTACAACGGCTTTCTGGCCGCCGGCATCGCCTGGGCACTGGCTACCGGCCAACGCGAGGCGCTGCTGTTCGTGCTCGGCTGCGTGGCGGTGGCCGGCCTGTATGGCGCCGCCACCGCCAGCCGCAAGATTCTGCTGATCCAGACCGTGCCCGCCGCGGCGGCCATGGCGGCCGTTCTGCTGCCGGGCTGAGACGTATGCCCGAGGTACGCCTCAGGTATTGGGCGCGGTCTTGGCACTCCAGACCATGGTGATGGCCAGAATGCCCACCACCACGCCCAGCGACACGGCCACCGGGATCTTGTAGAGATCGATCAGCATCATCTTGCTGCCGATGAAGACCAGGATCACCGCCAGCCCGTAGTTGAGCAGGTGGAAACGGCTGGCCGCAGCCTGCAGCAGGAAGAACATGGCGCGCAGGCCGAGGATGGCGAACACATTGCTGGTGAGCACGATGAACGGGTCTTGCGTGATGGCGAAGATGGCCGGGATGGAGTCCACCGCGAAGATCACATCCGTCAGGCCCACCAGGGCCACCACCATCAGCAGCGGCGTGGCGATGCGTTTGCCGTTCTCCCAGGTCCAGAATTTCTCGCCGTCGAAGTGGCGGCTCACCGGCATCACGCGGCGCAGCAGCTTGAGCGCCGGGTTGTCATCCAGGCTGCCCTCCTTGCCCGCAGCCCACCACATCTTGAGGCCGGTGAGCACGAGGAAGCCGCCGAAGACGTAGAGGATCCAGTGAAACTGCGACAGCAGCCAGCTGCCGAGCAGAATCATCACCGTGCGCAGCACGATGGCGCCGATGATGCCGATCATCAGCACCCGTTTCTGGTAGGCCGGCGGCACGGCGAAGTAGGTGAAGATGAGCAGGAAGACGAAGATGTTGTCGACCGCCAGGCTCTTCTCGATCAGGTAGCCGGTCAGGAATTCGAGCGACTTTTCATTGGCGAGCGCGCGCGAACCCGAGGTCTCATGGACGGCCCACCAGAGCAGGCCGTTGAAGAGGAAGCTCAGGGCCACCCAGATGAGCGACCAGTTCAACGCCTCCTTCACGCCCACGGCGTGGGCGCCTTGTTTCTTGAGGACGACGAAGTCGACGAACAGCGCCGCCAGCACGAAGGCGACGAAAACCAGCCACAGCCAAAGTGGCGCAATGCTTTGCATAGAAAACCTCGCTTGCAGTGTTGATGAAACACCCGCAAGGTCTGATCGGGCCCGTCACCGTTGGTGACGAACCGCCGGCGCCGGCTGTTTTGACACAGCGTATTGACGACGCGGGCGCTCAGCGCTGGGAGCGTGGGCTCCGCTGGCTGGTCGACTACTCCCCTTGATGGGAGCCCCGATTGTGCCGCCCACCGCAAATCCCCAGCAAGGCTGGGGATTGGCGAGGACGGCGGCGAAGATGCCGGCCCTCAGGCCGCTTCGCGGTAGAACGGGCCGGCGTTCAACGCGCGCGTGGCCAGCGGCGCCACCGCGTCGTGGATGGCGCCAATGTGCTCCGGCGTGGTGCCGCAGCAGCCGCCGACGATGTTGACCAGCCCCTCGGCCGCAAACTCGCGCAGCAGCCGGCTGGTAACGTCGGGCGTCTCGTCGAAGCCGGTCTCGCTCATCGGGTTGGGCAGGCCGGCGTTCGGGTAGCAACTGATGAAGGTGTCGGGCGCCGCCTTGGCCAGCTCCTGGATGTAGGGGCGCATCAGCGCCGCGCCGAGCGCGCAGTTCAGGCCCACCGCCAGCGGCTGCGCATGGCGCACGCTGTGCCAGAAGGCGGTGACGGTCTGGCCGCTGAGGATGCGGCCGGAGGCGTCGGTCACGGTGCCGCTGATGAGGATGGGCAGGCGCTCGCCCGAGGCTTCGAAGTACTCGTCGATGGCAAACAGCGCCGCCTTGGCGTTGAGGGTGTCGAAGATGGTTTCCACCAGCAGCACGTCGGCGCCGCCTTCCACCAGCGCTTCCACCTGCTCGTAGTAGGCCGCGCGCAGCTCTTCGAAGCTGATGTTGCGCGCACCGGGGTCGTTCACGTCCGGGCTGATGCTGGCGGTCTTGGGTGTCGGGCCCAGAGCGCCGGCGACAAAGCGCGGATGGTCGGGCGTACTGAACTTGTCGCACGCTTGCCGCGCCAGTCGGGCGGAGGCGAGGTTCATCTCGCGCGCCAGGTGCGCCATGTCGTAGTCGGCCTGCGCCACGCTGGTGGCGCCAAAGGTGTTGGTCTCGATCAGGTCGGCACCGGCGGCGAGGTAGCCTTCGTGGATGTCGCGGATGATGTCGGGCCGCGTGAGCGACAGCAACTCGTTGTTGCCCTTGACGTCCTTGTGGAAGTCCTTGAAGCGCGCACCGGCCGCGCCGGGACCGGTATAGCCCTCGCCGCGGTACTGCGCCTCGGTCAGCTTGAAGCGCTGGATCATGGTGCCCATGGCGCCATCGAGGATGGCGATGCGGCGGGCCAGGATACCGGGCAGGGTTTGGGCGCGGGTGTAGTGGATGGGCTTCATAGGACCTCCATTGTAGAAAGACGGCCTTGCCCGCGGGCACCGGCGGTCGATGCCGGCCGCAAAACCGGGACAATAGAAGGTTATGAAACATCTGCTCCCCAAAGAAACCTGGGCGCTGCTGCAGCAAGAACCGGATGCGCTGCTGATCGACGTACGCATGGAAATCGAATCGCTCTACGTCGGCCGTCCGCCTGGCGTGATCAACATCCCCTGGTACGAGTACCCGGAGCTGACGCCCGATCCGGCCGGTTTCGTGGCCGCCGTGGAACGTGAAGCGGGCGGTGACAAGAACCGCACCATCATCCTGCTGTGCCGCAGCGGCAAGCGCACGCTGGACGCCGGTCTGGCGCTGCAGGCGGCCGGCTTCACCCAGCTCATCAATGTGCTGCACGGCTTCGAAGGCGACCTGGACGACAAGTTTCAGCGTTCCACCCTCAACGGCTGGCGCTTCGACGGCCTGCCCTGGGAGCAGATGTAAATTTCAAGCCAAATCGGGCCCCAGCCCCTTTGGAATCTGCGCCAGTCGCTCCTGTTTCGATAGCAAGCACCTTGTCTCTTCAAACCATCCTGCGCCAGGTCTTCGGCTATGAGGCTTTCCGCGGCCCGCAGCAGGCCATCGTGGACCACGTGGTGGCCGGCGGCGACGCACTGGTGCTCATGCCCACCGGCGGCGGCAAGTCGCTGTGCTACCAGATCCCGGCCATCGCGCGCCAGCAGGCCGGCCATGGCACCACCATTGTGGTGTCACCGCTGATTGCATTGATGCACGACCAGGTGGGCGCCCTGCACGAAGCCGGCGTGGAAGCCGCCTTCCTCAACTCCAGCCTGTCGCAGGAGGCTGCCGCACAGGTGGAAAAGCGCCTGCTGCGCGGCGAGCTCACGCTGCTGTACGCCGCGCCCGAGCGCGTGACGACACCACGTTTTCTGGCCCAGCTCGATGCGCTGGCCGAACGCGGGCAGCTGGCGCTGTTTGCCATTGACGAGGCGCACTGCGTCAGCCAGTGGGGCCACGACTTCCGGCCCGAGTACCGCGCGCTCACCGTGCTGCACGAGCGCTACCCCGCCGTGCCGCGCATGGCGCTGACCGCCACCGCCGACGCGCTGACGCGCGAGGACATCGTGGAACGGCTGCAGCTCGAAGGTGCACGGCAGTTCGTCAGCAGCTTCGA
Organism: uncultured Rubrivivax sp.; assembly: GCA_964621995.1. Taxonomy (GTDB): domain Bacteria; phylum Pseudomonadota; class Gammaproteobacteria; order Burkholderiales; family Burkholderiaceae_C; genus Rubrivivax. The sequence goes on along the minus strand of CAZUPH010000007.1, from coordinate 2,381 downwards.
CCGCCCCAACATCCGCTACACCATCGTCGAGAAGAAGGACGCCACCACCCAGCTGCTGCGTTTCATCGAACGCGAGCACGAGGGGGACGCCGGTATCGTCTACTGCCAGTCGCGCCGCAAGGTGGAGGACATCGCGCAGACGTTGTGCGATGCCGGCCTGAAGGCGCTGCCCTACCACGCCGGGCTGGACGCAGCGGTACGCCAGGCCAACCAGGACCGCTTTCTGCGTGAAGAGGGTCTGGTGATGGTTGCAACAATAGCCTTTGGCATGGGCATTGACAAGCCGGACGTGCGTTTTGTCGCGCATCTGGACATGCCGAAGAACATTGAGGGCTACTACCAGGAGACCGGCCGCGCCGGCCGTGATGGCGCCGCCGCCGATGCCTGGATGGCCTACGGCCTGCAGGACGTGGTGAACCAGCGCCGCATGATCGACGAGAGCCCGGCGAGCGAAGAATTCAAGCAGGTCATGCGCGGCAAGCTGGATGCCCTGCTGGCGCTGGCCGAGGCGACCGATTGCCGGCGCGTACGGCTGCTCGGCTACTTCGGCGAACACAGCGAACCCTGTGGCAACTGTGACAACTGCCTGCAGCCACCGGCGGTGTGGGACGGCACCGATGCGGCACGCAAGCTGCTCAGCACCATCTACCGCGTGCAGCAAGCCAACGGGATGAGCTTTGGCGCCGGCCACATCATGGACATCCTGCGCGGCAAGGACACCGAGAAGGTGAAACAGTACGGCCATGAGACCCTGAGCACCTTCGGCCTCGGCGCCGAGTTCAGCGAAGCCCAGCTGCGCGGCGTGCTGCGCCAGCTCATCGCCATCGGCGCCGTCGGCGTGGACGCCCAGGCCTACAACACGCTCTACCTGACCGAGGGCTCACGCGCCGTGCTCAAGGGCGAGGTAACGGTGCAACTGCGCGAGTCGGTGTCGACCCCGACGGCCAAGCGTTCGCGCCGCGCCGGCGTCACGGCCCCGGCGGCCGTCAACCTGGGCGTCGATGACCAGGTGCGCTTCATCAACCTGAAAGCCTGGCGCGCCGACGTGGCGCGCGAACACAACCTGCCGGCCTACGTGATCTTCCACGACGCCACGCTGGCGGAGATTGCGCAGCGCAGCCCGCAGACGCTGGCTGACCTGCAGGGCATCAGCGGCATCGGTGAGAAGAAGCTGCAGGCCTACGGTGCCGATGTACTGCGCGTGGTGACGCTATCGAATTCATAGTGCTCACCGCACACCACGTACGGGCTAAGCTGCTTTTTTGTTCTCCATCTGGGCCGGGTGCAGGCCCAGGCCGGCCAGGTAGGTGTCAAAGACCTGGGTGCCGCTGGCCACCAGGTCAAAGGCCTGCGGGTCGAGCAGCCAGTTCTGGATCAGGCCGTCGATCATCACATGCAGCCCCAGCGCGGCACTGTCCAGCTCCACCGGCAGCGGCCGCCCGCTGAGCTGCGCCGCCCGCTGCATGGCCAGCCGGGTGCGCGCCAGGCACTCGTTGCGCACCTGCAGGTGACGCTCCTTCACCGCCAGCAGTTCGGCCACGTACTCGACCTTGTGGGTGGCGATGTCGAACACGCGCCGCGTCTGCGCGTCGTCGGCCGTCTTGCGCAGCGCCTCCAGCATGGCCAGACGCAGCTCCACCACAGGGCACTGGGCGTGGGCGGCGGCGGCGCACTGCAAGGCATCTTCCATCGGCAGCGTCACGCGCTCCATCATGGCGTTGAAGAGGTCGGCCTTGTCCTTGAAGTGCCAGTAGATGGCGCCGCGTGTGGTGCCGGCGGCCACCGCGATGTCATTGAGCGAGGTGCGCGACACGCCACGCGCCTGAAACAAATGTTCGGCAGCATCAAGCAGGCTGTTACGCGTGGCCTGCGCATCCGCCTTGGAACGACGAACCATGTGAGTACCCTCCGACGTATATCTCTGATGGATCGACTATACATACATTCATGGTTGTATGTATACTAATTCCCTTCAATCGACCAATTTCACAGCCCGAAATGGTTTCACCGCGGCCTGCCGCGCTCCATTTCACCTTGACTCCGAAGGAACGTCATGCCTGCCTTGACCTGCATCAAGCCTGTCACACCCCCCTTGCGCCTGCGGCACACCCCCCTGGCCGTGGGCCTGGCCGCCAGCCTGCTGCTCACCGCCTGTGGCCCCACCCCCGCGCCTGGTGGCGCCGGGCCGGGCGGCATGCCGCCGGCCGAGGTCGGTGTGGTCACGGTCACACCGGGCGACATCGGCCTGGTGAGCGAACTGCCGGGCCGGCTGGAAGCCTCGCGTGTGGCGCAGGTGCGCGCCCGCGCCGCCGGCATCCTGCAGCAGCGCCTGTTCCGCGAAGGCAGCGACGTGCAGGCCGGCCAGCCGCTGTTCCGCATCG
>CAZUPH010000006.1:40829-51066 GCA_964621995.1 uncultured Rubrivivax sp. | reverse complement strand
GGTGGCGCAGGCGGCGGCGGTCGGCGGCGCCGAGCGCGGTGCCGGCGATGTCGATCAGGACGGCGGCGTGGTCGGTCATGGTGTGCGGTGGTTCAGGGCGCCGTCTCGACGACGACATAGGCGGCGGCATAGTCGGTCTCGTCGGTCACGCTGACATGCGCGACCCAGCCGCGCGCGGCGAACCAGTCGGCCAGTTCGCCGGACAGGCGCAGCACCGGCTTGCCGCCGGGCTCGTTGAGGATCTCGCAGGCGCGCCAGGTCATCGGGCTGCGGATGCCCAGCCCGATGGCCTTGGAGAAGGCCTCCTTGGCCGAGAAGCGGGTGGCCAGGAAACGCACGCCGCGCGCCGGCGCACGCGCCAGCCGGGCGTGGAAGACCTGCAGCTCGCGCGGGCCCAGGATGCGCTCGGCGAAGCGTTCGCCGCGGCGCTCCCAGGTCGCCGCGATGCGGCGCAGGTCGCACAGGTCGGTGCCGATGCCGACGATCATCGGCCCGCCGCGTGGGCTTCGCGGATGCAGCGCCGGTAGTCGCGCACGGTGGCCGGCAGGCCGAGCTCCAGCGCGTCGGCGACCAGCGCGTGGCCGATCGAGACCTCCAGCACGCCGGGCACGGCACGCAGGAAGTCGGCCAGGTTGTCGCGGTTGAGGTCATGGCCGGCGTTGACGCCCAGCCCGGCGGCCTGGGCCGCGCGCGCCGCGGCGGCGAAACCCTCCAGCTGCGCGGCCTGCCCCGGCGTGCCATGCGCGGCGGCATAGGGCTCGGTGTAGAGCTCGACGCGGTCGGCGCCCAGCGCACGCGCCGCGGCCATGGCCTCGGGCAACGGGTCCATGAACAGGCTCACGCGCACGCCCAGCGCATGGCATTCGTCGATCAGCGGGCGCAGCCGCTGGGCATCCGTCCGGCCGGCGCCGAGCAGGTCCCAGCCGTGGTCGCTCGTGAACTGGCCCTCGCTGTCGGGCACGAAGGTCGCCTGCTGCGGCCGCACCGCGCGCAGGAAACCCATCAGGTTGTGGAAGGGGTTGCCCTCGATGTTGTATTCCGCTTCGGGCCAGGCCTTCATCAGCGCGGCCAGCTCGTGCACGTCGGCGGCGCGGATGTGCCGCTCGTCGGGCCGCGGGTGCACGGTGATGCCGTCGGCCCCGGCCTCGAGGCACAGCGTCGCGGCCTTCACGACGCTGGGGATGCCCAGGTGGCGGGTATTGCGCAGCAGCGCGACCTTGTTGACGTTGACCGACAGCGCGGTGCCTTGGGCGTGGCGCGCGCGGGCTTCGGGGGCGACGAGCGGGTTCATTTCGCGGGCACCTCGGGCGCGGCAGCGGCCAGGCGCTGCACGCCCTGCCAGACCCGGCGCGTGCGCAGTTGGTCGTGGCCGAGATGATAGTGAAGGCACTCGCGCAGCATCGTGCGCAGTGCGCCGAGCTCGGCCGGCGCCACCGTGCAGGCCGTGCGCAGCGCGGCGCCGCCGCCCTGCGCGAGCGCGGCCTCGATGCCCAGCCAGGTGCTGCCGGCCAGGCCCTCGCGCCGCACCTGCGCCAGGCCGGTCTCCGCGCGCAGTGCGTAGCGCGCGTCGCCGCGCAGCGCGGCCAGCGTCAGCGTCTCCTGGCCCAGGTCCGGCAGCGAGCCGGTCTCGCGCAGCAGCTGCAGCTCGAAGGCGCGCAGCGCCGCGGCCTCGGACGGCGCGTCGCCGGGCGGCGCCAGCGCCAGCGCGGCCAGTGCATCGGCGTAGGCGTCGAACAGCGCCGGGTGCGGGTCCTGGCGCGCCAGCAGCTTCATCAGCAGCTCGTTGAGATACCAGCCGGCCAGCAGTGCGCCGGCCGCCAGCAGCGGCGCGCCGCCGACCCACTCGGCACCGCGCAGGTTCAGCACCTCGGCCGCCTCGTCGGCCGGCGCCTTGCCCAGCACCGCGTGCAGCGGCTGGAAGGGCAGCAGCACCGGGCGCAGCTGCGAGGTCGGCCGCTTCGCGCCCTTGGCGGCGACGACGAGGCGGCCTTGCTCGCGCGTGAACAGCTCGACGATCAGGCTGGTCTCGCTCCAGTCCCAGCGGTGCAGCACGTAGGCCAGCAGCGGCGTGGCGGCCGCGCGGCGGCCGCGCGGCGCCGCCGCCTCACTCGTAGCCATAGCTGCGCAGGTGGCGCTCGTCGTCGGCCCAGCCGGAGCGCACGCGCACCCAGAGCTCGAGGAAGACGCGTGCGTCCCACAGCCGCTCCAGATCCTGGCGCGCCTCGCTGCCGATGCGCTTGAGCCGCTCGCCGCCCTCGCCGATGACCATGCCCTTGTGCTGCTCGCGCTCCACCACGACGGTGGCGGTGATGCGCACGCGGCGCGGGCCGGCGGCGGACTCCGGCTCCTCCTCGAACTTGTCGATCACGACGGTGGAGGTGTAGGGCAGCTCGTCGCCGGTCAGCCGGAACAGCTTCTCGCGCACGATCTCGCCGGCGATGAAGCGTTCGCTGCGGTCGGTCAGCGCGTCCTCGTCGTAGAGCCAGGGCTGCTCGGGCAGGTAGCGCTCGACGATGCCGAACAGGCGCTCGACGTCGGCCGGCTTCTTCGCCGACATCGGCACGAACTCGGCGAAGGGATGGCGGTCCTGCATGCCGCGCAGCCAGGGCAGCACGTCGGTGCGGCGGGACATCGCATCGAGCTTGTTGGCCACCAGCAGCACCGGCTTGCCCGCGAGACCCGGGTCCTGCAGCAGGCCCAGCACCTTGGCGTCCGGCAGCCCGAAGCGCCCGGCCTCGACGACGAACAGCACCACGTCCACGTCCGCCAGCGCGGCCTGCACCGTGCGGTTGAGCGTGCGGTTCAGCGCCGCGGTGTGGCGGGTCTGGAAGCCCGGCGTGTCGACGAAGACGAACTGCGTCGCACCCACCGTGCGGATGCCGGTGATGCGGTGGCGGGTGGTCTGCGCCTTGTCCGAGGTGATGCTGATCTTCTGGCCGACCAGCGCGTTGAGCAGCGTGCTCTTGCCCACGTTGGGCCGGCCGACGATGGCGACCAGGCCGCAGCGCTGCGGCGGGGACGGCGTTTCGTCGCTCACGACCGCAGCGGACCGCCCGGCCGGTCGCTGGCGCGCAGCTGCTCCAGCATGGCCGCCGCGGCCTCCTGCTCGGCGGCGCGGCGCGAGCGGCCCTGGCCCTGCGCGGCCAGGCCCAGCGGGGCGACCGCGCACTCGACCTCGAAGGTCTGCGCATGGGCCTGGCCGCGCGTGGCCAGGATGCGGTAGGCGGGCACCGGCAGCCGGCGCGCCTGCAGCCACTCCTGCAGCTCGGTCTTGGCGTCCTTGCTCCAGCTGTCGGCCTCGGTGGCCTGGATGACCTCGCCGAACAGGCCCCGCACGACGGCCATCGCGGCGTCGAAGCCGGCCTCCACGTGCACGGCGCCGATCACCGCCTCCAGCGCGTCGGCCAGGATCGAGGGCCGCAGCGCGCCGCCGCCGCGCAGCTCGCCCTCGGACAGGCGCATCACCTCGGGCAGGCCCAGCGCCAGCGCCAGCCGGTGCAGGCTGTCCTCGCGCACCAGGTGCGCACGCACGCGGGTCAGGTCGCCCTCGGCGCTGTCGGCGAAGCGTTCGAACAGCAGCGTCGAGACCGCCAGGCTCAGCACCGCGTCGCCCAGGAATTCCAGCCGCTCGTTGTGGTCGGCGCCGTAGCTGCGGTGGGTCAGCGCGCGCTGCAGCAGCCGCTGGTCGCGGAAGCGGTGGCCCAGGCGCTGCTGCAGCGCGGCCAGCGACGTTTCCGGGTGCGGCGCCATCCGGGCCCTACTTCGAGCGCCCCTCGTACTTGATCAGGATGTAGACCGGGCCCCACAGCGGCACTTCCTTGTCGTAGGCGTAGCCGATGACGACGCGGTCGTTCTCCTTCGTGATCATCAGGTCCTTGCCCGAGATCGCGCTGATCGAGTATTCGAGGTCCTTCTGCTTGTCGAAGGCGCTGCGCGCCTCGGCCACCGTGGTCGGCTGCGACTTGGCGATCTGCTCCACGGTGCGCTGGATCGTCAGCCACTCGTTGATGGTGGGCAGCGTGCGCACCAGCACGTAGCCGAAGAAGCCGATCAGCAGGGCCCAGAACATCAGGCCGAAGAGCGTCATGCCCCGTTGGCGGGCGCGGCGCGGGCGGTTCGTCGCAGGCGTCATGGGCGGGCGGTCTCCACAGGTCCGGTCAGTGGAACGCGCCGATGCGTCCCAGGTTGCCGAAGTTCATCCAGACGAAGAATGCCTTGCCGACGATATTCTCGTCCGGCACGAATCCCCAGAAACGGGAATCCTGCGAATTGTCACGGTTGTCGCCCATCATGAAGTAGTGCCCGGGCGGCACCTTGCAGACCACGCCCTCGGGGCTGTACCGGCAGTTCTCGGCCATCGCGAAGCGCTTGGGGTCGGGACCGTACCACGTGCTGCGCCGCGGGTCGACGCGGATGCGGTGCTCCACGTCGCCGAGCTTCTCGCTGAACATGGGGCTGTAGCTCAGGCTGTCGTCGTCGTAGTGCTCGCCCAGCGGCACGGTGGGTACCGGCTCGCCGTTGATCGACAGCCTCTGGTTCAGGTAGGCGACCTCGTCGCCGGGCAGGCCGACGACGCGCTTGATGTAGTCCAGCCGCGAGTCCACCGGGTAGCGGAAGACCATCACGTCGCCGCGCCGCACGGGGTTGTTGTCCAGGATCTTCTTGTTGACGACAGGCAGCCGCACGCCGTAGTGAAACTTGTTCACCAGGATCAGGTCGCCGACCACCAGCGTCGGCACCATCGAGCCCGACGGGATCTTGAAGGGCTCGAAGAGGAAGCTGCGCAGCAGGAAGACGATGGCGATCACCGGGAACAGCCCGGCGGTCCAGTCCAGCCACCAGGGCTGGGCGCGCAGCGCGGCGGCCGCCTGCTCGACGTCGCCGTCCACCTTCTCGATGCCGGCGGCCGCCAGCTGGCGGCGGCGCTCGGCGTCGCGCTGCTGCAGCGCCACCGCCGCCGCCTCGCGCGCCGGACGGAAGTGGAAGCGCTCGGCCAGCCAGTACAGCATCGTGGCCACCGTCAGCATGAACAGCAGCAGCGAGAAGTTGCCGGTCCAGAAGCCCAGGAACCAGCCGCCGAGATAGACGACCAGCAGCCCGTACAGCGCGGCGGTCAGCGAACCCATCATCTGTGCCATCAGTCTTCCACCTGCAGGATCGCGAGGAAGGCCTCCTGCGGCACCTCGACGGAGCCGATCTGCTTCATGCGCTTCTTGCCGGCCTTCTGTTTTTCGAGCAGCTTGCGCTTGCGCGTGATGTCGCCGCCGTAGCATTTTGCCAGCACGTTCTTGCGCAGCGCCTTGATGTTCTCGCGCGCAATGATGTTGGCGCCGATCGCGGCCTGGATCGCCACGTCGTACATCTGGCGCGGGATCTGCTCGCGCATCTTGGCCGCCACCGCGCGGCCGCGGTACTGGCTCTGGCCCCGGTGCACGATCATCGCCAGCGGGTCGACACGGTCGCCGTTGATCAGGATGTCGACCTTGACGACGTCCGCCGCGCGGTATTCCTTGAACTCGTAGTCCATGCTGGCGTAGCCGCGGCTGACGGACTTGAGCTTGTCGAAGAAGTCGAGCACGATCTCGGCCAGCGGCAGCTCGTAGGTCAGCATGACCTGCTTGCCGTGGTAGGCCATATTGAGCTGCACGCCGCGCTTCTGGTTGGCCAGCGTCATCACCGGGCCCACGGCGTCCTGCGGCATGTACAGGTGCACGGTGACGATGGGCTCGCGGATCTCGCGGATGCGGCCCTGGTCGGGCATCCTGCTCGGGTTCTCGACCAGCAGCACGGTGCCGTCGTTCAGCTCCACCTCGTAGACCACGCTGGGCGCGGTGGTCACCAGGTCCTGGTCGAACTCGCGCTCCAGCCGCTCCTGCACGATCTCCATGTGCAGCAGGCCCAGGAAGCCGCAGCGAAAGCCGAAGCCCAGCGCCTGGCTGACCTCGGGCTCGTAGCGCAGGCTGGAGTCGTTGAGCTTGAGCTTCTCCAGCGCGTCGCGCAGCTGGTCGTACTCGCTGGCCTCGGTGGGGTACAGCCCGGCGAAGACCTGCGGCTGGATCTCCTTGAAGCCGGGCAGCGGCTCGCTGGCCGGGCCGGCGTTGTTCGGCAGCTTCTTCTCCAGCGTGACGGTGTCGCCGACCTTGGCCGCCTGCAGCTCCTTGATGCCGGCGATCAGGAAGCCCACCTCGCCGGCCTTGAGCTGCTCGCGCGGTTCGCTCTTGGGCGTGAAGACGCCCAGCTGCTCCAGCGGATAGACCGCGCCCGTGGCCATCAGCCGGATGCGGTCGCCGCGCTGCAGAGCGCCGTCGACCACGCGCACCAGCATCACGACGCCGACGTAGTTGTCGAACCAGCTGTCGATGATCATCGCGCGCGGCGGGCCTTGCGGGTTGCCGCGCGGCGGGGGCATGCGGTGGATCACCGCCTCCAGCACCTCGTCGATGCCCATCCCGGTCTTGGCGCTGCAGGGGATGGCGTCGGTGGCGTCGATGCCGATGACGTCCTCGATCTCGGCCTTGGCGTTGTCCGGGTCGGCTTGCGGCAGGTCCATCTTGTTGAGCACCGGCACCACCTCGACGCCGAGGTCCAGCGCGGTGTAGCAGTTGGCCACCGTCTGCGCCTCCACGCCCTGGCTGGCGTCGACGACCAGCAGCGCACCCTCGCAGGCACTCAGGCTGCGGCTGACCTCGTAGCTGAAGTCCACGTGCCCGGGCGTGTCGATCAGGTTGAGGTGGTAGACCTGCCCGTCGCGCGCGGTGTAGCTCAGCGACGCGGTCTGCGCCTTGATCGTGATGCCGCGCTCGCGCTCGATGTCCATCGAGTCCAGCACCTGCGCTTCCATCTCGCGGTCGGAGAGGCCGCCGCAGCGCTGGATGAGCCGGTCCGCCAGCGTGCTCTTGCCGTGGTCGATGTGGGCGATGATGGAAAAGTTGCGGATGTGATTCACAGCGTCGATCGGCGCGCATGGAGCGCGCTCGCAGCATCGTTTTTCAGCGGCCTGACCGCTTCAGCGCATGGCCGCATCGCGCTGCGATGCGAGGTCCCGCGAAGGGCTGCGCCGGACGTAAAAAAAAGGCGCGTCCAAGTGGGTGACGCGCCTTCCAACAGAACGTTTGGCAACTGCTTGTTGGGCGTTCATTGTAGATCAAAGGATCGCGCCGGAACCCGCGTCGTTGCTTGATTTCCGCTCGTTGCGGGTGTCCAACAGGCAAAAGTTATACACAGCTTTTCAACAAGTTTCGCATCGCGGCTCGGGGGGCTGGCACGCCTTTCGCTGCGGACCGCCCGCCGGGCTAAACAGTGCCGCAGCCGGTCGAATTCTAGACTCCACGACAGCTAATCCCGCCTGTGCATGGGTTGAAGTGAGAAGCCACTAACTTGAGGCACCTGGATCCCGTCCGGCGGGCCGCTCGAACGCCCTGCCGCCGCTTTCATGATGCGAAAAGACCCGGCGCCCTGGTCAACTTGGGCGCCGGGTCGGAAGACGCCGCACCCGGTGCTGCCGGGCCGGCTCGGCAGGAGGCGGCCGCCCGCGGCCAGGCCGTCAGCGCGTGGGCCGGATCACCAGGTAGTTCGTCCACTCGCCGCGGCGCACCAGCACGCTGACCGCGCGCGCCTTCTCCACCTTCGCAGCGACGGTGGCGAACTGCCGGCTGTCGGCGATCTCGGTGTTGTCGATCGAGAGGATCACGTCGCCCTCGCGCAGCCCGGCGCGCGCCGCGGCGCCGTCCACGGCATCGACACGCACGCCGCCGCGCACACGCAGCTCGCGCTTGGCGGCCTCGGGCAGGTCCGACACCGTCAGGCCGAGGGCGCTGCGCGTGCCGGCCTGCGGGCCGCTGCCCGGCGTGGCCGCGGCGCGACGCGGCGTGGGGTCGGGCTCGAACTCGGCCACCGTGACGGCCAGCTCGCGCGTCTCGCCGCGGCGGAAGACCTGCAGCGTGGACTTCGCGCCCGGCTTGGTGCCGCCGACGATGCGCGGCAGGTCGCCCGAGCGGTCGACCGCCTTGCCGTCGACGCGCAGGATGATGTCGCCGGCCTCGACGCCGGCCTTGTCCGCCGGGCCGTCCTTCTCGACGCCCTGCACCAGCGCGCCGCGCGGCGCGCCCAGGCCGATGGATTCGGCGACCTCGCGCGTGACCTGCGCGATCGTCACGCCGATGCGCCCACGCACCACGCGCCCGGTCGTGCGCAGCTGGTCGGCCACGTTCATCGCCTCGTCGATCGGGATCGCGAAGCTGATGCCCATGAAGCCGCCGCTGCGGCTGTAGATCTGCGAGTTGATGCCGATCACCTCGCCGCGCAGGTTGAGCAGCGGGCCGCCGGAGTTGCCGGGGTTGATCGCGACGTCGGTCTGGATGAAGGGCAGGTAGTCGCCGGTGTCGCGCTGCTTGGCGCTGACGATGCCGGCGGTGACGGTGTTGTCCAGCCCGAAGGGCGAGCCGATGGCCATCACCCACTCGCCCACGCGCACGCGGTTGACGTCGCCGATGCGCACCGGCGGCAGGCCGGTGGCGTCGACCTTGACCACCGCGACGTCGGTGCGGCGGTCGCTGCCGACGATGCGCGCCTTGAGCTCGCGCTTGTCTGTGAGGGTGACGATGACCTCGTCCGCGCCGGCCACGACGTGGGCGTTGGTCATGATGTAGCCGTCGGCGCTGAGGACGAAGCCGGAGCCGACGCCGCGCTGGCGCGGCTCGTCGTCGCCGCCGGGCCCGCCCGGCCCACCCCGCGGCCCCGGTCGCCCGGGCAGCGGGATGCCGAAGCGGCGGAAGAACTCCTCGATGTTGGGGTCGATCTGCGGGCCGGCGCCGCCGGCGCTGCCCGCACCGACGCGCTCGGTGGTGCGGATGTTGACCACCGACGGGCCGACGCGCTCGGCGAGTTCGGCGAAGTCCGGCAGCTGCACGGTCGGCGTGGTCTGCGCCGGGGCCGGCAGCGGCGCCAGCGAGGCCGCGGCAGCAAACAGCGCGGCCGCGAATACCAGGGTCCGGTGTCCGGCGGCGGCGCGCGCGCGGGCGAGAACGATCGTCATGGTCGGTGTCTTCATGGGGGACCGTCAGACTGGGTGGAGGCGGGACAGTTCCGTGGCGGGCCGGCGCGCGCCGGCGGCGACGCGGCGGCGGCAGCTCAGGGCTTGCGCTGCAGCGCCTCCGCGAGTTGCTTGAGCGTGCCCGCCGGCACGTTGCCGACGGCGGTGATCCAGTGCTCGCCGTGGCGCTGCATCACGGTGCTGGTGGCCCCCTGGCGGGCATGCATCTCGCGGCGGTGGCGCTGTGCGTCGAACGGCTCGACGAACAGCGAGACATGGGTCAGGCCGTCGGTGAAGACGGCCTGCAGCACGCTGGCGCCGGCCTCGCCGGCGTTCTCCATGCCGCGGCGCACGCAGCCGGCGAGGCGGAAGCCCGGCACCGGCCGCGCCAGCACCCAGCCCTCGTCCTCCAGCGTGGTGCGCTGCTGCTGCGGGCGCAGCACGCGCCAGCCGTCGATCTGCCGCAGGTGGCGCAGCACGGCGTCCGGCTGCGGCTTGACGCCGATCTCGACCTCGGTGAACGAGGTGGACTCCAGCAGCGCGCGGTCCGGGTCGTTGCCCAGCATGTCGGCGCGCAGCATCAGGCCGCTGGCGAGGTCGGCCCACAGGCGCTGCGCATAGCGCAGCGCGTCGCGCGGGTCCATGCGCAGCACGACCGCGTCGCGCCCGGCCACGCGCGCCACGCCCTCGCGGTGCAGCGAATACTGCTCCAGCGCCTGCGGGTCCACCATCTGCGGCGTGGCCGACCAGGCCGCGAGCGTCTCGCGCTTCTCGACGATGGCCGTGCGCCGGCCCGGCAGCAGCGTGTGCACGGTGTCGTTGTGGCGCACGACGCGCTGGTGGCGGCCGTCCAGCGACTCCACCTGCTCGACCACCTGGGTGCCGACCACGTAGTGCAGCACGCGCGAGGTGGCGAGCGCACCGTCGGCGCTGTACACCAGCGTGCCCTGGAAGTTGCCCAGGCGCTGCGCCTGGTGGATGCGCCACAGCCAGGCGCGCGCCTCGCCCTCGGAGGCCAGGCCCTCGGGCACCGTCTGCGCGGCCACCGGGTGCAGGGCGCCGAGCGCACCCAGCGCAGCGGCAGCAGCGAGCAGCGCGAACCGGCGCAGCCAGGCCGGCGCCCCGGACAGGATGTCGGCCACCGCCTCCAACCCGGTGGGGCCGGACACCAGCGCGCCCGGTGGCTCCCACTCGGCCACCGAGGCG
>CAZUPH010000006.1:31190-40819 GCA_964621995.1 uncultured Rubrivivax sp. | reverse complement strand
GAACGGCGGCAGCGCTGCCGCCGTCACCGCGAGGCACCTGCCGGTGCAGCGACCTCGACCTGCCGCAGCGCGCCACCCGGCACCGCCACCGGCATGCCGCCGCGCGCCGCCTGGTGGGCGCGCAGCATCTCGTCCAGCCGGGCGTCGCGGATCAGGACGGCGCGGACCTGCGGCGACGCGGCCGCCGGCGCAGCCGGCTTGCTGCCGACCAGGATCACGCCCGGCCCCGCGTTGCCGCCGGCCAGCACCGGCTCGCCGGCGCCGCCCACCGGCCCGGCCAGCCGGGTGACGACCAGCACGCCGGCGACGACCACGAAGCCCGCCGCCGCGGCCGCGGGCAGCAGCCAGCGCGAACGCCGGCCCTCGGCCGCCTTGGGCGCGACCGGCGTGGGCGCCAGCGGCACCGGCTCGGCGGCCAGGCGCTCGCGCAGCCGGGCCACGAAGGCGGTGTCGCGCGCCGGGTCGCCGGCCAGTTCGTCGGAACGCAGCACGTCGCCGATCAGGTGGTAGGCATGCCAGGTGCGGCGCGCCTCGGCATCCTGGCGCCAGAGTTCGCAGCCCGCCTGCGCCGCGTCGGCGTCGCCGTCGGCCAGCGCCGACAGCCAGCGGCGCGGGTCGTCTTCACGGACCTCGGGAGGCAGCTTGTCTTCGGGGCGTCGGGTCTGGGCGTTCATGGCGGCGGCGGGTGGTGATCGGTCGGGGCGGGCGGACGGGCCGGGGGCAGGCACTACCAGCGCTCGCCCTGGCGGGTGTCGAGCAAAGGGCGCAGCCGCGTGGCGATGGCCTCGCGGGCACGGAAGATGCGGGAGCGGACGGTGCCGATGGGGCAGTTCATGACTTCGGCGATCTCTTCGTAGCTCAGGCCTTCGATCTCGCGCAGCGTGATCGCCTGGCGAAGGTCCTCTGACAGCGCTTCGATCGCGGAGTTCACGGCAGCGGCAATCTCGCGGCTGGCCAGGATGGCTTCGGGCGTCTCGCCGTCGGTTAGTTCATTCTCCACGCGTGAAGTTTCATCGCCTTCCTCGTCCGAACTGCGGATGTTCTCCGAGACCAGGGGGTCGCGCTTGAGGTCCAGCAGCGCCTTCTTGGCCGTGTTGACCGCGATCCGGTACAGCCAGGTGTAGAAGGCGCTGTCGCCGCGGAAGTTGGGCATCGCCCGGTAGGCGCGGATGAAGGTCTCCTGGGCGATGTCCTGCACCAGGTCCACGTCGCGCACCATGCGGCCGATCAGCCGCTCGATGCGGCGCTGGTACTTGACGACCAGCATCTCGAAGGCACGCTGGTCGCCGCGCTTGACGCGCTCGACGAGCAGGGCATCGGCGTCGGCGTCGGCCATGGGAGGGTGCGGCGGGCCGCGCTCAGCGGCCCGGCGGCGCGGCGCCGGTGGCCGCGGCCACGAGGTCGTCGCCGGCGCGACCGGCCGTGGCGAAGGCGGCCACGCGCAGCCCGTGCCAGGCGGCGCCGGCCTCGGCCGCGCCCACGGGCAGCCAGCGCACGGCACCGCCGGCGGCCGGGCGCAGGCGCAGCAGCATCCAGGCGCCGGCATCGATGGCGATGTCCAGCGTGCCGGGCACGCCGTCGGCGGTCCAGGCCTGCCCGTCCCAGCGCAGGTCGGCCGGTCTGGGCAGGAGACGCGCGACCACGAAGGCTGCGGCAGCGGCCGCCAGCGCCGCGACCGCCAGCATCGGCGCCGCGGCGGCGCCGGCATGGCCGGCGGCCCAGGCCGCCAGCGCGGCGGCGGCCAGCGCCGGCAGGCTCAGGTTCAGCGCTCGCCACGGCCGGCCGCCGCTGCAGCGCACGCTGACGGGCGGCGGCTGGCGCACGTCAGACGCGCCGGAAGACCAGCGTGCCGTTGGTGCCGCCGAAACCGAAGTTGTTCTTCACCGCGACGTCGATCTTCATCGCCCGCGCCTCGTTGGCGCAGTAGTCCAGGTCGCACTCGGGGTCCTGGTTGAAGATGTTGATCGTCGGCGGCGAGACCTGGTGGTGCACGGCCAGCACGCTGAAGACCGACTCGATGCCGCCGGCGCCACCCAGCAGGTGGCCGGTCATCGACTTGGTCGAGTTGACAACCAAGCGCTTCGCGTGCTCGCCGAAGGCCTTCTTGATCGCATTGGTCTCGTTGACGTCGCCCAGCGGCGTGCTGGTGCCGTGGGCGTTGAGGTACTGCACCTCGTCGGGGTTGACGCGCGCGTTGCGCAACGCGGCCAGCATGCTGCGCTTGGGGCCGTCGACGTTGGGCGCGGTCATGTGGAAGGCGTCGGCACCCATGCCGAAGCCGGCCAGCTCGCAGTAGATCTTCGCGCCGCGCTTCTTCGCGTGCTCGTACTCCTCGAGCACCAGCACACCGGCGCCCTCGCCGAGCACGAAGCCGTCGCGGTCCTTGTCCCAGGGCCGGCTGGCGGTGGCCGGGTCGTCGTTGCGCGTGGACAGCGCACGCGCGGCCGCGAAGCCGCCGATGCCCAGCGGGCTGACGGTGCTCTCGGCGCCGCCGGCGATCATCACGTCGGCGTCGCCGTACTCGATCAGCCGGCCGGCCTCGCCGATGCAGTGCAGCCCGGTCGTGCACGCGGTGACGATGGCCAGGTTGGGGCCGGTGAAGCCGTAGCGGATCGAGACATGCCCGGAGATCATGTTGATGATCGACGCCGGCACGAAGAACGGCGAGATGCGGCGCGGGCCGCGCTCGCGGTAGTCACCGTCGGTCTGCTCGATCATCGGCAGGCCGCCGATGCCCGAGCCCACCAGGCAGCCGATGCGCTCGGCCTGCGCTTCACTCAGCGCCTGGCCATGCGGCAGCCCGGCGTCCTGCACCGCCTGCACGGAAGCCGCCATCCCGTAGTGGATGAAGGTGTCCATGTGGCGGGCTTCCTTGGCCGGGATCCAGTCCTCGACGTTGAAGCCCTTGACCTCGCCCGCGAAGCGGCACGAGAACGCCGAGGCGTCGAACTTGGTGATCGGCGCGATGCCGCTGGTGCCGGCCACCAGGCGCTGCCAACCCTCGGCCACCGAGTTGCCCACCGGGCACACGAGCCCGAGGCCGGTGACGACGACTCGACGACGGGTCATCGCGGCGGTCAGCTCTTCTGGTGCGCGACCGCGTAGTCGATCGCCAGCTGCACCGTCGTGATCTTCTCGGCCTCCTCGTCCGGGATCTCGATCCCGAACTCGTCCTCCAGGGCCATCACGAGTTCCACCGTGTCCAGCGAATCGGCACCGAGGTCGGCGACGAAGGCCTTCTCGTTGGTGACGTCGGACTCGGGCACGCCGAGCTGCTCGGCAATGATTTTCTTGACTCGCGCTTCGATATCGCTCATGACTCCTCCGGGGCGTTGGGGTCGGGAAAAACAGCCCGCGATTCTACCGGCGGGGTTCGGGTGGGTGACGGGGGGCGGCGGCGGGGGTCCGGGCGGGCGCTCAGGCCATGTACATGCCGCCGTTGACGTGCATCTCGGTGCCCGTCACGTAGCCGGCCAGCGGCGAGGCCAGGAAGCGCACCGCATGCGCCACCTCGTCGGCCTGGCCCAGCCGGCCGGCCGGGATCTGCGCCAGCAGCGCGGTCTTCGTGGCCTCGGGCAGCACCTCGGTCATGTCGGTGGCGATGAAGCCCGGCGCCACGCAGTTGACGGTGATGCCGCGCGCGCCGAGCTCGCGCGCCAGCGCGCGCGTCAGCCCGGCCACGCCGGCCTTGGCCGCCGCATAGTTGGCCTGGCCGGCATTGCCGCTGGCGCCGACCACGCTGGTGATGTTGACGATGCGGCCCCAGCGCTGCTTCATCATGGGCCGCGTCGCGGCGCGGCAGGCGCGGAAGACGGCCTTGAGGTTGGTGTCCAGCACCGCGTCCCAGTCCTCGTCCTTCATGCGCATCGACAGCGTGTCGCGCGTGATGCCGGCGTTGTTGACCAGCACGTGCAGGCCGCCCTCGGCCTTGACGATGCCCTCGATGGCGGCGTCCAGCGCCGCGGCGTCGGTCACGTTCAGCACGAGGCCGCGGCTGCCCGGGAAGGCGGCCAGCGCCTCGCCGATGCCCGCCGCGCCGGCCTCGGTGGTGGCGGTGCCGATCACGCGGCAGCCGTCGGCCGCCAGCGCCAGCGCGATCGCGCGGCCGATGCCGCGAGAGGCGCCGGTGACGAGCGCGACGCGCGGGCTCGGGGCCTCGGTGCCGATCATTGCAGCAGCCCCTTGGCGTCGGCCAGGCTCGCCGGGTCCAGCAGCGTCATCGTCGCGAGTTCGGGGTCGCAGCGCTTGACCAGGCCGGCGAGCACCTTGCCCGGGCCGCATTCGACGACGTGGGCGAGGCCGCGCGCCTTCAGCGCCGCGACGACCTCGACCCAGCGCACCGGGCCGAAGGCCTGGCGGTAGAGCGCGTCGCGGATCGCGTCCGGCTCGCTCTGCACCGCGACGTCGATGTTGTTGACGACCGGGATGCGCGGCGGCGAGATCGCCACGCCGGCCAGGCGCTCGCGCAGCACCTCGGCGGCCGGCTTCATCAGCGCGCAGTGGAAGGGCGCGGACACCGGCAGCAGCAGCGCACGCTTGGCGCCCATCGCCTTGAGCTTCTCGCAGGCGGCGTCCACGCCGGCCTTGCTGCCGGCGATGACGGTCTGCTTCGGGTCGTTGAAATTGGCCGGCGAGACGACCTCGCCGCTGGCCGCGGCGACCTCGGCGCAGCCGGCGGCCACCTGCGCGGCGTCCAGGCCCAGGATCGCGGCCATCGCGCCGGTGCCCACCGGCACCGCCTGCTGCATGGCCTGCGCGCGCAGCCGCACCAGCGGCAGCGCGTCGGCCAGCGTCAGCGCGCCGGCGGCGACCAGCGCGCTGTACTCGCCCAGCGAATGGCCGGCCACCGCGGCCGGTTCGGCGCCGCCCTCGGCGCGCCACGCGGCGTAGCAGGCGATGGCCGCGGTCAGCATCACCGGCTGCGTGTTGGTGGTGAGCTCCAGCGCTTCCTTCGGGCCTTCGTGGATCAGGCGGCCGAGGTCCTCGCCGAGCGCGGCCGAGGCCTCCTCCAGCGTGCGCTGCACGGCCGGGTGGTCGCCCCAGGCGTCGAGCATGCCGACCGACTGCGAGCCCTGGCCCGGGAATACGAATGCAAATGCCGTCATCTTGGGAGTGACTGTGGATGCGACCGCGTCGGTGCTCAGAAGTCGAGCAGCACCGCGCCCCAGGTGAAGCCGCCGCCGACACCCTCCAGCATCACGGTGTCGCCGCGCTTCACGCGGCCGCTCTTCACCGCGGCGTCCAGCGCCAGCGGCACCGAGGCGGCCGAGGTGTTGCCGTGCTCGTGCACGGTGACGATCAGCTTGTCCAGCGGCAGCTTCAGCTTCTTGGCGGTGCCCTGCATGATGCGGATGTTGGCCTGGTGCGGGATCAGCCAGTCGAGCTCGGCCTCGCTGCGGCCGGCCTTCTCGAGCACCGTGCGTGCGCTCTGCTCGAGCACGCCGATCGCCAGCTTGAACACCGCCTGCCCGTCCATCTTCAGCAGCGGGTCGCCGAGCACCTGGCCGCCCGCCACCGTGCCCGGCGTGCACAGGATGCCGACATGGCGGCCATCGGCATGCAGGTCGGTGGCCAGGATGCCGGGCTCCTCGCTGGCCTCCAGCACCACGGCGCCGGCCCCGTCCCCGAACAGCACGCAGGTCGTGCGGTCGTCGAAGTCCAGGATGCGCGAGAAGACCTCGCTGCCGATGACCAGCGCGCAGCTCGCGCTGCCGGCGCGGATCATCGCGTCGGCCACCGTGAGGCCGTAGACGAAGCCCGAGCACACCGCCTGCACGTCGAAGGCCGGGCAGCCGGGCACGCCCAGCTTGGCCTGCAGGATGCACGCGGTGGACGGGAACACCATGTCCGGCGTCGAGGTCGCGACGATGATCAGGTCCACGTCCTCGGCACGGCGGCCGGCGGCCTCCAGCGCGTGGCGCGCGGCGTGCAGCGCCAGGTCGCTGGCGTTGACGCCGTCGTCGGCGAAGTGGCGCGCGCGGATGCCGGTGCGCTCGACGATCCACTCGTCGCTGGTCTCCACGCCGCGCGCGGCCAGCATCGCGGCCATGTCGTGGTTGCTCAGCCGGCGCGGCGGCAGCCAGCTGCCGGTGCCGGTGATGCGGGAGTAGCGCGGTGCGTTGGGTTTCATGCCGCAGTGGTCGACGCGCCGGCCGGCGCGGGCGCCGGCAGGGCCTGCAGCGCAGGGCCGATGCGGTCGTGCACGCGGGCCAGCAGCCGGTTGCGCGCGGCATCATACGCCCGGGCCAGCGCCTGCTCGAAGGCGTAGGCGTCGGCCGATCCGTGGCTCTTGAAGACCAGCCCGCGCAGGCCCAGCAGCGCCGCGCCGTTGTAGCGCCGCGGGTCCACGCGCTGCTTGAAGCGGCGCAGCACCGGCAGCGCGGCCAGCGCGGCGAGCTTGCTGAAGGGGCCGCGCGTGAACTCCTGCCTGATGAAGTCGGTGAGCATCGAGGCCAGCCCCTCGCTGGTCTTGAGCAGCACGTTGCCGACGAAGCCGTCGCAGACGACGACGTCCACCGTGCCCTTGAAGATGTCGTTGCCCTCGACGTTGCCGTGGAAGTTGAGCTGCCCGGCGGCGTCGGCGGCGCGCAGCAGCTCGGCGGCGCGCTTGATCGTCTCGCTGCCCTTGATGGCCTCCTCGCCGATGTTGAGCAGGCCCACGGTGGGCTCGGCGGTGCCCTCGACCGCGGTGACGAGCGCGCTGCCCATCACCGCGAACTGCAGCAGGTGCTCCGGCGTGCAGTCGACGTTGGCGCCCAGGTCCAGCACGGTGGTGTAGCCGTCGCGGCGGTGGGGCATCACGGTGGCGATGGCCGGGCGGTCGATGCCCTCCACCGTCTTGAGCACGTAGCGCGCCACCGCCATCAGCGCGCCGGTATTGCCGGCCGAGACGCAGGCGTCGGCGGCCGGTTCGGCGTCGCTGCCGGCCTTGAGCTGGCTGATGGCGACGCGCATCGAGGAGTCGCGCTTCTTGCGCAGCGCCACCTCCACCGGGTCGTCCATCGTGACGACCTCGCTGGCCGCGACCAGCGTGCAGCGCGGCCAGCCGCGCGCAGGCGCCAGCGCCTCGGCGGTGCCGACGAGCAGCAGCTCGGCCTGCGGGTGGCGGTCCAGGAAGGCGCGGCAGGCCGGCAGCGTGACGGCCGGGCCGTGGTCGCCGCCCATGCAGTCCACGGCGATGCGCACCGTGGCCAGCGGCGGCGGTGCAGCGGGCGTTGGGGTCGTCGGGAGCGTCCCGGCGGAGCCGGCCTGGTCGTGGGGGTTCACGACGGATGCGGTTGTGCGCGCGCCGGGACGCGGGGCGGGCGGCGGAGCAGCCTCACCGCCGCCGGCGCCGGCCTGCGCGCGCGTTCAGGCGCCAGCCCGGCTCAGGCGTCCGCCTTGGTCTTGAGGACCTTGCGGCCGCGGTAGAAGCCGGTGGGGCTGATGTGGTGGCGCAGGTGCACCTCGCCGGTGGTCGGCTCCACGGCCGTGCCGGGGGCGGCGACGGCATTGTGCGAGCGGTGCATGCCGCGCTTGGACGGCGACTTCTTGTTCTGCTGGACGGCCATGGGAATCTCCTGGGGTCGGCGGGCGCCCCCGGTGGTCGGCTTCGGGGGCCCGATGAAACGGTTCACGCGGGGCGAGCGTGCCGGGTGCAACCCCGGCCTCCGCCGGCCGACGCCGCTGGTGGCACTGCTGGTGGGTGGCTGCGGACGCCGCCGCCACCCTGCCGCCAGCCGGCCGGGCGCACCGGTCCGCGCCGCGGCGCAGCTTTCGCAAAGCCCACCAGTATAGCAGCCGGGGGCGTTCAGGGCTTGCCTGTGCCGCCGCGCTTCAGCGCGGCCAGCGCCGCGAAGGGATGCGGCCGCTCGTCGGCGGCCGGCACCGGCGCGGCGGCCGGATCGCCCGCGCCGCGCAGCGGCTGCGGGCAGGTCTCGTGGCGCGGCACCAGCGGCAGCGCCAGGATCAGCTCGTCCTCCAGCAGCTCCAGCAGGTTCAGCCGCACCGGCAGCGCGAGCACGTCGTCGTCGCTGTCCTCGTCCAGCCGCGCCGCCTCGTCCTCGCCGCGCACGAAGCGCAGGTGGCGGTCCACCTGCAGCGTCTGGCCCATCGGCTGCAGGCAGCGCTGGCACTCCAGGCGCACCTCGGCGCGGGCCTGCAGGTGCAGCCAGAGCTCCGGTTCACCGCCGGTCACCGGGCGCTGCAGTGCGGCGGCGGTCCAGGTGACCGGCGCCGGGTCGGCGTCGGCCGTGGCGAGCACGCCCTCGGCCAGGCGCGGCATTTCGGCCAGCGGCTGCGTGCCCTGCAGCGTGGCGCCGGCGCGCGCCAGCGGGGGCAGGTCCAGCGCCCGCGGGTCGGGCGGCGCGGGGCGGCGCGGGCGGCGGTCGGTGGCCATCGCTCAGCTGCCGGCGGCCGGCCAGTGGCGGGCGAAGACCGCGGAAGTGTCCGGATGCGACTCCACCGCCACCAGCGCGGCATGCACCGCCGGCCGCTGCGCGGCCAGGTGGGTGCGCGCACCGGACCAGCGCGAGACCACCGCCGCCAGCAGGTCCACCGCACCCGGGTTCGCGGGCCGCAGCAGCGCGCCGAACTGGTCGGCGAAGACCGTCCAGAAGCCGTGCAGCCGCTGGCGGGCCGCGGCGCGGATGCGCTCGTGGGTCGCAGCGCGGGCGCCGTCGATCCAGCGCTCCGGGTAGTCGATGACGCCGATCGCCGCATAGCAGTTGGCGGCCAGGAAGACCAGCGCGCGGATCGCCTGCGCGCGGGCCGCCGGCTCGGCCGGCAACAGTCCGGACGAGGGGTGGGCGAGCCCGAGATGGATCAGGATCGCGGCGCTCTCGGTCAGCACGCTGCCGTCGTCCAGCACCAGCGTCGGGATCTGGCCGAGCGGGTTGACGCGGCGCAGCTCCTCCTGCGCCGAGTCCGGCTCCCAGGTGGATGCGCGCACCTCTCGGTACGGCAGGCCGCAGCGCGCCAGCGCCATCTCCACCGCGGCCGAGCCCGAGCCGCGCGAACCGTACAGCGTGACCATGCGGCGCAGTGTAGCGAGCCGCCCCGCCTGGGCCGGCGCGCCGGGCCGCGCCACAATGCGCGCCATGCCCCGCCCGCCGCTGATCCTGGCCTCCACCTCGCGCTACCGGCGCGAACTGCTCGAGCGGCTGCGCCTGCCCTTCGAGGTGGTCTCGCCGCAGGTGGACGAGACGCCGGCCCCCGGCGAGCCGCCGGCCGTGCTGGCGCAGCGCCTGGCGCTGGCCAAGGCGCAGGCGGTGGCGGCCACGCGGCCGCAGGCGGTGGTGATCGGCTCGGACCAGGTGGCCGACCTGGACGGCCGCCCGATGGGCAAGCCCGGCACGCACGAGCGCGCCGTGGAGCAGTTGCGCCAGCTCAGCGGCCGGCGCGCCGTCTTCCAGACCGCGGTGGCCGTGGTGCGTGCCGACCGCGGCTACGCGCGCACGCTGCTGGCGCCGGTGACGGTGCAGTTCCGCACCTTGGCGGACGCCGAGATCGAACGCTACCTGCGCGCCGAGCAGCCCTACGACTGCGCCGGCAGCGCGAAGAGCGAGACGCTGGGCATCGCGCTGCTCGCGCGCATCGACAGCGACGACCCGACGGCGCTGGTGGGCCTGCCGCTCATCCGCACCTGCACG
>CAZUPH010000006.1:0-31180 GCA_964621995.1 uncultured Rubrivivax sp. | reverse complement strand
CGCGAAGCCGGGCTCGACCCGCTGGACGGCGCCGGGCCTTGAGCGCAGCGGCCGCACCCGGGGCGGGCCGGCTGCTGCTGGTGCCCTGCCCGCTGGACCTGGGCGCCGACGCGGTGCCGCTGCCCGAGGTACTGCCCGAGGGCGTGCTGCGCGCCGCCGCTGCGCTGCGCCACTGGGTGGCCGAGGACGCCCGCAGCGCACGCGCCTTCCTCAAGCGCGTGGCCGCGCTGCACCCGCTGGCCGCGCCGCTGCAGGAACTGCAGATCAGCGAGCTGCCGCGGCCGCGCAAGGGCAGCCGCGAAGCGGTGCCAGCCGCCGAGTGGGCCTCGCTGCTCGCGCCCGCGCTGCAGGGCCACGACCTGGGGCTGATCTCCGAGGCCGGCCTGCCCGCAGTGGCCGACCCCGGCAATGCGCTGGTGGCCGCCGCGCATGCCGCCGGCGTGCCGGTGCTGCCGCTGGCCGGTGCCAGCGCGCTGCTGCTGGCGCTGGCCGCCAGCGGGCTGAACGGACAGAGCTTCGCCTTCGTCGGCTACCTGCCGCAGGAGGCGGCGGCGCGTGCGGCGCGCGTGCGCGAGCTGGAGGCGCTGTCGCGCCGGGCGGCGCAGACGCAGCTGTTCATCGAGACGCCCTACCGCAACGCGGCGCTGCTGGAGACGCTGCTGGCGACCCTCGCGCCGGCGACGCGGCTGTCGGTGAGCTGCGGGCTGACGATGCCGGAGGGCCTCACGCGCAGCGCCCCGGTGGCCGAGTGGCGGGCGCGCCCGCTGGCGCTGCCGCAGCGGCTGCCAGCCGTCTTCGCGCTACTGGCGTGAGGGCCTGAGCGCGCAGGCGCCGGGGCGCCTGCGGCTGGGTCACCTTCGATCGTTCAGAAGTCCGTTCGGGCTGAGCCCGTCGAAGCCCCGAGGACCACGGGCGCTTCGACAGGCCCGTCCTGAGCTTGCCGAAGGGCTCAGGGCTACCGGTTGCGTCCGGACTTGCGAACGCCTTGACGCGTCACCCGCCCAGCAGCGACGCGACCTTCTTCTTCGGCTTGATGTTGGGCGAGAGCCCGCGCACCGGTGCCGCGGTGGGCGCCTGCGCCTCGGCCACCGGCGCCGGCGCCGGCCGGGTGGCCGCGGGCTCGTAGGGCCGGTCGAAGATGGGGTCGGTGGGCACCAGGCGGCCCGGCCGCACCGGCGTGTTGCCCTGGGCCAGGCGCACGAATTCATCGTCGCGCGGGCGCCGCGCGGCGCGGTGCTCGCCGCGCGTGGCGCGGTCGCTGGGCTCGTCGCGGCGGCGCGGGCGGTCGTCCTCGAGCTCGATCGGCTCGAGCTCGATCTTCTTGCGGATGAGCTTCTCGATCTCGGCGACGGACCGCTGGTCCTCGCGCTTGACCAGCGTCACCGCCAGGCCCGAGGCACCGGCGCGGCCGGTGCGGCCGATGCGGTGCACGTAGTCCTCGGCGTGGAAGGGCACGTCGAAGTTGAAGACCGCCGGCAGGTCGCTGATGTCCAGCCCGCGCGCGGCCACGTCGGTGGCCACGAGCAGGTCCACCTCGCCGGCCTTGAAGGCGGCCAGCGCCTTGAGGCGTTCGTCCTGGCTCTTGTCGCCGTGCAGGGCCTGGGTCTTGAGGCCGTCGCGCTCGAAGGCGCGCGCCAGGCGGGCGGCGCCGAGCTTGCTGTTGACGAAGATCAGCGCCTGCGAGAGCTGGCGCTGGCGCAGCAACTGGCGCACGACGGCGCGCTTGTCGTCGTCGGTGGTGCTGTAGAAGCGCTGCTCCACCGTGGATGCGGTGGCGTTGGGGCGCGCCACCTCCACCAGCACCGGGTCCTGCAGGTAGCTGGCGGCCAGCTTCTTGATCTCCGGGCTGAAGGTGGCGCTGAACAGCAGGGTCTGCCGCGACTTCGGCAGGTAGGCCAGGATGCGCTGCAGGTCCGGCAGGAAGCCGATGTCCAGCATGCGGTCGGCCTCGTCGAGCACCACGTACTCGACCTGGTTCAGCACCGCGTTCTTGGCCTCGATGTGGTCCAGCAGCCGGCCCGGCGTGGCGATCAGCACCTCGACGCCGCGGCGCAGTTCCTCGGTCTGCGGCTTCATGTCCATGCCGCCGAAGACCACCGCCGAGCGCAGCTGCGAGTGCTGCGCGTACTTCTTGACGTTGTCGGCCACCTGCAGCGCCAGTTCGCGCGTGGGTGCGAGCACCAGCGCGCGCACCGGGTGGCGGGCGGGGGACATGCTGGCATTGGCGTGCCGCATCATGCGCTGCAGCAGCGGCAGCGTGAAGGCGGCCGTCTTGCCGGTGCCCGTCTGCGCCGCGCCCATCACGTCGCGGCCGGCCAGCACCACCGGGATGGCCTTGGCCTGGATGGGCGTCATCGCGGTGTAGCCGGAATCGGCCACCGCGCGCAGCAGGGTGGGGTCGAGCGGGAGGGTGTTGAACAAGGGCGCCGCGACGGCGGCCTCGGGCGCGGCCGCTTCGGCGGCAGGGGAGGTGTCTTCGGTCATGAACGCCGGATTATCCCCTCGTCCTCCAAAGGGCGTGGCCGCGTGGCCAGCGCGCGCATCCAGCGCGGGGACTTGAAGCGCACGATGCGCCAGTACAGCGCCACGTAGGACACCGCAAAGATCAGCAGGAACAGCATCAGCACCGGCGTGTTGTCCCAGAACAGCACCGCCGGCACCACCGAGAACATGCACAGCAGCCACAGGTACGGTGAGGTCATCGAGTTGCGGCGCGTGAGCGCCTTGACGCTGCGCGCGTCGCCCACCGCCCAGCGCATGACGCGCCGGTAGATCAGCGAGTGCAGGTGGATGCCGTCCGGCATGCTGGGCGGCACGGCGCGGATGAAGCGGCGCCGGTAGATGGAGAACAGCGTCTCGAAGACCGGGTAGATGCACACCAGCAGCGGGAACATCGGCGACACGGTGCCGTTGCGCGCCAGCAGCAGGATGGACAGCTCGGCGACGAAGAAACCCAGGAAGTAGGCCCCGCCGTCGCCCAGGAAGATCAGCCCGGCCGGGAAGTTCCAGATGAAGAAGCCGAGCACCGCGCCGATGCCGGCCAGCGCCAGTGTCAGTACGAAGGTGTCGCCGACCTGCGAGGCCACGTAGGCCAGCGCCGCCAGCATGATCACCACGCACATCGACGCCAGGCCGTTGAAGCCGTCGATGATGTTCACCGAGTTGGCGATGCCGGCCACCGCGAACACCGTCAGCAGCGTGGAGCCGACGGTGAAGCCGACCACCCATTCCAGCCCCGGGATGTCCGTGCGGGTGATCGCCGCGCCCAGCACCCAAACCGCCAGCAGCGCCGAGAACGCCGTGGCCGCCAGCCGCTTGCCCGGGCTGACACGTTTGGTGACATCTTCGAGCAGCCCGACGGCGAAGGCCGGCAGGCCGCAGGCCAGCAACGCGAAGGCCCAGCGGCCGAGCGGGTCCGAGTCGGAGATCGCCATCACCCCGGCGGCGACGAGCACGCCGAGATAGATCCCGAGGCCGCCGATGCGAGGAACGGGGCGGGCGTGAAACTTCTGCGGGCCCTTGACGACATGGTCGAGCAGCGCGTGTCCACGTGTGCGCACCCAGTGCACCACGAGCAGCGTCAAGGCCGTTGATACGGCAAAGGCGGCGACCAGTTCAACCATGGCCGTGATTGTCGCTCGGTTCGACGGCGCCAGCGTACCTGCCCACGGGCACTTGGCAGTCGCGCCGGATCATGGTGCCGTGTAGTCTGCGCCCGTGCGATTGCCGGCAGGGTCTGAATTCCGGGCGCTGTTCCGGGCGCTGCGGTCGCAGGCCGCCACCCTGTTGCGGCGGGCACTTGCCGCGCACCGCATAGAATCGCGCCCCGTCGTGCCGCACGGTCTACCCATAGCGGCGCCCTCCAAGCGCCGAGCGCCCTGGCGGGGCATGACTTACCGGCCGCTAGCTGCCTCCCACCAGACTCGATGTCGATCGAACCCAACCTCGTACCGTTCCATCCGACGGGCGGCACCCACAGTCGATGCCGGCGCTGGCTGCGCCCGGTGGCGTGCCTGGTCGCAGCCGCGATGCTGCTGGGCGCAGGGACGACCATGGCGCAGCGCACCGAGACGCCGGACGCCGCCGCCGAGGCCGGCGGCGCGATCCGTCTGCGCCAGGCCGAAGTGCCGGCCGCCCCGCGCCCTGAAAGGGTGACAACGGTCAGCCCTGCTCCCTACGTGCCAGGCGAGTTCGAGCGCTACGTGCAGCGTGCGGCCGGCGGCAACGGCGACGTGCGCCGGCTGGGCGCCGAACTGGTGACCGGCACGCCGGACCAGCGCGCCGAGGAGATCACGCCGCAGGTGCCGCCGGACTACGTGGTGGCCGCCGGCGACGAGATCCTGGTGACGCTGTGGGGCTCCGTCGATGCCGACCTGCGGCTGCTGGTGGACCGCGCCGGCCGCATCACGATCCCGCGCGTCGGCGCCGTGCAGGTCGCCGGCGTGCGCTACGCCGACCTGCGCGACGTGGTGGCGCAGCGCGTCGGCCGCGCCTTCCGCAACTTCGAACTGAGCGTGACGCTGGGCCAGCTGCGCGGCATCCGGGTCTTCGTCACCGGGCACGTGCTGCGGCCGGGCGCGCACACGGTGGGCAGCCTGTCCACCGTGGTCTCGGCGCTGATGCGCGCCGGCGGCCCCTCGGCCGCCGGTTCGTTCCGCCAGATCGAGCTGCGGCGCGGCCCGACGCTGGTCGACCGCTTCGACCTCTACGAACTGCTGTACAGCGGCGACCGCGGCCGCGACCGCATCCTGCAGGCCGGCGACGTGGTGCATGTGGGCCCGGTGGGCACGCAGGTCGGCTTCATCGGCAGCGTCAACCGGCCTGCGGTGATCGAGCTGCGCGAGGGCGAGAGCATCGCCGACGCGCTGCGGCTGGCCGGCGGCTTCAGTGCGGTGGCCGACCGCACACGGCTGGCCATCGAGCGGCTGGAAGACCGCAGCAGCGGGCGCGTGGCGCAGCTGGCCTGGCCGGAGGCCCAGCGCCAGCCGCTGGCTGCCGGGGACCTTCTGCGCGCCTTCAGCGCCGTCGACGCGATCCTGCCGACGCAGCGCCAGAGCAAGCGCGTGCGCGTCGAGGGCGAGGTGCTGCGCCCCGGCGAGTACGTCTTGCCAGCCACCAGCAGCATGGCCGATGCGATCCGGGCGGCCGGCGGGCTGACGATGGCGGCCTTCCCGTTCGCGGCCGAGTTCGAACGCGAGAGCGTGCGTGTCTCGCAGCAGCAGAACTACGAGCGCGCGCTGCGCGACCTGGAGACGGAACTCGCGCGCTCGGCGTCGTCCCGCCGCGTCGAGGGCGCGGACGCCGCCGCCAGCCGCCAGGCGGCGGCCGACGCGCAGGCACGCCTGCTGGAACGGCTGCGCGCCGTGCGGCCCACGGGCCGCGTCGTGCTGCAGATGAATTCGGAGAGCCGCGAGCTGCCGGACCTGGCGCTGGAGGACGGCGACCGGCTGTACATCCCGGCGCGCCCGACCACGATCGGCGTCTTCGGCAGCGTGTTCAACGCCGCGGCCTACCTGCACACGCCGGGCCGCACGCTGGAGGAGTACCTTCGGCTGGCCGGCGGCCCGACCAAGGGCGCCGACACCGGCAGCGTCTTCGTCGTGCGCGCCAACGGCAACGTGATCAGCAACCGCCAGGGCGGCGGCTTCATGCGCCGCAGCCGCGTCGTCGAGGACACGGTGGCCGAGCCCGGGGACACGATCTTCGTGCCCGAGGAGATGGACAAGACGACCTTCCTGCAGCTGGCCAAGGACTGGACCACGATCCTGTACCAGTTCGGCCTGGGCGTGGCGGGGCTCAAGGTCTTGACGAACTGAGGCATCGATGACGACGACCGAGATGCCGGCCAATCCCGAGGCGGCCCAAGCGATCGACGACGATGCATTCGGCGTCGACCTGCTCACCCCTTTGCTGGAGTCCTGGAAGCTCATCGTCGGCGGTGCGCTGGCCCTAGGATTCCTGGTGCTCGGCATCACCTTCCTGCTGACGCCGCGCTTCACCGCGCAGACCACCTTCCTGCCACCGCAGGCGGCGCAGAGTTCCGCGGCAGCGGCGCTCAGCCAGCTCGGCGCCCTCGCTGGTCTCGCAGGCGGCGCCGTCGGCGTCAAGAGCACGGCCGACCAGTACGTTGCACTGCTGCGAAGCATCAATGTCAGCGACCGCTTGATCGAGCGCTTCGACCTGCAGAAGGTCTATGACGTCAAGCTGCGGGTCGAAGCACGCGAGACGCTCGCCAAGCGCGTCGGCATCTCGCTGGGACGCAAGGACGGGTTGATCACGGTATCGGTCGAGGACGTGGACCCGGACCGTGCCGCCCGGATGGCTAACCAGTATGTCGACGAGCTGCGGCGCATCACGTCGGAGCTGGCATTGACCGAGGCGCAGCAGCGCCGCCAGTTCTTCGAGGCCGAGTTCAAGGCCGCCAGCGAGCGGCTGGCCCAGGCGCAGGCGGCGCTGCAGGCCAGCGGCTTCAATGCCGGCGCACTCAAGGCCGAACCCAAGGCGGCCGCCGAGAGCTACGCCCGGTTGCGGGCCGAAGCCACCGCGGCGGAGATCCGTCTGCAGACGCTGCGCAGCCGGCTGGCCGATACCAGCGCCGAGGTCCAGCAGCAGCTCTCGCAGTTGATGGCCTTGCGTTCGCAGCTTGCACGGGTCGAGCGCGACCAGGGGACGGGTGGCGGGGACACACCGGACTACGTGGCACGCTACCGCGACTTCAAGTACCAGGAAGCGCTCTTCGAGCTGTTCGCACGCCAGTACGAGATGGCCCGCCTGGACGAGAGCCGCGAAGGTGCGCTCATCCAGGTGATCGATGTCGCCACGCCGCCCGAACGCAAGAGCTGGCCGCGCCGCGGCTTGTCGGCCGTCGCCGCGACCTTCGCAGGCGGCGTTCTGCTGACCCTGTACGTCCTTGCCCGCGCGTTGCGCGGCGCCCGCCGGCCGCCGGCCTGACACGGCGGGGCCTGGCCCCACCTCCCAACACGAGCCCTCGCATGCACCCGAAACGCACTCCCGTCACGGACCGCCGGGTCCGGTTCGCCCTGGTGGGCTGCGGCCGCATCGCGGCCAACCACTTCGAGGCCATCCGCAAGCACCAGGACCGTGCCGAATTGGTCGACGTGTGCGACAACGATGCTGCGGCGCTGGCCAGGGCCGTGGTCGCCACTGGCGCGCGCGGCCACGCCACGCTGGGCGATATGCTCAAGGCGACGAACGCGGATTGCGTGGTGGTCACCACGCCCAGCGGGCTGCATCCGGCCCAGGTGATCGAGATCGCCGAGAGCGGGCGCGACGTGATGACCGAGAAGCCGATGGCCACGCGCTGGAAGGATGGCCTGCGCATGGTGCAGGCCTGCGACCGTGCCGGCGTGCACCTGTTCGTCGTCAAGCAGAACCGCCGCAACCGCACGCTCCAGTTGCTGAAGCAGGCGGTGGACCAGCAGCGCTTCGGCCGAATCTACATGGTGAACGTCAACGTCTTCTGGACGCGCCCGCAGAGCTACTACGACAGCGCGGCCTGGCGCGGCACCTGGGAGTTCGACGGCGGTGCGTTCATGAACCAGGCCAGCCACTACGTGGACCTGCTGGACTGGATGATCGGCCCGGTGGAGAGCGTGATGGCCTACACCGGCACGCTGGCGCGCAACATCGAGGTCGAGGACACCGGCGTGGCCGCACTGAAGTGGCGCAACGGCGCGATGGGCTCGATCAACGTGACCATGCTGACCTACCCGAAGAACCTGGAGGGGTCGATCACGATCCTGGGCGAGCGCGGCTCGGTGCGCGTGGGCGGCGTCGCGGTCAACGAGATCCAGCACTGGGAGTTTGCCGACCCCCACCCGCAGGATGCCGAGATCCAGGAAGCCAACTACCAGACGACCTCGGTGTATGGCTTCGGCCACCCGCTGTACTACGACAACGTGATCCGCACGCTGCGGGGCGAGGCCGAGCCCGAGACCGACGGCCGCGAAGGGCTGAAGAGCCTGGAGTTGCTGATCGCGATGTACCTGTCTTCGCGGGACGGTCGCCGCGTCAACCTGCCGCTGGCCTACTGAGCACGGAGCGCTACCGCATGGCATCGGCCACCACGATCCACCCGAGCGCCATCGTCGACGAGGGCGCGCAACTGGGCGAGGGCTGCCGCGTCTGGCACTGGGTGCACATCAGTGCGGGCGCGCGCATCGGGCGCGGCTGCTCGTTTGGTCAGAACGTGTATGTCGGCAACGACGTCGTCATCGGCGACAACGTGAAGATCCAGAACAACGTCTCGGTCTACGACGCCGTGACGCTGGAAGACGACGTGTTCTGCGGTCCCAGCATGGTCTTCACCAACGTCTACAACCCGCGCGCGGCGGTCGCCCGCAAGGCCGAGTACCGGCGCACGCTGGTGCGCCGCGGCGCGACCCTCGGCGCCAACTGCACGATCGTCTGCGGCACGACCATCGGCGAGCACGCCTTCGTGGGCGCGGGCGCCGTGGTGCAGCGCGACGTGCCCCCGTATGCCCTGGTGGTGGGCGTGCCGGCGCGCCGCATCGGCTGGATGAGCCGCCACGGCGAGCGCCTGGCCTTGCCGGCCAGCGGCGAGGGCGAGGCCGCCTGCCCGGCCACCGGCGAGCGCTACCGGCTCGCCGGAGACCGGCTGGCACCGATCGAAACCCGCTGAGGACCCCGCACCCATGAATGCCCCCGAGAAGCCGCCGACGATGGACTTCATAGACCTGAAGACCCAGTACGCGGCGCTGCGAGAGAACATCAACGACCGCATCCAGAAGGTGCTGGACCACGGCCAGTACATCATGGGCCCCGAGGTCAGGGAACTGGAGACGGCGCTGGCCGCGCGCACCGGCGCGAAGCACTGCATCACCGTGGCCAGCGGCACCGAGGCGCTGCTGATCTCGCTGATGGCGCTGGACCTGCAACCCGGCGACGAGGTCATCACGACCCCGTTCACGTTCGCAGCGACGGCAGAGACCATCGTGCTGGCGGGCGCGAAGCCGGTCTTCGTCGACATCGAGCCGGATACCTGCAACATCGACGCCTCGCTCATCGAGGCCCGCATCACGGCCCGCACGCGCGCCATCATGCCGGTCGGCCTGTACGGCCAGGTGGCCGACATGGACGAGATCAACGCCATCGCCGCGCGGCATGGCCTGCCGGTGATCGAGGATGCCGCGCAGAGCTTCGGCGCGACCTACAAGGGACGGCAGAGCTGCAACCTGAGCACCTTCGGCTGCACCAGCTTCTTCCCGAGCAAGCCGCTGGGCTGCTACGGAGACGGCGGCGCGATCTTCACGAGCGACGACCGGCTGGCGCAGGCCTGCCGCGAGATCCGGGTGCACGGCCAGAGCGCGCGCTACACGCACACGCGGCTGGGCGTCGGCGGCCGCATGGACACGCTGCAGTGCGCCGTGGTGCTGGGCAAGCTCGACCGGTTCGATTGGGAGATCGAACAGCGCAAGGCGCTGGGCGAGCGCTACCGCGAACTGCTGCGCGAGGTCCCCGGTGTGCGACTGCTGAACGTGCGCCCGGACCGTGACTGCGTCTGGGCGCAGTTCACCGTCTTCGTGGAGAACCGCCCCGCCGTGCAGGCCGCCCTGGCCGCTCGTGGCATCCCGACCGCCGTGCACTATCCGAAGCCGCTGCACCATCAACCGGCCTATGCGGCTTACTGCTGCCCCGAGTGCTGCCCGCAAAGCGTCACGGCGGCGGCACAGGTGATCAGTCTGCCGATGAGTGCGGACCTGGGCGACGCACAACTGCATCGTGTCGCCGTAGAACTGGGTTTCGCATCGTGCGCACAATGAAGTCACGGGGCGTCTTGTCGCAATGGGCTGCCGATGAACGAGTCCGTGGCCGGCTCTCCAGTGTCGGATCGCACTTCGCGCGCGGCGCAGCGTAGACTGGGCCTCGCCGCGCTGAAGCCCGCGACGTGGCTTGGAGCCCTCCGGCGCGGGGGCTTCGCGCAGGCCGTCACGGTACTCGTGGGTGGCACGGCTCTCGGCCATGCCATCACCGCCGCCGGCATGCCGATCTTGACGCGGCTGTACTCGCCCGCGGAGTTCGGCCTGCTGGCGGCCTTTTCCGCGATCCTGATGACCGTCTCGGTGGCGGTGTGTCTTCGCTACGAAGTCGCCATCGCCATGCCGGAGGACGACCAGGAGGCGGAAAACCTGTTCGTGTTGGCGGCACTTGTCGCGGTCGGCACGAGCGCCGTGTCGGCGGTTCTGATCTGGTTCGGATCCGACCTCGTATCGCGGCTGAGCGGTCAACCATTGGTCGGCCCCTTTCTTTGGCTTCTCCCCTTGTGCCTGTGCTACGCAGGCGTATTTGCAGCGCTG
The DNA here is from genome assembly GCA_964621995.1 of uncultured Rubrivivax sp. Taxonomy (GTDB): domain Bacteria; phylum Pseudomonadota; class Gammaproteobacteria; order Burkholderiales; family Burkholderiaceae_C; genus Rubrivivax. The sequence goes on along the minus strand of CAZUPH010000006.1, from coordinate 20,843 downwards.
CAGTACTGGCTCATCCGACGTCGACAGTTCACGTCGTTGGCGTCTGCACGGGTCATCCAGTCAGGGTCGGCAACGGGCGTACAGATTGGCCTGGGCGCCGCCGGGTTCGGCCCGATCGGGCTGATTCTGGGCCCCCTGCTCAACAGTGCCACCGGCTGCCTCGCGCTGCTGAGCCGTGTTCGGCGCGACGGGCCGAGCCTGACTGCCAGCGTGTCGTGGCAAGGGATTCGCGATGCCGCGTGGCGTCACCGCAATTACCCGATGTACTCGGCCACCGAGGCGCTCGCGAACAGTGCCAGCATTCAGCTTCCCGTCCTGCTGATCGCTGTCCTCGGCTCGACGGTGGAGGCAGGCCACTTGATGCTCGCGATGTTCGTCGTCCAAGCCCCGATGGCGCTGCTTGGCACGGCCGTATCGCAGGTCTATCTGTCTCGAGCCCCCGAAGAACTCCGGTCTGGGAACCTGGCACGCTTCACGATCGGCGTCCTGGCTGCGCTGCTGCGCACCGGCGGAGGCCCGCTCCTGGCGCTGGGTATCGTCGCTCCGTTCGTGTTTGCTCCGGTGTTCGGCGACGAGTGGCGCCGCGCGGGCGTGGTGGTCGCATGGCTGACTCCCTGGTTCGTGCTGCACTTCCTGACGGCCCCCGTTTCGATTGCCCTTCACGTCTGCGGCCGGCAGCGTGCGGCACTGGTGCTGCAGATCGGGGGCCTGATGATCCGGGTCGGGGCCGTGATCACTGCTTCGACGTGGATAGGCAACTTGCGGACGGAGGCCTACGCACTGTCGGGACTGGCCTTTTACGCGCTGTACCTTGTCGTGGTCCTGCGAGTCGTGGGCTGCACATTGAGCGACCTGCGCCAATTGGTCGAACCCGCGCTCAGACCCTGTGCCCTGTGGATCATGCCCGCCTTGATTGCAGTCGGCACAGGAATTGGCCTCGGGTGGATCTGATGCGGCACGCCGAAGACAGCCGCCGGGCCGGGACGGCGCTCCAGGACACCCGGCACTTCAGAGCAACGCAGCGTAACGGATCAGAGACAGACCCCGTGCCGCATGACGTGCCCTCAGGGGCCAACCGGCCTTGATGATGCAAGCAGCGCCCTCCCCAAACGCTCCCGCGTCGAGTGACGCGCGGGTCGCTGGCGACCGTAGCAAGCACCGGCGCCCGCGAATACGCGCCGCACTGCTGACCCGCGCACGCCTGGCGCTGCTGGCCGCGACTGCGCTGTATGCGCTGAGCATCTATTTCGCCTATGTGGAGTACCTGTACCCGGCCTGGGAGTACATGGGCTTCACCTTTCGTCCTTTGGGTGCGTCGGAGGTCGTCGTCGTCGTCACCCTGCTCACCGCTGCCGCCTCGACCATGCCCGTCGGACTGTCTCGTGCGTCTGCTGTGATCCTGATGCTGCTGTACCTGGTTGTCTTCGTGCCGGGCATCGTCGTGACGTTCTGCCTGGACGCCCATCGGCTCGATCAGTACCTGCCCTTCGCCCTGGCCCTGACGGCGGTCTCTTGTGTGGCCGGCTGGTTGTGTTCTCGCTCCCCGGCTTCTCGCCCGGGTCCGCGGCTCGATCCATCGAACGCCTTTCTCGCCGTGCTGTCATCACTCTGGGTGGCGATGGCTGCGCTGCTACTGCTGGAATACCGGGGCGTGATGTCGTTCGTGGCACTCGACAACGTGTACGAACAACGGGCGGCAGGGGCCAGCACCGGAACACTGATCGCATACGTTCAGACTTATTTCAGCAACGTCGTCAATCCCGCCCTGATTGCGGCAGGGCTCGTTTACAAGAGACGCCTCTCTCTTCTCATGGGCGTCTCCGGATGTGTCTTGATGTACGCGATCAACGCGCAGAAGGTCGTCCTGCTGTTGCCTCTTGCAATGGTGGCACTCGATGCGCTTTTGCGCGGCAGACTGGCGTTGCGATACGGCGTTTCCACCGCACTTCTCGTTTTCGGCACCCTGACCTTCTACGCGGCCTCCAGATGGGAAACGGACGTCGTCGCAGGCGCCTTGGCGGTCTTCCTCGTAAACAGAACGATTGCCATTCCCGGTCTCACACTCAGTCAATATTTCGATCACTTCAGTACCGAAGCTTTCACCTATTGGAGCCACGTGAAGGGCCTTGATCTGCTCATTGACGCACCTGCGAAATTCTCAGCAGATCCTCTATGGCCCGGCCTTGGCTACATTCTCGGCGACCGCCTTTTCGGCATGCCAGAGTTCAACATGAATGCCAATCTATTCGCAGGTGACGGCATCGCTGCCGCCGGCAGCGCAGGCATCATCGTCGTCGGGCTCGCACTGATAGCATTTCTTCTTGTTCTGGACTGGGTCTCCAGTCGATGGAACCAACGTTTCGTCGTCCTTGTGGTCTTTCCGGTTGGCCTGTCTCTGACGAACGGACATCTGTTCACCACGCTGCTTTCATTCGGGGGGCTCTTTTGGGTCCTGACTTTCGCACTGGCCGGCGGCTCCAGGCAGGCGGCGGCATCCCGCCAGGAAATTCGTCTGCCATGAGGATCTTCATGTTGTGCGACTTCTACAACGAGTCGCTCGAATACCAAGAAAATCTGCTCGTCAAGTACTATCGCAAGCACGGCCACGAGGTGACCGTGGTGGCCTCGACGTTCGATTCCGTATTCGACTACTACAACGATCGACACGACCCAGCGTGGCCCTCTCGAATTTATGACGATCACGGCGCAAAGATAATAAAGCTTCAGTACCGATTCAATTTCCTGAATCGCCTGCGCGCGTACACGGACATCAGCGGGCTAATCGAGGCAGCCGCTCCGGACCTGATTTTTGTTCACGACATCATGCTCAACCTGCCCGAGTGCATCGAATACGTGAAAAGCAATCGGCACTGCAAGATCATTCTTGACTATCACGCCGACTACAGCAATTCCGGAAAGAACTGGCTTTCACTGAAGGTGCTGCATGGCGTGATCCGGAAGCGGTATCTGGACCGCGCGCGGCCCCATTTGTCGAGAATATTCCCCATTGTTCCGGCCGGCGCAACGTTTCTGAATGAGGTGTATGGCGTGCCACACGAAGAGATGGAGGTGCTGCCACTCGGAGCCGACATGGACCTGGTGCGGAGCGTCACTGGCAGCGGCGAGGCCCGGCGCCTGCGCGAGCAACTTGGCTTCGCGGACGGCGACATCGTGATCGTGACCGGCGGCAAGCTGGCGCCAGCCAAGCGCACGGAACTTCTGTTTCAAGCGATCGCCGCCTTGCCGGAACTCCCGATCAAGTTGATCGTCGTGGGCGAAGCCTCAGCGGCTGACGCCGAGTACAAGACAAGCCTGATCGCGCACTCCCCGGCCGGGGGAAAGATCCACTGGGCCGGCTGGCTTGGAAGCGCGGACATCTATCGGCACTTCTGCGCTGCCGACATCGCCGTGTTTCCGGCAAGCCAGTCGATTCTGTGGCAACAGGCCATCGCCTGCGGACTGCCCCTTGTCTGCGGCGACGTCGGTCACCAGGACATCAGCTACCTCAACCTGCATGACAATGTCGTGATACTTCCCGCCCGCGAAATCAGGGCGGACAGGCTGGCCGAGGAGATCCGCCGCATCGCCGGCAATCCAGACCGGCTCGCACACATGCGAGCCGGCGCCACCCGGGTTGCGGCCGAGCACCTCGATTGGAACCGCCTCATTCACCGCACGCTGCGATTCTGCGGGGCGCAACCCGGCAAGAGCCTGGAACATGGAACCGCATGAAAGCCGCTAGCGTCGAGGAAGTGGCATGCCCGTACTGTGGATCCGCGTCGTTTGCACCATGGGCACGTGAAGCGGGTTTCTCTGCGGTCCGCTGCAATGCGTGCGACCTGCTTCTGTGCAACCCGCGGCCTGCTCTGGCGCTGATCGACTCCGCGGTTCGCACCGGCACTCACGCGCCCGAGCTGGGCGGCCACGTGGTGACCGCGAGACGCGTACCCGCGAAGGTACGGCGCTACAAGCGTGTCTTCTCTGTCCTCTTCGATGACATGTGGGCCTCGAGACAGCAGGTGAGCTGGCTTGACGTAGGGGCAGGCTACGGAGAGATATTGGAGGCCGTTCGGATGCTGGCGCCTGCAGGGAGCCAGGTTGTCGGACTCGAACCCATGCACCACAAGGCCGTGCGTGCACGGGAACGCGGCCTCGAGATCATCGAGGACTATCTGCGCCCCGGCATGCCCAGGTTCCGGGTCATTTCCATTGTCGATGTGTTTTCGCACATCCCGGACTTCGGCGCGTTTCTTCTCGACCTGCGGCAGGCGCTCGTGCCCGAGGGCGAGCTCTTCCTCGAGACCGGGAACCTCGCGGACCTCGCCCGTCGCGATGAGTTTCCATACGAGCTGGGGCTGCCGGACCATCTCGTCTTTGCCGGGGAAAAGCACATACTCGGCTTTCTGGATCGCGCCGGTTTCGACATCGTTGCCGTGCGTCGTTCACGCATCGACGGCGTCTTGAATCTTGCCAAGAACGTCGCGAAGAAGCTCATCGGACGGCCTGCAGCATTCGGTTGGCCCTACACATCGAAGTACCGCCAAGTGCAGATTCGTGCGCGCCTGCGTCCGGCGTCGCACTGATGAAGACACCCATGCCCAGAACCGCCTACAAGATCTGCAGCCACTGCATCATGGACACATCGGATCCGAGCATCCGGTTCGATGAGCGCGGATGGTGCGACTACTGCAACAACTTCGAGATCACGATCCGGCCGAACTGGGACACCGGGGAGAAGGGGGCTGCCGTGCTGGCGACGCTTGCGGATTCGATCCGCGCCGCCGGCAAGGGCCGCGACTTCGACTGCATCATCGGCCTGAGCGGCGGCCTCGACAGTTCCTACGCGGCCTACGTGGCCAAGGAGAAGATGGGCCTGCGCCCGCTGCTCTTCCACGTCGACGCGGGCTGGAACACCGACCAGGCCGTCGGCAACATCGAGAAGCTGGTCGACGGCCTCGGCCTCGACCTGTACACCGAGGTGGTCAACTGGGAGGAGATGAAGCGCCTGCAGGTCGCCTTCCTGCGCTCCGGCATCCCGGACCAGGACCTCGTGCAAGACGCAGCCTTCTTCTCCGGCCTGTACAAGTTTGCCCGCCAGCACGGCATCAAGCACATCATCACGGGCTCGAACTTCTCCACCGAGTGCTGCCGGGAGCCCGAGGAGTGGGGCGGCTACCTGGGCATCGACAAGCGGTTGTTCAACGACATCTGGCGGCGCTTCGGGCAGGGCGAGCTGAAGACCTTCCCGCTGACCGACATCCTCGTCTACAAGGTCTTCTACCAGAAGATCCTGGGCATGAAGGTCCACCATCCGCTGAACCTCGTGCCCTATGTCAAGAAGGACGCCGAGGAAGAACTGAACCGCCGCTTCGGCTGGCAGCGCTTCAGGCACAAGCACCACGAGTCGCGCTTCACACGCTTCTACGAGGACTACTGGCTGCCGCGCCGCTTCGGGTTCGAGAAGCGGCGCGCGCACTTCTCGAGCCTGATCATGACCGGCCAGATGACCCGCGACGAAGCGCTGGACCGCATCGCCAGGCCGGAGATGGACGAGCACTTCCTGAAGCAGGAGTTCGAGTACGTCGCGCACAAGCTGGACCTGACGGTGGACGAACTGCAGGCGCTCTTCGATCTTCCGAAGAAGACCTACCGCGACTACCGCAACAAGCGCTGGATGATCGGCTTCGGCGCCAATGCGATGCGCTGGCTGGGCCTCGAGAGGAGGTACTTCCGGTGATCAGGATCGTCGACTACGGCGTCGGCAACGTCCAGGCCTTCCTGAACATGTACAAGCGCCTGGGCATTCCGGCGGATCGCGCACGTTCCGCGGAAGATCTGGCAGACGCCCGGCGGCTGATCCTGCCCGGCGTCGGGGCCTTCGACCATGCGATGCAGACGCTGCACGCCTCGGGGATGCTGCCGACGCTGCAGACCATGGTTCACGATCGCGGCGTGCCCGTGCTCGGCGTGTGCGTGGGCATGCAGATGCTCGCCGACGGCAGCGAGGAAGGGCAGCTACCGGGACTGGGCTGGGTCCCCGGGCGTGTCCGCTCGTTCGCCGGCCACCCGGCGTCGGCCGCGCTGCCGATGCCCCACATGGGCTGGAACGACGTCGTGCCGCGTGAGGGGCACCCGCTGTGCAGCGGCTTCGAACCCGAGCCCCGCTTCTACTTCCTGCATTCGTACTACTTCGAGTGCGAGCACGCCGAGCACAGCGCCGCCAAGGCCTGCTACGGCTTCGACTTCGACTGCATGGTCTCCAACGGCCACATCCACGGCGTGCAGTGCCACCCGGAGAAGAGCCACCACTTCGGCGCCCAGCTCCTGAAGAACTTCGCGCTGAACTGAAATGCTCAGGCCCCGCATCATCCCCTGCCTGCTCGTCCACCAGGGCGGCCTCGTCAAGACGCAGGGATTCAAGTCGCCCAAGTACGTGGGCGACCCGATCAACGCCGTCAAGATCTTCAACGAGAAGGAGGCCGACGAACTGATCGTCCTGGACATCGATGCCAGCGTCACCGGTGCGCAGCCCAACTTCGGCCTCATCGCCAAGCTGGCAGCCGAGTGCAGGATGCCGCTGTGCTACGGCGGCGGCGTCACCACCGCCGAGCAGGCCGCGCGCATCATCGACCTCGGCGTCGAGAAGGTGTCGATCAGCGCCGCCGCCGTCGCCGACCCGGGCCTGCTCGGCGAGATCGCCCGTGCCGTCGGGCGGCAGAGCGTGGTCGCGGTGCTCGACGTCCGCAAGCGCAGCGGCCTGTTCGCCAAGGGCTACGAGCTGTGCACGCACAACGCGACGAGGGCGCACAAGGTCGACCCCTTCGAGCTGGCCGCCAGGCTGCAGGAGGCCGGTGCTGGCGAGATCGTGGTGAACTCGGTCGACCGCGACGGGCAGATGAAGGGCTACGACCTCGAGCTGGCCGAGCGCATGCGAACCACCCTGAAGGTGCCGATGACGGTGCTCGGCGGCGCCGGCTCGCTGGACGACATGGCCGCGTTGATCCGCCGATGCGGCGTCGTCGGCGCTGCGGCGGGCAGCCTGTTCGTCTTCAAGGGCCCCTACCGGGCGGTGCTGATCAATTACCCAACCGAGGAACAGAAGACGCGGCTGCTCCGGAGTGCAGCATCCTCGCTGCCAGCGCGCTGAGGCCTACAGTCCAGACCCATGTTCACCGACAAGACCCTCCTCATCACCGGCGGCACCGGCTCGTTCGGCAACGCCGTGCTGCGGCGCTTCCTCGACTCCGACATCGGGGAGATCCGCATCTTCAGCCGCGACGAGAAGAAGCAGGACGACATGCGCAAGCGCTACCGCAGCGCCAAGCTCAAGTTCTACATCGGTGACGTCCGCGACCCGCGGGCCGTGGCGGGCGCCATGCGGGGCGTGGACTACTGCTTCCATGCCGCCGCGCTCAAGCAGGTGCCGTCCTGCGAGTTCCATCCGATGGAGGCGGTGCGGACGAACGTGCTGGGCACCGAGAACGTGCTGGAGGCGGCGATCGCGGCAGGGGTGCAGCGCGTCGTCTGCCTCAGCACCGACAAGGCCGTCTACCCGATCAACGCGATGGGCATCTCCAAGGCGATGATGGAGAAGGTGATGGTGGCCGCGTCGCGCAACCTGGAGGGCACCGGCACCACCATCTGCGGCACCCGCTACGGCAACGTGATGGCCTCGCGCGGGTCGGTGATCCCGCTGTTCGTCGAGCAGGTGGCGGCCGGCAGGCCGATCACCATCACGGACCCGGCGATGACACGCTTCATGATGACGCTGGAGGACGCGGTCGAGCTCGTGCTGTACGCGTTCACGCATGGCCGCAACGGCGACCTGTTCGTCCAGAAGGCGCCGGCGGCCACCGTCCAGACGCTGGCCCGGGCGATCCTCGAACTGATGGACCGGCGCGGCCACGAGGTGCAGGTCATCGGCACGCGGCACGGCGAGAAGCTCTACGAGGTGCTGCTCAGCCGCGAGGAGCGCGCCGCGGCCGAGGACCTGGGCGGCTATTTCCGGGTGCCGCCAGACGGCCGCGACCTGAACTACGGCAAGTTCGTGGAGCAGGGCGAGACGCGGATCACGACCAGCGAGGACTACAACTCGCACAACACCGAGCGCCTCGATGTCGAGGCCATGAAGGCCCTGCTGCTCAAGCTCGACTTCATGCGGCGCATCGCGCGCGGCGAGCCCGCCCACCCGGAGGACTGAGGATGCGCATCGCCATCACCGGTGCCCGCGGCTTTCTAGGCACCAACCTGCGCATCCGCCTCGGCGAGCTGGGGCATGCCGAGATCATCGCGGTTGCGCACGACGCCACGGACGACCTGCTCCGGTCCTCGTTCGAGCAGGTCGATCTGGTCTACCACCTGGCCGGCGTCAACCGGCCGCCGAGCCCGGACGACTATGCGCTGGGCAACGCCGCCTTCACCGAGCGGATCTGCCACGCGCTGGCGGCGACGGGCAGGCCGCCGCGGCTGGTGTACAGCTCGTCGACCCAGGCGGCGATGGACAACCCCTACGGCCGCAGCAAGCTCGCGGCCGAGGAAGCGGTGCACGCCTACGGCGCACGCACCGGGGTCGCCGTGCACGTCTACCGGCTGCCCAACGTCTTCGGCAAGTGGTCGCGGCCCAACTACAACTCGGCCGTCGCCACCTTCTGCCACCACGTCGCTCGCGGGCTGCCGATCACGGTTCACGACGCGGCCGCGCCGCTGCGGCTGGTCTATGTCGACGACGTGGTGGCCTCGATGTGTGCGCTGCTGGACGCCGCGCCCGACCCCACTGGGCGCTTCGTGTCCGTCCAGCCGGAGTACACGACGACGGTCGGCGAGGTGGCCGCGACGATCCAGGGCTTCCGGGACAGCCGCGAGACCCTGATGACGGCACGGGTCGGCACCGGGCTCGTGCGGGCCCTGTACTCCACCTATGTCAGCTTCCTGCCGGTGGAGTCCTTCGGCTACACGGTGCCGCGTCACGGCGACCCGCGGGGGGTCTTCGTCGAGATGCTCAAGACGCCGGACTGCGGGCAGTTCTCGTACTTCACCGCCCACCCGGGCGTGACGCGCGGCGAGCACTACCACCACAGCAAGACCGAGAAGTTCCTCGTCATCAGGGGCAAGGCGCACTTCGGGTTCCGCCACATCGTCAGCGGCGAGCGCCACGAGGAGGTGGTCGAGGGCGGCAGCGGCCGCATCGTCGAGACCGTGCCCGGCTGGACCCACAACATCACCAACGTCGGCGACGACGAGCTGATCGTGATGCTGTGGGCCAACGAGGTGTTCGACCGTCAGCGGCCGGACACGCGGTCGTGCAAGGTGGACGCGGCATGAACAGGCTGAAGGTCGCCACGGTGGTGGGCACCCGGCCGGAGGTGATCCGGCTGTCGCGCGTGCTGGCGCGGCTGGACGAGCACTGCGCCCATACGCTGATCCACACCGGGCAGAGCTACGACTACGAGCTCAACCAGGTCTTCTTCGACGACCTGGGCGTGCGCAAGCCCGATCACTTCCTGGACAGCGCCGGCGCCAACGCCGCGCAGACCATAGGCAACCTGATCATCGCGATCGACCGGGTGCTGGCCGAGGTGGCGCCGGAAGCGCTGCTGGTGCTGGGGGACACCAACAGCTGCCTGGCGGTGATCCCGGCCAAGCGTCGCAAGATCCCGATCTTCCACATGGAAGCCGGCAACCGCTGCTTCGACCAGCGCGTGCCGGAGGAGACCAACCGCCGCATCGTCGACCACACGGCCGACGTCAACCTCACCTACAGCGACATCGCACGCGAATACCTGCTGCGCGAGGGCCTGCCGCCGGACCTCGTCATCAAGACCGGCAGCCCGATGGCCGAGGTGCTGGCGCACTACCGGCCGCAGATCGACGCGTCCGACGTGCTTGCCCGGCTGCAGCTGCAGCGCGAACGCTACTTCATCGTCAGTGCCCACCGCGAGGAGAACGTGGACCCGCCGCGCTCGTTCGCGCGGCTGGTGGAGGTGCTCAACGCCGTGGCCGAGGAACATGGCCTGCCGGTGGTCGTCTCGACGCATCCGCGCACGCGCAAGCGCATCGACGCCGAGGGCGCGCGCTTCCATGCCAACGTCCAGCTGCTCAAGCCGATGGGCTTCCACGACTACGTGCACCTGCAGATGCACGCGCGCGCCGCGCTGTCCGACAGCGGGACCATCTCCGAGGAGTCGTCCATCCTCAACTTCCCGGCGCTGAACCTGCGCGAGGCGCACGAGCGCCCCGAGGGCATGGAGGAAGGCGCGGTGATGATGGTCGGCCTGAACGCCGACCGGGTCCGCCAGGGCCTGGCGATACTGGCCACGCAGGGCCGCGGCAGTCAGCGCGACCTGCGCCAGGTGGCCGACTACAGCATGCCCAACGTGTCGGACAAGGTCGTGCGCATCATCCACAGCTACACCGACTATGTGAGGCGGGTGGTCTGGCGCCAGTACGACTGAGGGACGCCCTTGTTGCGCATCCTGGTCGTCAGCCAGTACTTCTGGCCCGAGAGCTTCCGCGTCAACGAACTGGTCGAGCAGCTGTCCCGGCGCGGGCACCAGGTCACGGTCCTGACCGGAAGGCCCAACTACCCGGACGGCGTCGTCTTCGATGCGTACGCCGCCGCGCCGCGCGACTTCGCGGCCTACGGCGGCGCCGAGGTCCTGCGGGTGCCGCTGCGGCCGCGCGGCCACGGCAGCCTGCGGCTGGTGCTGAACTACTGGAGCTTCGTCTTCTGGGGTTGTGTGCTCGGGCCCTGGCTGCTGCGCGGCCGCCGATTCGACGCCATCTTCTGCTTCGAGACCTCGCCGATCACCTCGGCGCTGCCGGCCGTGCTGTTGCGCCGCATCAAGCGCGCCCCGCTGGCCTTGTGGGTGCTGGACCTCTGGCCGGACACGCTGTCGGCGGTCGGCGTGCTGCGCTCGCCCGCAGGCCTGCGCTGGGTGGGCCGCCTCGTCGCCTTCATCTACCGGCGCTGCGACCTGATCCTCGCGCAATCGCGCGCCTTCTTCGGGCCCATCGAGCGATGGTCGGGTGATCCGTCCAAGACGCGCTACTTCCCGCAGTGGGCCGACGGCGTCTTCGACGGTCCGGCTGCGACGGACATGCCCGCCGAACTGCAGCCGCATGCGCAGGCCTTCCGGCTGATGTTCGCCGGCAACGTGGGCGAGGCCCAGGACTTCCCGACCATCCTCGCGGCGGCCGCGGCGCTGCGCGACCGCACCGACATCCACTGGCTGATCGTCGGCGACGGCCGCGCGCTGCCCTCGGTGCGCGCCGACATCGAGCGGCTCGGGCTGGAGAAGACCGTCTTCCTGCTCGGCAGACATCCGCTGCAGCGCATGCCGTCATTCTTCGCGGCCGCCGACGCCATGCTGGTGACGCTGAAGAAGGAGCCCATCTTCGCGATGACGGTGCCCGGCAAGCTGCAGAGCTACCTGGCAGCCGGGCGGCCCGTCATCGCGATGCTCGACGGCGAGGGGGCCGACGTGGTCCGGGCTGCCGGCGCCGGGCTGTCCTGCGCCGCGGGCGACGCCGAGGGTCTGGCCCGCATCGTGCTCGAGATGTCACGGGTGGATCCTGCGCGGCGGGAGGCCATGGGTCGCGGCGGCAAGGGGCACGCCCAGACGCACTTCGACCGCGACACGCTGATCGGGACGCTCGAGGGCTGGCTGTCGTCCATGCCGCGCCCCTGAGCACAGGCGGGGCGGGCCGGCGGAAACGTCAGCGGATCCTGCGGTGCGCGGACCGCGAGGTCCGCGCCCTGGTCAGACGTGCAACCGGCCGCCGGTGGGCACCGGCCTGTAGCTGGAGACACACCTGGCGATGGCGGCGCGCACCGCGTCCTCGTCGGCGTCCTCGTGCGCTGCAATCCATTCGAGCATGCCGAACACCTCGGGTGCCTCATGAGACAGTCGCGCGCGCAGGATGCGCGCCGCCGCGGTCGGCAGCGTCGCTTCCGCGTCCGCCAGCAGTTCCTCGTACAACTTCTCCCCCGGCCGCAACCCCGTGAACTGAATCCCGATCTCCTCCGGCGCATGCCCCGCCAGCCGGATCAGCTCCTTCGCCAGCTCGACGATCCGCACCGGTTCGCCCATGTCCAGCACCAGCACCTGGCCGCTCTCGCCGATGGTGGCGGCCTGCAGCACCAGGCGCACGGCCTCGGGGATGGTCATGAAGTAGCGGATGATCTCCGGGTGCGTCACCGTCACCGGGCCGCCGGCGGCGATCTGCTCCTTGAACTTCGGGATCACGCTGCCGCTGGAGCCCAGCACGTTGCCGAAGCGCACGGCCATGAAGCGTGTGCCCGGATGCTGGCTCGCCATCTGGCTGATCACCATCTCGGCCGCGCGCTTGGTGGCGCCCATCACGTTGGTCGGGTTGACGGCCTTGTCGGTGCTGATCAGCACGAAGCGCTCGGCGCCGGTCTCCGCCGCGGCCAACGCGGCGTGGTAGGTGCCCAGCGTGTTGTTGCGCAGCGCCGCGGCGGCGTTGTGCTGCTCCATCAGCGGCACGTGCTTGTAGGCCGCGGCGTGGAACACCAGCTGCGGCCGCCACTGGCCGAAGAGGGCGCGCATCTGCGCCAGGTCCTTCACGTCGCCGATCAGCGGCACGGTCTGCATCGCCGGGTGGCGCGCCGCGAGCTCCTGCTCGATGGTGTAGAGGTTGAATTCGCTCAGCTCCACCAGCACCAGCCGCGCCGGCGCCAGCCGCGCCAGCTGCCGGCACAGCTCGCTGCCGATGCTGCCGCCGGCCCCGGTGACCAGGACCGTGCGGCCGCGCACCACCGGGCCCACGCCGGCCTCGTCCAGCAGCACCGGCTCACGGCCCAGCAGGTCCTCGGGTTCGATGTCTCGCAGGCGTTCGACACGGCCGCGGCCTTCGCGCAGCTCCATCGCGCTCGGCACCGTCAGCACCGGGCGGCCGAGTTCGGCGGCCAGGGTCAGCGCGCGCTTGCGCTGTGCGGCACTGGCCGCGGGCATGGCCACGATCAGGTGGGTGACGCTCGCGCGCAGCGCGGGGTCGATGCCGTCCTCGCGCGCCAGCAGCTCCAGCGGCCCCAGCACCGGCACGCCGGCGATGCGCGCGCGCTGCTTGGCCGGGTCGTCGTCCAGCAGGCCCAGGATGCTCCAGCCCTGGCCCTGCAGGCCGGCCAGCAGCAGCCGTGCCGCCTCGCCGGCACCCAGCACCAGTGCGCGACGCACCTCGCCGCCGGCGCCGGCGATGCGTGCGCGCGCATGTTCCCAGGTCATGCGGTACAGGATGCGCACCACCGCCAGGCCCATCAGCGTCACCACCGGGTGCAGCGCCAGCACCGCGCGCGGCACCTTCACCAGCCCCAGCCCCATCACCACCGCGGCGCTGACGCTGCCGGCCAGCGCGCAGGCCAGCAGCAGCCGCTTGATCTCGCCGAAGCCCGAGAAGCGCCACATGCTCTGCGGTACCTTGAACAGCAGGCTGGCCGCCAGGTAGGCGCCGATCACGCCCAGCATCACCCAGGGGTCGTAGTCGGGCCGCGCGCTGATCCAGCGCTCGAAGCCCAGTCGGAACAGGTAGGTGATGTTCCAGCAGGCCGCCACCACCAGCGCGTCCACCGCCAGCGACAGCGGCTCGCGGTAGGGCCGCAGCCGAGCCAGCGCGCGGTCCACGCGGTGCCAGACATGCCCATTGCCGGTCATGACCAGGCCTCCGGCCGGCCGAGATGGCGCCAGCTCAGCACACGGTGGTCCGCACGTGCGAAGCTCGCGTCGCCGCCGTACAACAGCACCGGGTCTGCGGCCTCCGCGCCGACCACACTGCGCCAGCGGCGGGCCGGGGCGGCCCAGTCGTCGGCCCAGGTCATGCCGGACCTGCACTCCACGGCGTGCAGCCGGCCGGCGTGCTCGAACAGCAGGTCCACCTCCAGGCCATGGTTGTCGCGCCAGAAATGCAGGTCCGCCCCCAGGCCCCGGTTGTAGCGGTGCTTCAGCGTCTCTGCCACGGCCCAGGTCTCGAAGACGGCGCCGCGCGCCGGGTGCAGCTGCAGGTCGGCCGGCGAGCCGATGCGCAGCAGGTGGCACAGCAAACCGCTGTCCAGGAAGTACAGCTTGGGCGTCTTGACCTGCCGCTTGCCGAAATTGCGGTGGTAGGGCGGCAGCAGCGTCACGAGGTGGCTGGCCTGCAGCACGGTCAGCCACTGGCGCGCCGTGGGCTGGCTGATGCCGCAGTCCGACGCCAGCGCATTCAGGTTCAGCAGCTGCGCGCTGCGCGCGGCGCACAGCGCAATGAAGCGCTGGAAGGTCAGCAGGTTGCCGACATTGAGGATCTGCCGCACGTCGCGCTCCAGGTAGGTGGCGACGTAGGCTGCGAACCAGTGCCGCGGGTCGGGCTCGCGGTGCGCGGCGTGCAGCGCCGGGTAGCCGCCGCGCCACAGCACCTCGTCGAGTGCGAGATCCCGCACCGAAGCCGGGTCCTGTTCGCCCAGCGCCAGCGGCAGCAGCGTCAGCAGGCCCGCGCGGCCGGCCAGCGACTGCCCGATGCCGTCCATCAGCCCGAACTGCTGCGAGCCGGTCAGCACGAAGCGGCCCATGCGCGGCGTGGCGTCGGCCAGGCCCAGCAGGTAGGACATCAGCGCCGGGGCGCGCTGCACCTCGTCGAGCACCGCGCCTTCGGCCAGCCGCGCCAGGAAGCGGCGCGGGTCGGTCAGTGCCAGCTCGCGCGTGTCCGGGTCCTCGAGGTTGACATACGGGCGGTCGGCGAACACCGTGCGCGCCAGCGTCGTCTTGCCCGACTGGCGCGGGCCGGTGATCGCCACGACCGGGAAGCCGCGGGCCAGCTGCTGCAGCGTGCGGGCGGCGGCGCGGTTCAGCATCTGTACAGTTTCAAAGTGACGGTTTGATATTGTACGGATCGCTCAGCGCCGCCCGAGCAGGGCGCCCAGCGTGCGCCACAGCACCTGCAGGTCGGTCGCCAGCGTCGCATGCTCGGCATAGTCGGCCGCGGCCCGCAGCTTGCGCGGCAGGATCACCTCCACGTACTCGCGCTCGGGGTCGGCCGCCGCGGCCAGCAGCGCGGCCTCGTCGATGAACTGCAGCGAGGCCGGGTCGGTCAGCCCCGGGCGAACGGCCAGCACGCGATCGCGCAGCGCTTCCGGGTACCGCGCCACGTAGCGCGGCACCTCGGGGCGCGGACCGACCAGGCTCATGTCGCCGCGCAGGATGTCGATGAACTGCGGCAGCTCGTCCAGCCGCGTGCGGCGCAGCCAAGCGCCCACGCGCGTGATGCGCGGGTCGGCCCCCACCGTCAGCGGCAGGCCGCGGGCCGGCGCATCGGCCGCCATGGTGCGGAACTTGTGGATGCGGAACGGCCGGCCGTGCCGGCCCACGCGTTCCTGGCGGAACAGTGCCGGCCCCGGCGAGTCCAGCCGCACCGCCAGCGCGATGCCCAGCAGCAGCGGCCACAGCAGCGCCAGCGCCAGCAGCGCGCCGAGGAGGTCGAACAGCCGCTTGAGCATGCACGCGCAACCCGGCCCGCTCAGCGCAGTGCCGCGCGCACGGCGTCGGTCACGCGTTCGACGTCCGACTCGGTCATGCGCGTGTAGATCGGCAGGCTCAGCATGCGCTGGTAGGCGTGCTGGCTGTGCGGGAACATCGCCGGCGTCAGCGCGTAGCGCTCGCGCCAGTAGGGGTGCAGGTGCAGCGGGATGTAGTGCACGCTGCAGCCGATGCCGGCGGCGAACAGCCGCTCGACCAGCTCGTCGCGCGTGCACGGCGCACCGTCGGCCAGCCGCAGCACGTACAGGTGCCAGGCGTGCAGGTCGCCGGGCCAAGGCTGCGGCGGCCGCAGCACCGGCAGGCCGGCGAAGGCGGCGTCGTAGCGGCTGGCGATCTCGGCGCGGCGTTCGCGGAAGGCCCGTGCCTTCTTCAGCTGGTGCAGGCCCAGCGCCGCGGCGATGTCGGTCAGGTTGTACTTAAAGCCCGGCGCGACGATCTCGTAGTACCAGCTCGGCACCTTGGCCGTGAAGCGGTCGAAGGCGTCGCGGTTCATGCCGTGCAGGCGCATCACCTGCGCGCGCTTCGCGAGCGCGGCGTCGCGCGTGACCAGCATGCCGCCTTCGCCGGTGGTGATGGTCTTGTTGGCGTAGAAGCTGAAGACGGTGGCGTCGGAGGCCAGCGTGCCCACCAGCGCGCCGCCGCAGGTGGTGGGCAGCGCGTGCGCGGCGTCCTCCACCACCTTCAGGCCGTGGCGGCGCGCGACGGCCAGCAGCGCCGGCATGTCCGCCGCGAGGCCTGCGTAGTGCACGGGGATCAGCGCCTTCGTGCGCGGCGTGATCGCCGCCTCCACGGCCGCCGGGTCGATGTTCAGCGTGGCCGGGTCCACGTCCACCAGCTTCACGTCCGCACCCAGGTAGCGCACCACCTCGGCGGTGGCGGTGAAGGTGTGCGTGGTCGTAATCACCTCGTCGCCGGGGCCGATGCCCAGCGCCTCCAGCGCCAGGTGCAGGCCGGCGGTGGCGGAGTTGACGGCCACGCAGTGCAGCGGCGCGGCCTCGGTGGTACCGAGGAAGGCGGCGAAATCCTGCTCGAAGCGGCGCGCCTTGGGGCCGGTGGTGACCCAGCCGCTCCTCAGCGTGTCGACGACCTCGGCGATCTCCTCGTCGCCGATCTCGGGCAGCGCGAAGGGCAGGAAGGGGGTGTCGGGTGTGCTCATCGGGCTTTGGTGATCCAGGCCAGCAGGTGCGTGCGCAGCGGCGTCAGCGCCTCCAGCAGCGGCAGCAGCGCCGGTGCGCGATGCTCCAGCGCCCGCGCGACGGGCGGCGCCAGCGTCAGCCGCCGCATGTGCACGCGGCCCTGCGGAAACAGCGCGCGCCAGCGTGCCGGCGGCACGCCGCGCACGTCGCGGTTGCGTGGGTTGTCCACCGTGAAGTCGTAGACCAGCACGCCGCCGCCGGGTGCCGTCCAGCGCCACATGGCCGCGGCCAGGCGCTGCTGGAAGGCGTCGTCCAGCAGCGAGCTGAAGACGGTGAAGGCCAGCACCGCATGCTGGCTGCCGGGCGCCAGGTCGGCCTGCAGCGCATCGCCCTCGGCCACGCGCACGGCGGCCGGCAGCGCGGCGCGCGCCGCCGCGGCGCGCTCGGGCAGCAGTTCCAGGCCGGTCAGCCGCGCGGGTGCGGCGCCCAGGCGCAACAGGTCGGCGAGGTTGCCGCCGGCGCCGCAGCCCACCTCGCACAACGACTTGTCGGCCAGCGTGGCCCAGCCGTGTGCGCGCCACAGTGCCGCCATCGCGCGCAGGCGCTGCTGCTGTTCGCGCAGCGCGGCGGGGCTGGCGAGCAGGCTGTAGCGGTCGGCCGGCACGGCGCTGGAGCGCCGCGCATAGCGCTCGCGCACCGCCGCGGGTTCGTCGGGCGCCGCGGCGCCGGGGGGGCGCGGCTCGTTCACCGCGTCAGCTCCTGCTGCGCGGCCGCGGGCGCGCGCCGCATCGCCAGCGCCCACAGCCCTTGCCAGGTGCCCAGGCCGTAGCCCAGGTGGTAGGCCGCGATGGCCAGCGGCAGCCGCAGCGCCGCCCCGCCGCTGCCCGCCGCCGGCGCCGCAGCCACGCTGGCGGCCAGCACATAGGCCGCGTAGGCCCCCAGCAACGCGCCCAGCGGCCAAGCGGACCAGGGCAGCAGCAGCAGGCCCAGGCCCAGCGCCGCCACCAGCGCCGCCGGCGCGACCTGCCGCCACGATCCCGGCTGGCCATGCTTGCGCACGACGTAGGGCCGCCAGTAGCCGTACTGGCGCTGCTGCGCGAACAGCCGGGCCAGCGAGTCGCGCGGCCGGTACCAGGAGCGGATGCGCGGGCTCTGCCAGATGCGCGCGCCGGCGCGGCGCAGGCGCAGGTTGTGCTCGTCGTCCTGGTTGCGGACCAGCCGCTCGTCGAAGCCGCCGTGGCGTTCCAGCACCGCGCGCGGCCAGCAGCCCAGGTAGACGGTGTCGACCTCGCCCTCGTAGGCGGTGTCGCGCGAGCGTGCACCGCCGACCACCCAGCGGCACTGGAAGGCCGCAGCGATGGCGCGCCCGCTGGCGCCCTGCCCTTCGGCCACCCAGGGCCCGCCGACGTTGTCCGCGCCGCTGCGCTGTAGCGCGGCGATGCATTCCGCCACGTAGTCCTCGGCATACCGCGTGTGCAGGTCCCAGCGCACCAGCACCTCGCCGCGGGCGCGTTCGATGCACGCATTCAGGCCGCTGGCGACGATGCGCCCGGGGTTGTCCACCCAGGCCAGCCGTGCGTCGGCCGCGCAGCGCTCGGCCAGCCGCTCGCGCGTGCCGTCGTCGCTGCGTCCGTCGGCCACCAGCACCTCCAGCGCCCAGCCCGGGGGCAGGCGCTGCGCCAGCGCGGCGTCGCAGAAGGCGTCGATGTGGGCGCGCTCGTTGCGGCAGGGGGCGATGATGGTGGCCAGGCGGGTCATGCGCCCTCCCCCAGCGCCGGCGCCTGCAGCGGCTCGCCGGCCAGCAGCCGGCGGTAGACCTCCACCATCGCGCGCACCGACGCGCCCCATTCGTAATGCCGCAGCACATGCGCGCGCCCCTGGCGGCCCAGCCGCTCGCGCAGGACCTCGTCCAGGGCCAGACTGCGCAGGGCCCGTGCCAGCGCCGGCGGGTCCTCGCGCGCGACCACCAGCCCGGTCTCGCCCTCGCGCACCACCTCGGGCAGGCCGCCGACACGCGTCACGACGACCGGAAGGCCGCAGGCCGAGGCCTCGATCACCGCAACGCCGAAGCTCTCGCTGTCCAGGCGGCTGGCCGCGGCATAGATGTCCAGGGTCCGCAGCTGCACCGGCACCTGCCCGTGCGGCACGGCGCCGGGCAGCTCGACCCGGTCCGCCACGCCGAGCGCACGGGCCAGCGCCTCGAGCTCGGGGCGCTGCACGCCCTCGCCGACCAGGCGCAGGCGCAGCCCGGCCGGCAGCGCGCTGCGCAGCGCCGCGTCGTCCGCCAGCAGCGCGAAGGCGCGGATCAGCGTGTCGATGCCGTACTTTGGTTCCAGCTTCTTGACCGTGCCGATGACCAGCGGCCGCGTCGTCCCGGCGCCGGGCGCCGGCGCGGCGGCCGGCGCAAACAGCGCCGCATCGACGCCGAAGGGCGTCACGGCCACGTCGCCGCGCCAGCGCGGACCCATCACGGCGCGCACCTGGCGCGCCATGACGTGACTGGTCGAGGCGATGCCGTCGGCACTGCCCAGCACATGGCGCAGCCCGGCACGGTGCAGCGGCGAGGCCTGCGGGAAGTCGTAGACGTCGCTGCCCCACACCGACAGCAGCCGCGGGCGCACGCCCGACAGCGTGGCCAGCGTGCCGTAGCCGGTGGCGTAATGGGCGTTGAGCAGCTGGCAGTGCCGCTCGGCGAACAGGCGCCGCACCGCGGCGGCGTTCAGCGCGTAGCCGGCCGGGCCGCGGTGGGGCAGCTCGACGCACTGCACGGCCGGCGCCCAGGGTTCGTCGCCGAAGCCGTGCTGCGAGGCGCAGACCACCTCCACGCCCGCGCCGGCCAGGCCGTGCGCCCAGCGCCGCGTGTGCACCACGCTGCCGGCGGCCAGCAGCAGCACGCGCATCGGTTCAGCCGGCACCGTCGCTGCGCACGAAGACGAAGAAGTCCGCGAACGAGCCGGTGCGGTAGTCGCCGCGGAAGGGGTGCTCGTTGGGCACGTGCCGCAGCAGTCGCCAGCCCGCCGCATGGTCGTCCACCCAGCGCGTGAACCGGCGGTGGCGGATGTGCGAGCCGTCGGCCTGCACGGCCTCGTCGTGATTGCTCGAGTAGACGACCACGACGCGCGTGGCGGCGTCGAACAGCCGCCGCATGTAGGTCTCGAAGGTGGCGTCCTCGACGAGGTGGTAGACCACGTCCAGCGACAGCGTGCATTCGGCGCACGGCGGCGGGGTGGCCGCGTCGTAGTCCTGCAGCGTCATGAAGCGGCGACCCGCCTGGCCGGCGAAGCGCTCGCGGCAGCGCACGACGGCCTCGGCGCTGATGTCGACGCCGGTGTAGTCCGCCACGCGCAGCAGCTTGAGCTGGTTGCCGTCGCCGCTGCCGAACTCGATCACGGTGCGCAGCTGGAGTTCGTCGAACAACGCGTTGAGGACGCGGGCCTTGAATTCGGCGAAGTGCCCGTAGGAGCCGGCACCCGAGTCGCCGCCCGCCGCATAGCGCGCCTGCCAGTAGGCCGCGGTGCCGGGGAAGGCCTCCTGCGCGGTGCCGCCGCGGCGCAGCGTGCGGCGCAGGCGGCGGCCCAGGGGGCCCACCAACGGCAGGCTGCGCAGCCAGTTGGCGATCGAGCTCATGCAGAGACGGGGCGCCGCGCAGGCGCCGGCATCGGACGGAAGGCCAGGGGAGTGGGCAGCATGGTGCGGGCCGCGGCAGGAGTGCCGCGCGAGGCCCTCCGACAGCGTACACGCTTCATTGCGCCACGGTCGCGGCGGCAGCGTCGCGATCACCGCCCATTCCGCCCATTTCCGGCCGCAGCGCGAAGGTCGCGAGCGCCACCAGGACCTCGGAGAGGGTCCAGGCCAGTGCCACCGCCGTCACCGACGAGATCCCGTCGCCAGGTTGCCGGAACACCAGCGCCCATGCGGCGATGCCGGCGGCCATCAGCAGCAGGCGCAGCGCATGCAGGACGCTGGCGGCGGTGAAGCGTCCCTGGCCGAGCAGCAGCGCCGCGCCCAGCCGGCCGAGCATGGCCGCCGGCCCGCCGAGGGCCATGCACACGCAGGCCGCGACCGCCCCGGCGTAGCGCTCGCCCAGCGCCGCCGGCACCGCCCAGGGCAGGGCCGCCGCGACGACGGCCGCCGCCAGCGCCGCCAGCACCGCCACCGCGACCAGCGGGCGCCGCAGGGCGAG